>CAZCPB010000079.1:0-15515 GCA_964500365.1 uncultured Phycisphaeraceae bacterium
GGTTGTTGTGGGGGGGGGGGGGGGGGTGGGGGTGGGGGGGGGGGTTGGGGGGGGGGGTGGGGGGGGGGGGGGGGGTGGGGGGGAGGCGAAGAGGTGAAAGGGAGAAGAGGGGAACAGGAGAACAGGAGAGCAGGAGAGCAGGAGAATGAGAAGAGCAACAGAAGGGTGTTGCGGGGCGGGGATAGTGGCGGCAAGGCGGGCGGGGGTGGGAGTTGGCTAGACTCCGGTTTCGCAAGAAGGAGCCTGCATGCCTGCCGTGTTCCCCTTCAACGCCGTGCGCTACCAGAACGGGCGCGGCGATGTTTCGCCGCTGATCGCGCCGCCGTACGACGTGCTTGATGCCAAGGCCAAGGCGCGACTCTTGACGGGCGATCATCCCAACGTGGTCGCGATCGACCTGCCGCACGTGCCGCCCAAGGAACTGGGGCCGGCCGAGACCTACGAAGCGGCGGGGGAACGCTACCGGCAGTGGCTGAGCAAGGGTGTGCTCTCGCGTCGCAACACGCCCGCGATGTTCGCGTACCGGCAGACATTCGCGTTCCGGGGCGCGCGGCACGAGCGGCTGGGGATGGCGTGCACGGTCGAGGTGCAGCCTTTCGGCCCGCGCGAGGGCGGCGGCATCCTGCCGCACGAGGAGACGTTCTCGGGGCCGAAGGAGGACCGCTTCGCGCTGATGAAGGCGGCGCGGGCCCAGTTCTCGCCGATCTTCGGGCTGCACCCCGACGAGAACGGCGAGGGCGCGGCGTTCCTGAAGAAGCTGGTCGCGGGGCGCGCCCCCGACATGACGGGCCGGATGGCCGACGATGTGCTTCACGAGGTGTGGACCGTCGATGACCCCGGCGCGGTGGGCACGTACCAGAAGGCCCTGGCGGGGCAGGACGTCTTTATCGCCGACGGGCACCACCGCTACACCACGCAGTTGAACTACCTCACGCACCTGGAGTCGCACGGCAAGGTCGGCCCGGACCACCCGGCGCGGCGCTGCATGATCGTGCTGGTGAGCATGTCCGACCCCGGGCTCGCGATCGGGCCGACGCACCGCGTCCTGGGCGGCATGTCGGGGTACTCGTTCGAGGCCTTTTCCACGGGCGCGGCAGAGTTCTTGGACCTCACGCCGGCGCCGAAGGACCTCGCCCGTCTCGAGGGCGCGATGGAGACCGCGGCGTCGCTCAAGCCCGGCGGGAACGTGCTGGGCTTCTACGACTTCGCGACCGGCGCGTGCGCCGTGGCGACGCCGAAGTCCGACGACCCGCTGGCCTCGCGCTTCGCCGACAAGCCGCGCGAATGGCGCACGCTCGACGTCGCGCTGGTGCAGCACCTGGTCGTCGAGCAGGTCTGCCAGCCGAAGCTCAACAAGGGCGAGAGCGTGAAGTGGGCCTTCCCGCACTCGGTCGAGGAGGTGCTCGAGATCGGTCGCGGGGCCGAGACGGGGGCGGGCGGGGGCAAGGGCTTCGCGCAGCTCGCGGTGCTCGTGCGCCCGACGCCGCTGGGGGCGGTGCGGGCCGTCAGCCGCGCCAACCAGCTCATGCCGCAGAAGAGCACGTTCTTTTACCCCAAGCTCGCGACGGGGCTGTTCATGAACCCGCTGGAGTGAGGCCACGCATGCCGGGACACTTTCAATCCGTGCGGTGGGCGACGGGGCTCGCGCTCGGCGCAGCGCTGATGTCGATCGGGTGCGCCGGCAACTCGGGGCTTTCCGAAGAACGTCACGAAACCGGCCGGGAGCAGCGGGGCGGCGAAGAGCCCCGGGGCGAGGAGCGGGGGCGCGGCGAAGAGCGCGAGCGGGAAGGCGAGAGCGGGCACGCCTACGCGGGGTACATGGCCAACCTCGACTTCGAGGCGGGCGATGAGCAGGAAGGGGACGAGTACGAGCCCGCCGTCGCGTGGAAGGGCGGCGGCCCGCAGTGCGACTTCCGGCTCGACACCGAGATCACCCATTCCGGCGCCTACGCGGCACGCCTGCATCGGGAGGCCGACGGCCTGGGGCCCCCGAACAACTACGGCGTCGTGACGCAGTGGGCGGACGCGTCGCACTTCTTGGGCAAGCGGCTGGTGTACTCCGCGTGGGTGCGCACCCGCGATGTCCGCGACGGCTTCGTGGCGATCTTCGTGCGCGTGGACGGGCCCGGCCTGCGGCCACTGGTCTTTCAGAGCACCGACGCAAGCCCGATCCGGGGCACGACCGAGTGGACGCGCTACGAACTCGCGGTCGACTTCCCGCAGGGCGCGGTCGGGTTCCGCTTCGGCCTCGTGCTGACGGGCTCGGGCACGGCGTGGTACGACGACGTCAAGTTCGAACGGGTTGAGCAGGCGCCGGGCCGCTGAGCGCGGCGGCGGCGGGCACGCGCCGCTCGCGCGCGACGACCAGGAACCGCTCATGACCCGCAACCCCGCCGTGTGGAGACTCAACGTCTGGACGCGCCGCCTGCACCGCTGGGGCGCGATCCTCTTCGCGTTGCCCCTGGGGTTCGTCGTATGCAGCGGCATCCTGCTCCAGATCAAGAAGCAGGTCCCCGCGATCCAGCCGCCGACGCTGCTCGGCAGCGGGTCCACGCCCGCGATCTCGTTCGACGCGATCCTCGCCGCGGCCCGGAGTGTGCCCCACGCCGGCATCGACGAGTGGTCCGACATCGCGCGCCTCGACATCCAGCCCTCGCGCAACCTCGCCAAGGCGATCGGCGAAAGCCGCTGGGAGGTGCAGATCGACCTCGGGACGGGCGCGGTGCTGCAGACCGCCTACCGTCGCTCCGACCTGATCGAGTCGCTGCACGACGGGTCGTTCTTCGGTGACTGGATCAAGCTCGGCCTGTTCCTGCCCGCCGGCCTCGTGCTCCTGGGGCTCTGGCTCACGGGCGTCTACCTCTGGTTCCTGCCCGTGGTCGCCAGGCGCCTGCGCGATGCGCGGGCGCGACGGCGCACGTGAGGCCGGGCCGGTCACGCGGCGCGGGCGGCTTTCAGATCGAAAGTCTTCGGCGGCGCCGCCCGCTCGAGCACGCAGAACACGTCAATGAGCAGCCGCCGGTCGGGGTCGGAGCCGATCAGCCACCCGCTGTAGCGCATGTCGTCGAGCAGGTCGTCGCGCAGGTACCGAAGTCGTTCGCGCGGGGTGTGGGCGCAGAGCAGGCAGATCCCCGCGGCCACGCGCCCCAGCGACAGGGCGTTGCCCCCGCCGTGAGCAAGCTCCCCCTGGATGAACTCGAACGGGTCGGGCACGGGTTGGCCGGGCGTTTCGCGCAGCGCCCAGTCCGCGCGGGCGAGGGCCTCGAAGCCCGGCCCATCGAGACGCGCGGCAAAGCGTGCCGCGGCAAGGCGCAGCAGCACCTCGGGCTCGTCCCCGGCCACTCTCGCGGCGTGGGTCATCAGGCGCAGGCGCTCCTGGTCGTCCATGTCGCGGTCGGCGAGGTGCGCCGAGACGACGCGGGCCGCCGCGCGCTCCGCGTGCCCGGCGCGGGCCGGGTCGGCGTCGCGGGCGACCGCCGCGGCGAGGGCGTCGAGCGCGCCGTCACCGAGGCGGGCGGGCTCGTCGGCGGGGGCGAGGCCGGCGCGCTCGGCGAGGTCCTCGTCTGGCCGACGGCCGCGCAGCCGGTCGATGAGGTCCAGCCGTCCGGGCCGGCGAGAGAGCGCCGCGCTCGACTCGACCATGGCGCGGAGGATCCGGGGGCTGGGCTCGCCCGCCTCGAGGGTGAGCGTCACGCGGTCCGGGTCGATCGCGTGAGGGAAAACCGAGGCGAAGGTGAGCGGTCGCGCCTGGGACCAGTCGTACCACGACGCTTCGGTGCCGGGCGCAACGTTGGTGAGGATCTCGAGGCGGCCGGCACGCTCCCACACGACGGCGTCGAGAAGGTGCTTGCGGCAGGCGGCGCCGGGCTCGGTCGAGCCGGCGAGCGTGAACCAGTCGATCGGGCAGACGCCGTCGGTGTCGGGGAGCAGGCGGGAAACTTCGGAGCCCGCGCGGAGGCCGATCCGCAGCGGGCGCGAGGGCCACGCGAGCGAGTCGTGCATTCTCGAAGCGAAGCCCTCGAGGTCGGTCGTGAGGGCCCGGTCCACCACGCGCACGGCGGCTCCGGCGACCCGCCCGGCGTGGTCGAGCAGCGTCCCCGCGATCGTGCCCTCGGGCCAGCGCGCCCGCGCCGACCTGGCGACTGGGGCGTCCTCGACGGGCACCGCCTTGGCGCGTTCGTCGACTACGAGCTTGGAGCCTGCCGTCGCGAGGATGACGAGCCACGCCCCGGCGGGGATACCCATCGCCGGGTTGGCGAGCCATTCCGCCCCGAGCACGTAGGACACACCCACGAGGGCGCTGGCCCCCGGGAGCACGAGGAAGGGCGTGAGCGCCCTCATCAAAGGCTGGACCGAGAATTCCCGGCCCGACGAGAGGAGGTTCGTCTGGCTCATGAGGCAGGATTGATCGACGGGCCGCGTGCGGTCCTGCGGCCGGAGGCGCAATCCACGCGCGGCGAGGGCGGTCACGCGGGCGGCGCGCCGTGAGCCGTTTCGAACGGACCGGTGGCCGCCCGAGAACGCGCGGGCGGCTTGACGGGCGCGCGGTTCGCCCTCCCGATGCCCCGCCCTCAGCCGACGGGGCCCGACCCGGGGAAGGACAGCTTTGGATTGATGTCCGCGGCCGGCCCGGCAACGGCGCCTCCCGGCCCGACCGTCCGCGTGCGGCCCTCTTTCACGGCCTGGGCGACGGCCTTGGCGATGTCGACGTATTCGAGCCGCAGCTCGTTGAGCGCCTTGGAGAGCAGGCGCGCCTCGTCGTCGGTGAGATTGCCCTTGGTCTTGGTCTCGAGCACTTCCAGCAGGTCGATGTGGAAGCGGGCGGCCTCGAGGGCGACGATCGCCTGGCCCGTCCGCGGGTCGGGGTACGCGCCCAGGTAGGCCAGCGTCTGCGAGATCAGAAGGCTCAGCAGGTCGCGGAAGCCGGCCGGCTCGTCCGGCCCGGGCGCACGCCCGGCGGGGGGGGCTCCGGGAGCGGGCGCCGGGGCGGCCTTGGCCGCCGACTGCGCCAAGCGCTCTTTCTCGGCCTTGGCCTGCGATTTCCAGTCCGAATCGATGATAATCTTTGGTTCTTCCGGAGCGCTCATGACGTTCCTTGTGTGGTGATGACGGATTCTAGCCCGAGGCGACCGCGGACCCGCCGCGCGTCTCGGGCGCGACAGACCACCGGCCACGGGGTTTTCATGCGACACCGCTTCAGCCGTTTGCCAGTCCGCGGAGCCCTGGCCCTGGCGTTCGCGTCGATCGCGCTGGCTGGGTGCGTGCAGACCAAGCCAGGCAAGTCCGTCGGGCTCCGCGCGGAGCAGTTCGCCGACCCGGGCGCCGGTGTCGCCCCCGAGCCGGAATCGCCGCCGATGCCCGCGCCGCCGCCGGTCGAGATCCGCGAGGCCATCGCACCGGTGGACGGCGTGCTCGACGTCACCGCGCGCCCGGGGGCGCCCGTGCTGACCGAGGCGGACCGCGCCGAGCCGCTGGGCGCGCCGGTCCTGGTGGACGGGACGGCCGGCTACGTGAACAACCGCGCGATCTATATCAACGAGTTTCTCGAGCCGATGGCCCAGCGCTTCCGCGAGACCGCGGGCCAGGTGCCGCGGGCCGAGTGGATCCAGGGGGTCCGCGACCGCATCCGCCAGGACGTCGAGCTGCTGGTGCAGGACGAGCTGCTGCTGGCCGAGGCCATGGTCCAGATCGCGCCGACCGAGGAGGAGCGGCGCGGCCTGCTCTCGTGGTTCGACAGGACGCGGTCCAGCATCCTTTCGCGGTTCGGCGGCACGCCCTCGGCCGCCAACGAGCAGCTCGCCCAGCGCGACGACGAGCCCATCCCGGAGTTCGGCTCGAACATCCAGGGCCGCACCGTGGACGAGGTGCTCGAGTCGATCAAGCGCCGCGAGATGATTACGTACCACCTGCGCAGCACCGTCGGCACCCGCGCCTACGTAACGTGGCGCGACGTGCTCATCGCCTACCAGAACCGCTACGACGACTTCAATCCCCCCCCCGCTGTGATGATGCGGATGATCTGCGTCCCCGCGTCGCGCACCGCCGAGGCGGACGAGGTGCGCCGGGCGCTGGAGGCCGGCGAGGATTTCGCCGCGGTGGCCTCGAAGGAGTTCAACTCCTACGAGCAGCGCGAGGGCGGCCGGTTCGTCCGTCAGCTCGACGGGCCGTTCGAGACCACGCAGTTGATCGCGATCCCCGCGCTGGACCGCGCGTTCCACGCGCTCAAGCCCGGCGAGGTCGCCGGGCCGATCGAGGTGGGGCCCGACCTCTACTGGATCAAGCTCGAGGAGATCCGCAAGAACCCGCGCACCCTGGGCCTGTACGAAGCGCAGGTCGCCCTCGAAGGGGATCTGCGCCAACAGCGGCTGGTCGCCGAGCAGAAGCGGCACGTCGAGCGCCTCAAGGCTCGCGCCAGCTTCACCGGCATCGAGGAGATGACCGAGCGGCTCACCGCCGTCGCCATCGAGCGGTACAACCCCGCGCCCCAGGACGGCGCGCCGGCTCGCACCGCGGGCGGCCGATGAGCTTCGCCCGGGCCCTGCGCGACCGCCTGCTCGCGCTCCTGGTACGCCGGACCCGCGGAGAGTCCGACGCGTGGGGCCTGCGGGGCGAGGCCGCCGCGGCACGCCACCTCAAGGCCAAGGGCTTCCGCATCCTGGGTCGATCGCTTCGATTGCGGTCCGGCGAGGTCGACATTCTCGCGCAGGACCCGGACGGGCGGACCATCGTGGTCGTGGAGGTCAAGACCCGCGTTCGGCGCGAGGGCCAGGCCGAGCGGAGCGCCCGCACCGCGCCCGAGGCGTCCATCACCGCGCACAAGCGGCGGAAGCTCACGGCCCTGGCGCGGGCGCTGGCGCGCAGCAACGGGTGGGAGCAGCGCGCGATGCGGATCGACGTGGTGGCCGTCGAGTGGGAGCGTTCGGCCGGCGAGCCGCTGGTGCGCCACTGGCCCGGCGCGGTCCGGCCGTGACCGGGCCTCAGCCGCGCCACGCGCGCTTCGCGCCCAGCGCGCCGCGGAAGCGGGCCTCGAGGTTGGTCTCGGCCACGCGCGAAGGGTCGAGTTCCCGGGGCAGGATGAGGCTGAACATCGAGCCGCGCCCCACGTCGGAGACGAGCTGGATCTCCCCCTGCAGGATCGACGCCAGCTCGCGGGCGATCGCCAGGCCCAGGCCCGTCCCCGCGTGCTCGCGGGTGTGCCCGCCCTCGAGCTGGTGGAACTTGTCGAAGATCCGCTCGTGCTGGTCGGCGGGGATGCCCGGCCCGTTGTCGATGACGCTGACGCGGACGCGCTCGGCGTCGTGCCCGGCCCCGCCGCCCACCAGCCGCTCGGCCCGGAGCGTGACCTGCGGGGCGCGTCCCGTGCGTTCCTGCGGCTCGGTGAACTTGACGGCGTTGGAAAGGAAGTTGAAGACGATCTGCTGGAACTTCTTGACGTCGGTCGAGACCGGCGGCAGGTCTTCGGCGATCTCCAGGCGGACGGCGATCCCCTTGCGGTCGGCCAGGGGGTGGATGAGGCCGGCGAGGCTCTCGCACGCCTCGCGGAGGTTCACGCGGTCCACGTGCAGCTCGACGCGCCCGGCCTCGATCCGCGCCATCTCCAGCAGGCCGTTGATCATCTCGAGGAGGTTCCGCGCCGCCGAGACGATGTTGTCGGCGTAGCGAAGACGCTTGGCCAGCGGCACCGGGATCTCCTCCCCGGCCTCGGCGCGGGCGCTCTGCTCGGCCCGCGCGATCTCGGCCATCAGCTCCGCGAAGCCGATGATCGAGTTCAGCGGCGTGCGCAGCTCGTGGCTGATCGAGGCCAGGAACTCGCCCTTGAGCTTCGCGGCGTCGTACAGCGCGACGTTGCTCTCGATCAGCTCGTTGACCTTCAGGTCCAGCGCCGCGTTGATCGACCGGAGCTGGTCGGAACCGGCCTGGAGGTCGCCGAGCATGAAGTTGAACGTCTCGGCGAGCTCCTGGAACTCGTCCCCGGTCTCGATCTCCGACCGGGTCGCGAGGTTTCCCGCCCGCACGCGCTCGGCGGTCTCCTTCAGGGCGCGCACCGGGCCCAGGATCAGCTTGTGTGTGATCAGGTAGAACGCCAGCACCGCGATCCCGAGGATCACCGAGCCGGCGCTCAGCAGGTACACGATGTTCACCAGCAGCAGGCGCGACGCCTGCACCGGCTTGCGGTCCAGCAGCACGATGCCTTCGAGCGACCCCGGCGAGCCGGCCGACCGCACCGCCCGCGCGTATCGGTATTCGCGCGCCGTGCCCTTCCAGCGCGCGTCCTGGGCGTCCGCCGCGCCATCCTCACGCTCGAACTCGCGGAGGGCGCGGGCCACGAACGGGTCGGTCGCGGCAAGGGCCCGCGCCTCGTCGAGCGTCAGCCGGCGGGCCACCACCCCCGCCCGCTCTACCGGCTCGCCCGTCGCGCTCGCCCCGTGGTCGCGGTCCACCCGCTCCCACGACGCGACCATCTGACGCGAGAGCTCCTCCTGCCCCTCGTCCACCAGCGCGTTCATCCGCAGCCACGGCACCGACGCCGCGGCAAGCACGACCAGCACGATCACGCCGCCGAAGAGGAGAAGGCACTTGTTGGCGAGGGAGACGCCGGGGCGCACGGCCAGAGTCTAGTGCCCGGCGCCGCGCGGCGCGTCCGATGCGCCGGCCGCGCCGCGCTCCGTCTCGCGCGCGAGCCGGTCGAGCACGAGGGGCGGCAGCCGGTGCTCGTCCAGCTCCGATTCGCTCGGAAGCTCGTACAGGGCCTCCAACGCGCCGTCGCCGGCGTGCTCGCCCGTGAGATCGACCGTAACCACCGCGACCGCGCCCGGCTCGGTCGCGATCCCCAGGTCCGTATTCTCGAATCGTTCGATGACGATGGTCGGGCCGAGCATCATGGGCCGGCCGTTCATATCGTCGCGAAGCTGCTCGTAAAGGTCGAACAGGCCGTCTGAATCGATGAACACGTACGTGCGCTGCGGAGTGCGGATGAGCAATGGCATCGCGCTGTCCTCGTCGTGCGCATCGAACCGCCATGCGTGCGCCACGGGGATCTCGATGATCTGAGCGACGGCGTTGGAAAGCGAGCGAGCCGCTCGGATCACGCGCGTCCGGTACGGTCGAAGACCCCACAGGCCGCGCCCGCACGCCGCCACCGCGATCGCCCCGACGACGACGCCGGCGATCGCCAGCACGATCAGCACGACGCGGGCGCCGGCGCTCTGGAATTGCAGGGTCAGGAACGACGCGATGCTCGCCGCGAGCATGCCTGCGCCCAGCAGCAGGCCGAGCAGGTAGCCCGCGGCGATCACCAGCATGAACGGGTGAAACTCGTACGAATCCACGATCGGCCGCTCGAGGTCGGCGCGTTCCGAAGCCGTGAGCGGCCTGGTGAACCGGCGAATCACGGTGTCAGGGTAACGCCCGCCACTCGCGGCGTTTCTACGATTGGTCACCGATGCCGCGCACGATCTATCTCGAGACCTTCGGCTGCCAGATGAACGAGCTCGACAGCGAGCTGGTCGCGGGGCAGCTCCGCGCGCTGGGGTACGGCTTCACGCCCGACCCCGACCGGGCCGACGTGCTTCTCTACAACACCTGCTCGGTGCGCGAGCACGCCGAGCAGAAGGTCTGGTCGCGCCTCGGGGAACTCATCCCCCGCAAGAACCGTCAGCCCGAACTGGTGGTGGGGGTGCTCGGGTGTCTCGCGGAACGCGACGGGACAGACCTGGTCCGGCGCATGCCGGTCGTCGATGTGCTGTGCGGGCCCGGCGAGCTCGACAAGCTCCCCGCGCTCCTCGACAACGCCGTGCGCACCCGTGCCTCGCTTCTTGCCGACGGCGTCGTGAGCACCAACGGCCACGGTCTGAAGGCCGCGGAGCGATCGTCGCGCCAGGTCGCGCTCCAGGGCAGCACCTCGCGCCGCAGCGCCACGCTCTCCGCCGCGGCGGATTCGCTCGAGCTCCTCGACCTCTCGCGCACAGTCTCGCCGCTGGATGAATCCGTGAAGCGCGGCTCGGCCTACGTCCGCATCACGCGCGGGTGCAACAAATTCTGCACCTATTGCGTCGTCCCCTTCACGCGCGGCGCGGAAGTCCATCGGCCGCCGGACCACATCGTCGAGGAATGCAGGAAGCTCGCCGACGCCGGCGTCGTCGAGATCACGCTCCTGGGCCAGACCGTCAATCACTACCGCTTCGAGCACGGCGCCGCCGTCACCCTGAACGGTCTCGTGCAGCCGCAGAAGGGCCGCTCCTACACCGGCGGGCACCGGCGCGACCCCTTCACGGGGGCGAACGTGACCACGTTCGCCGATCTCCTCCGCCGCATCCATGACGAGGTCCCCGCGATCAAGCGACTTCGCTTCGTCACCAGCTACCCGCGCGACTTCGGCGACGATGTGCTCGAGGTCATCCGCGACCACCCGCGCCTCTGCCGCTACCTGCACGTCCCGGCCCAAAGCGGGAGCAACCGCGTCCTGAAGGCCATGAACCGCGGCTACGAGATCGAGGAATACCTCGACTTCATCGACCGCGCCCGCTCGTGCCTCGACCAGCCGGAGAAGGGCCGGCCGCTCTCGATCTCGGGGGACATCATCGTCGGCTTCCCCGGCGAGACCGACGACGACTTCGACGCGACGGTCGCGCTCGTGAAGCGAGCCCGCTACAAGAACTGCTTCATCTTCAAGTATTCGCCGCGCCCCGGCACCACGGCGTACGACAAGCTCGAAGACGACGTGCCCGAGGCGGTAAAACGGCGCCGCAACAATGCGCTGCTGGCGATCCAGGGCGAGATCAGCGATGCGCTCAGCCGCGCCCAGGTGGGCCGGACGTTCGACGTCCTCGTCGAAGGTCTTTCGCTGAAGGAGCAGAAGCGCCGGCGTGCGCCGGCGGGAGGGGCGTGCGGAGATCGCCCCACCGTTACGCTCACGATCCGCGGCAGAGCGAGTTCCGCGTGCGCGCTCGACGACGAGACCGAGGCTGCGACCGAGCCGGCCAGCGTCCAGCTCTCCGGGCGAACCGACACCGACATGATCGTGTTCATGGACGTGCCGCACGGCAGCGCCGAGGACTGGGTGGGGAAGATCGTGCCGGTGCGGATCACGGGCGCGAACAACCTGGCTCTGTTCGGCTCCGCGCCCTGAGCCCGTCTTGTTGCTCCTGCCCGCCCCTGAAAGCCGGCAGAACCGAACTCGAACAAGGGCTCCGCGGCGGTCCTGGCCCCCGTGCGCCCCGGTCGCGAGGGCTGGTACAGGCACCACGCCCGCCTACGATGCCCCTCACGATTTTCCGGAGCCCTCTCTGATGTCCTTCCTGCTCGCGTGGAACACCTGGCTTGTCGGCGGTCTGACCGTCCTGTTCCTTGTCGTCTGCGTAATGATGATCCTGACGGTGCTGATCCAGCGTCCTCAGGGCGGCGGGCTTTCGGGGGCGTTCGGATCGGGTGCGGGCTCCGGCCAGACGGCCTTCGGCGCCAAGACCGGCGATGCCCTCACCATCTTCACGATCATCGTGTTCGTGCTCTTCCTGGGCTTCGGCATCTCACTGAATTACGGCTATCGGCCGTCCAAGCCCGACCAGACCGCGCCGCAGGTCCTCAAGACGAGCGTGACCACCGGCGACGGCAAGACCACGACGCAGGAGGGCGGGGCGGGCGTCGAGACAACCCCGGACGGCAAGACGGTCATCCCCATCCCGGTCCCCGAAACAGGCGACCCCAACGCACCCGCGAGCACTCCCGCCGAGGGCGCAAAGACCGAGCCGCCGGCCGAGGCGCCCGCGGCCGAGCCGACCACGGCCCCCGCGACTCCCCCCGCGACTCCCCCCGCGTCGGCCCCCAAGTAAGCCGGAGAATCCGCGCGTGATCCGCAGCATGACCGGCTACGGCGAGGCGTCGGCGCAGATCGACGGCGTCCACTACTTCGTCGAGATCCGCTCCCTCAACAACAAGTACTTCAAGGGCGTGATCCGGCTCCCCGAGTTTTATCAGGGTCTCGAAGCCGAGGTTGAATCGCGTCTGCGTCAGCGGCTGACCCGCGGCACGGTCACCCTGACCGCCAGCTGCACAGACGCGTCCGCCTCCGCCGCGTTCGATGTCAACGGCCCGGCCCTGGATCGCTACATCGGCCAGTTGAAGCGCATCCCGGCGATCGCGTCGGGCGAGCTGCGGCTCGACATCGCCCCGCTGCTGACGCTGCCCGGCGTGCTCCAGCCCCCCGCCGACGAGGAGGATCGTCTCAGCCGCGCCCGCGCCGCGTTCCTGCCGCTGGTCGACCGGGCTCTCGAGGGGCTCATCGCGATGCGGGTCCGCGAGGGCGGGCTCATCGTCGAGGACCTCCGCCAGCAGCACCAGCACATCGCCTCGCGCCTGGCCCTCATCGGAGAGCGGGCGCCCGGCGTCGTCGCCGAGTACGAGAAGCGCCTCAAGGCCAGGATCGAGCAGCTTCTGGCCGGCGCCGAGGCCACGCTTTCCATGCCCGACCTGTTCCGGGAGATCGCGGTCTACGCCGAGCGCACCGACATCGCCGAGGAAATCAGCCGCCTGGGCGGCCACCTGGACCAGTTCGCCGAGCTGATCTCCGGGCGGGACGACCGCCCCGTTGGCCGCACGCTCGACTTTCTGGCCCAGGAAATGCTCCGGGAATCCAATACGATCGCGAGCAAGTCCCCTGACGCCTCGGTCTCCCGCTGGATCGTCGAGGTCAAGGGGGCCATCGACCGTATCAAGGAGCAGGCGGCCAACGTCGAGTAGGAGGGGCTTTCCCGTCCACGTTTGGTGCCCGCCGCCACCCCCCGCCCCGGGGCGCCCCGGCGCCCGGTAGCCGACGTACTATTGCGGTCGAGGCGGAGCCCGGAGGACGCATGCGCGGACTGGCTCGAATCGCGTTGTGGGGAGCGGCGGCGCTGGCGGTTTCACCCGCCATGGTGCCGGCCGACGAGCCCCCGGCGCTGCCCCCCGACCTGGTCCGGGCGCTCGACGCCGACCCGCTCGCGGAGCGAGAGCGCGCTACCTCGATGATTGTCAGCGGCGGTGAACCGATGGCGCGCCTCGCGGCGGTCGAGGCCACCCTGCGCGATGCCGGCCTTTCGCGCGAGCAGCGCGAGCGGCTGCACACGGCGGGGCTGCGGCTCTTTTCCGCCACGCCGCGGGCGGCGATGGGCGTCACGATCAAGCCGTTCTATGACGAGGGCCCGGTGACGGTGGACCCCTCCGCGCCGGGGTTTGATGCCGCGCGGGTTCTCCAGGAAGGGGACGTGGTTCGCTCCGCCGACGGGCTGCCCATCCTGAGTGACGTTGACCTGCGCTGCGCGATCGTGTCGCACGACCCGGGCGACGAGATGACGCTCGGCATCGTCCGCAGCGGCGAGCCGATGGTCGTCAAGGTGCGGCTGGGGCGCTACAGCGACCTGCGCCAGGACCGACCCGTGGACGACCACGTCCTGGCCGGCGCGTGGGAGCGTCGCGCCGCGAGATCTTCGCCGCCCTCCAGCCCGCCGCTGGCCGGCCCGCTCAGCGCTGAACGCTGGGCCGCGGCGGTCGAACGGGCGCGCGACAGGGGCGCTCAGCGCTCCGAGCCCGCGGTCGATCCCACCAGCCACGAGCCCGTGCGCTCGCCCGTGCCCCGCCCCCCGGGCGCGACGCTGACCATCGGGGGCCAGGCCAGCGACCCGGCGCTGCGCCAGACGAGCGTCGCCGCGGCCGGCCGGCGTTACGCGCCCTCGGTCGAGGCGCAGCTGCTCGAGCAGCGCCGCAACGCCGCCGCGACCCTGAACATCATCAACTACCAGCTGACGCAGGCGACCGACAGGATCGCCGAGATCGAGCGCTTCCTCGCCAACCCCGAAGCCACCGCCGAGCAACGCGCCGCCGGCACCCAGGAATTGGAGGCCCTCCGAATCCGGCGCAGCAGGCTTGCCGAGCAAGCCGAACTGATCAGCGATCGGCTGGGGCGCTAACCACGTCCTCCCCGGCCCACGATGCTCTTCAAGCACCCCGGCAGCCGCGCGCGTTATCGCGAGTACCTGAAGCGCCGCAAGGACCCCAACTGGTCCAAGCTGGACAAGGAGGGCGCCCGCGCCGCCGAGTCGGCCCGTCGCGTTGACCAGGGCGCCGACGAGCGCAAGATCGCCCCACCGCCCGCCCGCTCCCGCTCGTTCGGCACTCTCTTCGCGTCCTTCTGGGGCCAGATCGACGGCGGGCACACGCGCCTGTTCATGGCCCTGGGGACGCTGACCGTCTCGACCGCCGTCGGGCTGATCGTCCCGGCGGCCACCAAGGTCGCGATCGACTACGTCCTGACCGACAACCCCGGCCCGGGCGGGCTGCCCGGAGCGGTCCGGTCGTTCTTCGGGATCGGCGCCGACCCGGGCCGTGAGGACCGCGAGCGGCTCCTGTGGGCCCTGGGCGCCGCGATGCTCGCCGTGAGCGCCGTGGCCGTCGCCATCGGCACATGGGGCCGCTGGCAGACGACGCGCCTCACCAAGCGCACCCAGGCCGCGATGCGCCGGCGGGCCTTCGAGCACGCCGTGCAGCTGCCGCTCCACACGCTGCACCAGTACCGCTCGGGGGGCGTGGTGGGGATCCTCCGCGAGGACGCGGGCCAGGCCGCGGAGCTGGTCTTCTCCATGATCTACAACCCGTGGCGGGCGGTGATCCAGCTCACGGGCACGCTCGTGATCCTCGCCGCCGTGGACTGGCGCATGCTCGCGGGCGCGCTGGTCCTGATCCCGGCCACCTGGCTGACGCACCGCACGTGGATCAACCGGATCCGCCCCATCTACCGCGACATCAAGGTGACGCGCACCGGCATCGACGCCCACACCACCGAGGCGTTCGGCGGCATGCGCGTGGTCCGCGGATTCGCGCGACAGCTCGGCGAGACCGCCCGCTTCACCCACGCCGGGCACTACATGACCCGCCAGGAGATCCTCGTGTGGTGGGCGTCGAGGATCCTGGAGATCATCTGGTCCATCCTGATCCCCGCGGCGTCGGTCGCGGTGCTCCTCTACGGCGGTTCGCGCGTCATCAGCGGCCAGCTGACCATCGGCGACGTGATGATGTTCTCGACCTACCTGCTGATGCTCCTGTCGCCGCTCGAAACGCTCACGAACACCGCCGCGAACATCCAGGCCAACCTCGCCGGCTTCGACCGCGTGCTCGACGTGCTCGCCGAGCCCAGAGAGTTCGAGGGCGCGCGCGGCGACTTCCCGGTCGGCCGCGACACCGCGCGCGGCGAGATCTCGCTGCGGAACGTCACCTTCGCCTACCCGCCGCCCCCGCGCCCCAGGCGCCGGCCGTCCGACGCCGCCCCGCCGGACCAGCCCGCCGAGCCCGCGCCTGTGCTCATCGATGTCTCGATCGACGCCCGTCCCGGCGAGACCATCGCCCTCGTCGGCCCCAGCGGCTCGGGAAAGACCACGCTCTGCAATCTCGTCGCCCGGTTTCACGACCCGACTCGCGGCACGATCTCTCTCGACGGGCGCGACCTGCGGACCATCGACCTTTCCAGCTACCGCCGCTTGCTGGGCATC
>CAZCPB010000080.1:0-15511 GCA_964500365.1 uncultured Phycisphaeraceae bacterium
TGATTGGCCTGGTGCTTGGCCATCATCTGGTCGCGCGACACGCCGTACGTCACCGCGTGCATGATCGGCCACTGGCTGGTCGTCGACTTCCAGCGCCGTTCGGTCTCTTCCTTCGGCAGGTGGATCGCGCGGCAGCGGCCGACGTCCATGTGAAGCCGGTCGCGCCCCTTCTTGTCGGGCTCGACGTAGATCCGCGACCATACCACCTCGCCGGGGCGCGAGACGCCCTTGATCGTCCCGCCGCCGAGCCGGAAGTACATGGGCGGCTGGCGCTCGCTCACGGCGCCGCGGTAGCCGCGCTCGAGGTGCGACGGCGGGACGGCGCCCGAGATCTCGAAGACCCACACGAATTTGTCCGTCGTCCCGGACTCGTCGGCATCGCCCCAGCGCAGGTCGTGGAGCGTGTTGTCGGGCTGGAGGCCCATCGCGCTCCACACCCGCTGCGTGATGATCCCGTCGAGCCCGGCGCACTCGTCCACTTCGTTGAAGTGCGTGAGCGGCGCGCCCGGGTACAGCACCTTCCCAGCGTTCGGGCCGCTGACCGCGCGCACCGGCGGACGGTCCGAGCAGTTCAGGAGCCCCTCGGCCAGGTCGGTGGCGGGGCAGAGGTCCTTGAGTCCCTGCTGGTACTGGATTCCGATCGCGTCGCACCCGAACTCGTCGGCCAGACGCAGTGCGGCGACGTACATCCTGCACTGATCGCGCACCTGGCCGTCGGTGAGGTCCGTGGCCTCGTTCTTTCCCGTGCGGAATTTCATGCCGCGCCGGTCGAGCCAGCGGCGCACCTGGTCGGCCTCGCGGTCGCTGACCTCCCTCATCGCGTGGTAGAGCGCCGATTGGCTCAGCCGTTCTTTGTAGACGCCCGCCGCGTGCAGCGCAGCGTCGGGGATGATGGCGTTGTACATCCCCATGCAGCCCTCATCGAACACGCCCATGATCGCGGGCCGCCGCGCCAGCTGCGCCGCGAGTGCTTCGCCGAGCCGGCGTTCCGCAGCGGGCAGGTCGTGCACGTCGAGCCTGCGGACGTGCGAGAGGTCGTGCTTGACCTTTCCCTTCTGCAGCCACTCGGAGAGCCGGGCGCGGAACTCAGGCGTGGCGAAGTCCTCTCCCCACAGGATCGAGTAGTCCACGCCGGCCTTGGTGAGCGAGCCGCGCAGGTTCAGGACGCCGACCAGGCCCGGCCACTGGCCCGACCAGTTGGCCAGGAGCAGGATCGGTCCTCGGTGGCGGCACAGCCCCATCAGCACGTGGTGCGAGTACTGCCAGACCGCCTCCGCGATGACCAGCGGCGAGTCGGGATGGATACCGGCGAACACGTCCCGCCCCTGGGCCTGCGATGCGATGAACCCGTGGCGCGGCCTGGCGCCCGCTCGCTTCACGCCGGCCCGTTGCAGCTTCCAGCCCAGGTCAGCGAACGCCGCCCTTGCCTGGGCTTCGAGCTGCTGCTGGGCCGGCCAGCAGGCGAGGTTCGCCGATTCGCGCAGGTCGCCCGAGGCGATGAGGACCGCGGTGCGTGAGGCCGCGGGCTTCACGACCGGCTCGGGCGGGATGCGGTACGACGGCTTGGCCATGGCAAAGACCCCGGCGCTTCTTGTCGCGAGCGGCTTGGCGCGTGCTCAGCATACCGCGGATCAGCGACGAACTCAGCGAACCTCCGGGGCCCGATCGAGGGCATGGGCGGGTGCAGGTCCCTCAGCCGCGCCGTTCTCAGTGACCGGCATGGCCGCCGCCACGCGCTTGGCGACTTTGCCGTACGTGACCGCCACCGCCAGCATGAGCAATCCAAGCCCGATGAAGCTCACCGCGCGCGCCAAAGGTGGGACGCTCGCCAGGTCAAATGTCACGGCCTTGGCGGTCGCCACGAACAGCAGGGCCAGCCCAACGTGGCGCACGATGGGGATGCCGCGCGACTCGGCCCGCCCGCCGCGGAGCCAGAACCCAAGCACGATCATCGCGAAGCCGAAGAGCCCCCACCAGACGCTGACCGCCGCTCGCTGGGCCGCGGCGTCCTTGAACACCACCTCCGCCGAGCGCCCGATCTCGAGGCTCGTGGCACCGAAGAGCACGAGGGCGAACACCATCCATCCGGCCGCCCGTACGCGCCGGACCGGCTCCGCGCCTTGCTCGCTGACCACCAGGCGCGGCAGGAGGGCGCCGCACGCCGCGATCGCCATGCCGACCCAGAACCCTTCGTACTGCGCCGGCCCGCCGGCGCTCGCGGGCCACCCGCCCCACGCCGGGTACCACGACGCCCACCCGATGATGGGCACGGTCAACCCGGCGATCGCCCACATGTCGAGCCTCGAGCAGGCAATCAGCCGCTCGATCGCCGCGCCCACGACCAGAATCACGAGCCAGGCCAGGCACAGGCTCGGCGGCGCGGCGTCTTCATGCATGATGCTCGCCAGCGCAAGGCCGAGGCCCACGCCGCCGGCCACGATCGAAAGTCCGCGCGGCAGCGCCGGCCAGGAACGGCGCGCCAGCGGCGCGAGCAGGAGCCACGTCGCGCCCGCGAACGCGATCACGCCGGTCCACGCCGTGATCCGCAGGCCGAGAACGCCGACGCTCGGACCCGAACCCTCCGATTGCCACCACGACCGAGTCGGGGCAAAGAGCGTCACCGCCGCCAGCACGGCCCCGGAATAGGCAAGCAGCGGGACCGACCGGAATGCTGCCGCGGCAGCAAAAACAAGCCCCGCCGCCACCACCCCGACAACGATTGCCGACTCGCCCCGCATTCCGGCGTGCAGCAGCGATCCCATCAAGAGCGTGATCCCGACCGCGAGGCCGGCGGTGCCTGACGAGCGGAGTTGTTCGCTTTTCGAGCGCCGAGCGACAAGGGCGAGCGCAAGCCACGCCGCCCCGCCATATGCGAGGGCCCCGCTCCATGCCGTGAGCCGCAGGCCCATCGCGGCCAGCCCGTCGTCCGGGGACCACGCCTCACCCCAGTTTCGGACAGCAGGAACGACGGAGCCCAGGATCAGCAGGCAGACACCGTACATCGCGAGCCCGTCCGATTTCAGCCATCGTGAGATTGCTGCCACCGCGATCCCCGCCGTCACGATGATCGCCACGGCCGAGATGGCGCTCATCCTCGCGTCAAGGAGCGATCCGCCCAGCAGCGTGAGCGCGACGCCGAACGCGGCGTTGGACCACGCCCGCCACGTCGTTCCCTCGGCGGCCGAGCGTCGTATCAACCACGCGCCAATTCCCCACGCCACGCCGACCCCGGCCGCCACGCCGGTCCACGCCGTCAAGCGCAGCCCGAGGAAGACGCTGGGCGCGGCGAGCAGCGTCCCCGTCAGTTGCTCGTACAACACCACGCGGGCTGCCGCGAGCGACAGCACGATCAGCCCGTATACGTCGAGTCCGCGCGAGTTGAGCCACCGCGCCGCGGCGATCACCGCGACCCCCATCGCCGCCCACGTCAGCACCTGCGCCGAGCCGGTGATCCCGATCGCCACCGTCGCGACGACCAGCGCGCCCGCCTGCATCGCCAGGCACGCGCCCAGCCGCTGAGCATCGGTGCGCGGCAGGTCGCGGAAGACCCGCAGGTTGCCCGCCAGGAAGAACGACAGCCACAGGCTCGCCGCGCCCATCGTGCCGGGCACCAGCCAGTCGGGGAAGACCGCCCACTGTCGCGCCAGTATGACGCCGAGAACGGCCGCCCACGAGGACGTGCTGAAGCTGCACGCCAGCGTTCGCCAGTTGGAAGGACTCGACGGGGGCGCCGGCGGCGATTCGTCGTCCGGTCCGTCCTCGGCGCGATCGGGAGTCCCGCCGGGCCCGAACCCGTGGCGCACCGCCTCCAGGGCCAAGCCGGCGTGTACCCCCGCCCAGACCAGGGCCAGGAATATGGTCGCGGCCACGGGCTCGATCGCGCCCCGCCCCATGACCCACGCCCCGCCCTCGAGCACCGTCCCCCACCACGCCACGGCCCGCACATGGCGGAACGACCCGCCGCGCCACGCCGCCAGCACCAGCCCGATCGCAAGGAGCGCGAGCAGGTACCCCGGGAGCACGCCCGGCGTGGGCGTCACGTCGAAGAACAGCAGCGGCGTCAGGTACCCGCCGATCATCGACACCAGCGAGACCGCGACCAGCCGTCCGCGGGCCCCAACTCCGATGCCGAGCACGGCCACCGCGATAAGGACTGCAAAGCCGACGCCCGGCGAGACGAGATCGAACACCTTGTACGCGGCGTACGCCGACGTGTACATCACACCCAGGCCCGCCGCCGAGAGCCCCACTGCCGCCCAGTCGCTGATCTTCCGGCGCGCCCACTCCCCGGCGCCGAGCAGCGCCAGTCCGAACGCCGCGCCCGCGGCACACCGCACCGACGGCGGGAACACGATCCACCCCCGCTGCAGCGCCAACCGGAAGAAGAGGCCGACCCCGATCACGACGATCACCGCGCCGACCACCGCGTACCACCGGCCGCCGATGATGCGCTCGAGCGATTGCAGCCCCGCCGCGCCGAGGTTCTTGTCCTTGACGTGCCGCGAGGCGGATTCGGACGCGCCGGGGCCCGCCGGCAGTGAGGTCAGGGGCACTTTCACGAGAGGCGATTTCGTAGGCGGGGCCGCGGAGCCGGCCTGCGCCGATACCGTCGTTGCGGGAAACGTGGAATCACTGCGTTCTGCGACCTGCGCGGCTGCAGTCTCGTTCCGACGTGAGGCCCAGTCTCGAAAGATCGCAGCCTTGGCGCCCGGTACGCGGACGTGACCCGCGGTAGCTCGCTCGGATTCCGAGGGTTCGACGCCGGTCGCCACCCGCGGTACATCGGCCGGGGCCTCCGCCTTCGGCGGGTCCGAGTGCCCCGGCTCCACTTCGCCACTGATTCCAAGCCGCCGCTCCACTTCCCCGAGACGCCGGGACAAGAAGTCGAGTTGCAGAGAAACGTCGGCCAGGGAGCGCTGGGTCACAGGACACCTCCTGTCGCCCGCTAGTATAGTACTCACTAACCTGCGCGTCAAGCACAGGGAAAACTCCCATCCGAGGTGAGCCGGATTCACAGTTGCGGCGGTTCGCGCGGTGGTCCGAGGTCGATCCCCAACTCTTCGCGGTGCGATGCCCCCGCCGCGCTCAGGACGCTCGACATGACGCTGACGCGGTTGATCGGGAACGATCCCAGGTCCGCGGGTTCGTTGACGGCCAGGCCGCGCACTCCAGCGCCGGGGAAACGCGCGAGGGTGAGGTGCGGAAGAAACCGGTCGCCGGAACGGTCGCGCGGCGGGCGCGCGAGCCGGTGCGCGAGCCGCCGCTGCAACTCGAGTAGGGCGGGCGGCGCATCGGTCTCGAGTGCCACGACCCGCGCGACGCCGCGCCCCGGCAAGGAGATGATCCGCCGGGCGGTCAGGACGAGCGGTTCGATCCCGGACGCCGAGCGTGTGACCGATTCGACCACCTCGCCGACCTTCCCCGCGGGCACCTCGCCGATGAACTGGAGCGTCAGATGGATTTGGCCCGGCGGCGTCGGCCGGTGGACCGGCAACGCCAGCGCGCCGAGGCGAGCCAGCGCGGCCTCGACCACGCCCGCGGGCGGGTACACGGCGACGAACAGCCTGAGCGGACCGCCGCGCCTCATGCAGTGCGTCCGGCGAAGCGTTCCGGGCCGAGGAAGCCGATGCGATGATCGGTCGTGCCGCGGGTCGCGAGGTCGGCGAGGATCTCGCCGATCACGGGCGCGAACTTGAAGCCGTGCCCGCTGAACCCGCACGCGATGAACACACGTTCGGCGCCGGGGAGCCGGCCGACGATGAAGTGCGAGTCCGGCGAGTTGGTGTAGAGGCACACCCGTGCTTCGACAGCCCCAGCATCCACGCCCGCGAGGCAGCGCTCCGCGCCGTCGATGATCTCGCGCCGGTCGCCATCGCCGACCTCGCGATCGACCAAGTCCGGATCGACGGCTGGCCCTCGTGCGTGGCGCGCCACCTTGACGCCACGCTCACCGGGCATCATCGGCGCGCCGTAGTGGAGCGAGCCGTCGCCGTTCTCGAACGCCCACGCTGGGAAGCGGGCCGGCGCGAACGATGCCTCGTCGAGCGGGCGAACCCACCCGAGAACCTGCCGCGTCACCAGCAGCCGTTCCCGCAGCCCCGCCAGGACGCCGGCGGTCCCCGCACCGCAGGTGACGACGAGCGCCTTGCCGCAGTACTCCGCCGCACCCGCACGGACCAGGACTTCGCCGTCGCGTTCCTCCCAGCCCGAGACCTCCTCGCCCGTGCGCAGATTGGCTCCCGCGGCCCGTGCCGCGCGCACGAAGTGCTCGACGGCTTCCTCGCACATGATCACCGCCCCGTCGTGGTCGAGCACGCATCGCTGACCGTCGGGGATGCGCAGCACCGGGAAGCGTGCCGCCGCGGCCGAGCCCGCCAGTTCCTCGACCGCCAGCCCGTGCCGGCGCGCCGACTCGATGGTGCCACGGATCAGTGCGCCATCACCGGGCCCCACGTACAGCGCCCCCGTCCGGACGAAGATCGGCCGTCCGCTCTCGGCATTCATTCGCTCCCAGAGTGCCGCGGCACGGTGGAGCAGGGGCACGTAGTCAGGGTGCTCGTAGTACGCCTTTCGGAACAGGCGCGTCGCGCCGTGATGCGAGCCCAGGCGGTGCGGGGGTTCGAAGCGGTCGATGCCGAGGACGCGCAGGCCGCGCCGGGCCAGTTCGGCGCAGGCCGCGGCGCCCATGGTGCCGGTCCCCAGCACGATCACGTCGTACACGCTCGGCACGCGCCCCTCCGCGCCGCGGGGCTAGTAGTTCGGTGTCGGTGCCCTGAACTCGTCGAGGCTCACTGATCGGAAGTACTCAATGGTCCGTTTGAGGCCGTCGCGGAGTTCGACGCGCGGCTCCCATCCCAGGTGCTTCTTGGCCAGTTCGATCACCGGCTGGCGCTGCATCGGGTCGTCCTCGACGGGCGGCCGGAACACGAGCTTCGACTTCGAGCCCGAGAACTCGATCACCATCTCCGCCAGCCGCTTGATCGTGAACTCGCCCGGGTTGCCCAGGTTCACCGGCCCGATGAACGAATCCGGCCCGTTCATCATCCGGATGATGCCCTCGACCAGGTCGTCCACGTAGCAGAAACTCCGCGTCTGCTCCCCGGTCCCGAAGATGGTGATGTCCTCGTCCCGCAGCGCCTGGCGGATGAAGTTGCTGACGACCCGGCCGTCGAAGGGGTGCATGCGCGGCCCGTAGGTGTTGAAGATCCTGACCACGCGGATGTTCACGCGGTTCGAGCGGTGGTAGTCGAAGAAGAGCGTCTCGGCCGCACGCTTGCCCTCGTCGTAACAGGCACGCGGCCCGATCGGGTTCACGTTGCCCCGGTAGCTCTCGGGCTGCGGGTGCACCTCGGGGTCGCCGTAGACCTCGCTGGTCGAGGCCTGCAGCACCTTGGCGCGGCAGCGCTTGGCCATGCCCAGCATGTTGATCGCTCCCATCACGCTGGTCTTCATGGTCTTGATGGGGTTGTACTGGTAGTGCCCCGGCGCCGCGGGGCAGGCGAGGTTGTAGATCTCGTCCACCTCGAGCCAGACCTGGTGCGTCACGTCGTGCCGGATGAACTCGAAGTTCGGCTTGTTCAGAAGGTGCGCGATGTTGACCTTCTGGCTCGTGAAGAGGTTGTCGAGGCAGATGACGTCGTGACCCTGCGCGACGAGCCGGTCGCACAGGTGCGAGCCGAGGAAACCGGCGCCGCCGGTCACGAGGATGCGCTTGATCTTCAACACCGTGCTCCCGGCGGCGCGTCAGCCCTGGACCGCCCGATGCTCCGCCTTGATGATCGCCGCGTACCGGGCCACCGCGTCGGAGGGCTTCCAGCGCGGCCGCCAACCGAGCCCGCGCAGCGTCTCCGAGACGTCGGCGCAGGTGAAGTCCTGGTAGAACGCCCGGACGCTCGCGGGCATCTCGAAGTATTCCGCGGGCAGTTCGCCCTCGCCCAGCCCCAGCCCGCGACGCACCGCCGAGGCGATCTCGTTGAAGCTGGTCGCGACCCCGGAGCCCACGTTGTAGACGCCTGGGACGGGTCGCTTCTCGCCGTCGAGGCCCGCGGCCGCGATCGTGCAGTCCACCACGTCGTCCACGTACACCTGGTCGCGGGCCTGCGTCCCGTCGGCGAACAGGCGGGGCCGTTTCCCTTCGAGCATCTGGCGCGCCAGCTGGTACACCATCGATGCCATCTTGCCCTTGCGCGCCTCGCCGGGGCCGAAGACGTTGAAGTAGCGGAGGCCGACGACCGCCGGCGGCCGGTCGGCCGCTTCGTTCATCCCGCGATGGTGACACTCCATCAGCCACTTGGAAAACCCGTAGACGTTGTTCGGCCGGCCGGCCGCCGCGAGCGGGAACGGCCGCCGTTCGCGGGTCTCGGCGGGCGTGCCGTACGTGGCCGCGCTCGACGCGTAGACGAGCGGTACGTCCGCTTCCGCGCAGGCCCCCATCAGCTCCGCGGACGCCTCGGCGTTCACACGGATCATTTCCGGTTCATCGGTGATCGTGGTGTCGGTGATCGCTGCCTCGTGGAACACGGCGCTCACGCGCCACGACGCGAAGAACGACTTCCAAGGGAATGCGTCGAACGGCTTCGAGGCCACGTCGCCCGCGAACGGGGGAAGTTCCGCCCGGGAGAACGCCTCGACGATGTTCGCGAACGACCCCGTGCGGAAGTCGTCCACGATCACGAGCGCCGCGCCCGGGAACCGGCGCGCCAGCGCCGCAGCGAGGTTCGAGCCGACGAAGCCCGCCCCGCCGGTGACCACGAAAAGCTTCTGGGACGGTCGCGGCATGAGACTGATGGTAACCGGCGGCGGGTTGGGACTCACGCCCGGGGTCGTCAGGGGGCGGGGTCAGGGATGACCAGCTCGATGCCAATCCGCAGGTCATCTTCGCTCTTGAGCTTGTCGCGGTTGGCCTGGTAGATAAGCCCCGTCCTGCCCGCCGTGCCGTAGTACCGCTTGGAGATAGCGGAGAGCGTCTCCCCCTCGACGACCGTGTGGGTCCGGCGTGCGCTGCTGGCCGGCGTCGGGACCGGCGCCGCCTTCCGGGTCGGGGGCTCGGGCACGGGCCTGGCGTCGGTCTGCGGGATGCCCTGGATGTTGGTGGGGTCGCGCGGGATGCGGATGAGCCGCCCCGCCTTCATCTTCGTCGGGTCCATGAGCGGGTTGGCCCGCGCGATCGCCGAGGCGTGCGTAGGCGTCCCGTAGAAGTTCCGTGAAATGGTCTGGAGCGTCTCTCCGGCGCGGACTTCGTACTCCCAGAACTCGGGGGGCTTGACCTTGATTTCGGGTCGCGGCTCGGGGCGTGTCGGGGGCGTGCCCGCGGCGGGCGCTGGCGAAACAGACGGCCGGGGCGGATCAATCTCGTCCCGCGAAGGCTCGGCCCCCGCACCCGCTCCCACGCCGGACACTCCGGGCCCCGCTGCCGGGGGACCCTGCGGCGGAGCTTCCAGCGGGACGACCGGCGCCGGGAGCGCCGTGGGATTGGACCCGGATGCGAAAGAGATCCTCGGCTCGCGCGGCTCCCACATCCAGTAGACGGCGATCCACACCCCGACCAGGAGCAGCATCCCCCCCGCGAGCTTGCCAGCGCTCACCGTCATGGCTCACGCCTCCGAGAGAGCGGCCATCCCCGTCAGCGGCCGGCGCGGATCGGCCAGCGCGGTCGCCGCCCCGCCCCGCCCGTCGCCGATGCGCCGTTCCGTGCGGCGCGACCACACCAGAGGAGCGGCCAGGGCGATCGACGAGTACGTGCCGATGAAGACGCCGAGCGTGAAGGCGTAGGCGAAGCCGCGCACGGCCTCGCCGCCGAAGAAGTAGAGGATCAGCGTGGTGATCAGCGTCGTGCCCGACGTGATCAGGGTCCGGCTGATGGTCTGGTTGACCGAGTCGTTGATGACGCGCCCGGTCGCGTACTTCTCGCGTCCGCGGTTCTCGCGGATGCGGTCGAGGATGATGACCTTGTCGTTGAGCGAGAAGCCGACGATCATGAGCAGGGCCGCGACCATGTTCAGGTCGATGCGGAAGGGCAGGACGCCGAGGCTGAGCGCGGGGCCCTGCGTGCTCGGGTAGACGTGCAGGATCTGCGAGAGCGCGAGCAGCCCGAGCAGCGCCACGATGTCGTGGACGAGGGGAAGGACGGCGGCGAGCGACCACCGCAGCGTGCCGTAGCGCACCCAGATGTAGGCCACGAGGAGCAGAAGGCTCACGGCGGTGGCGATCATCGCCTTGCGCTTGAAGGTCCCCGCGATCGCGGCGCTGAAGGACTCGACGCTCGCGAAGCTCTTGGCGTGCAGGGTGGCCTCGCGGACCAGGTCCCACTCGCGCTGCGCGACGTTGCCGTCGAAGACCGCCTCGTCGTCGAGGAACGTCATGGACGGGTCGAGCACGAGGACCACCGCCGATTCGACCGCGTCCGGCGTTCCCTCGAGGATCCGCACGTCCGTGACGCGATCGAGCGTGTCGGAGAACTGAGCCTCGCGCCGTTCGCGGGTGATGCGGTCGGCGAGGTTGGCCCGCGACAGCCGCGGGGTGATGTCCTCGAGCACGATGGCCACGCCGCCGCGGAAGCGGCGGATGTCCTCGTCCCCGCCGATGGGACCGATGACCTCGCCGAGCCGGTCCGCCGTGACCCGGTACACCGGCGCCGTCTCGATCTTCTCGTGCTCCGCGCCCTTGTAGGCCAGCTCGGGCTCGACGTCGATCACGTCGGCGAAGGTCGACCGCACGGCGCTCAGCACGATCTTGGGGTCGGTGGCCGTGCTCTTGATCTTGAACTTGTCGGAGGTAACGCCGTCGCCCCGGGGGTTGATGGGCAGCACCTCGGACTCGCGGACCATGCCCAGCTCGAGATCACGCGGGTCGCCCGCGATCGCGCGGACCCGCTCCTCGACCTCTCGCCGCGTCATCGTGAGCCGACCGCCCTCGACCGACTGGTCGCGCTTGAGCTCGAGCGTGACCTGCGTGCCGCCGCGGAACTCGGTGTCGAACGTGTCCGAGCCGCGCACGTACACCAGCCCCAGCGCGACCGCCATGGCGATCGCCGAAGCGGTCAGGAAGACCGGCCGCAGGCCGATCCAGTCGATCCGGGGCTCGAGCAGCCGCTGCAGGGTGGGGACCACCGTCGGCAGCATCGACGCCCGGCGCCAGTGGCCCAGCTCGACCAGGGCGTCGAAGATCACGCGGCTGACGACGATCGCGGAGAACAGCGTGGCGACCACGCCGATCCCCAGCACGATCGCGAAGCCCTTGATCTCCTGCGTGCCCAGCTGGTAGAGCACGATGCAGATGATCAGGTGCGCAACGTTGGCGTCCACGATCGCGGGCATCGCCCGCTGGAACCCGACCCGCACGGCCGACTTCATGTCGTGCCCGCGCTTCAGTTCCTCGCGCATGCGCTCGTAGATGAGGACGTTGGCGTCCACCGCCTGGCCGAACGTGAGCACCACGCCCGCGATGCCGGGCATGGTGAACGCCGCCTTGTTGAGGGCCATCGCCCCCAGGATCAGGATGCCCGTGCAGCCCAGGGCGATCACCGCGATCACGCCGCACCCGAAGTAGTAGACGATCATGAACGCGCCGACCACCGCGAAGGCGACGATGCCCGTCTTGAGGCCCTTGTCCAGGTTGTCGGCGCCGAGCTCGGGCCCGACCGAGCTGGTCGAGATCGGCTCGGGGCTCAGCTTGGCCTGCAGCGCGCCCGCGTTGAGCACGCGCTTGATGTAGTCGATCTCCTCCTGCGAGAAGTTCCCCGAGATCTCGCCGTTACGCGAAATCGCCGACTGCAGCGTCGGGGCGGTGTACACCTCGTCGTCGAAGATCACCGCCATCGGGCTCTTGACGTGACGCTCGGTCAGCTCGCCCAGGAGCACGCCGCCCCGCGGGTCCATCTCGAAGGTGATGCTCGGCCGCCCGACCTGGTCGCGTCCCTCGGCCGCGCGCTCGACCGCCCACGTTCCCTCCTCCTGCGTGAGGCGGGTCGTGCGGGTGTCCCAGCACAGCAGGTAGATCTCGCCTTCGTACTGGCCGGCGACGTAGCCGCGTCCCTGGAAGAAGCCGATCGGGTCGGCCTCCAGGCGCTTGAGGTCATCGACGGTGTTGTACCAGTTGCGGAGCTGGTTGATCTTGTACCACTTGGCCTCGCTCGACCGTACCGCGCGGGGTCCCCGCTCCTTGAGCTGCTGGCGGAGCTGCGCGACCTGGGCCGCGTCGAACTGCGGGCTGACCGTGATGCGGAAATTGAGCACGCCCGCGCCCCGGAGCTGGCGGACCAGGTCCTGCGGGTCGTTGATCCCCTTCCCCTGACGCGAAGTGTCGTACGCGGTGAAGGCCGCCAGCACGCTCTCCAGCGCCTCGCGGGCGCCCGGGTGCTCGGCCCGCAGCCGTTCGATCCCCTTCTCGCGCGGGCTCGGGAACTCGACGAACTCGCCCGAGGAGTCCTGGAGGCGCTGGCGCTGGTCGGAGAGCTGGAGCACGCGCCGGACCTCGGCGGCGCTCAGCGACGACTTCAGCACCTCGGCCTTGAGCCTGTCGGCCTCGACGGACGCAGCGCCGGCGATCTCGACCAGCCGGGCGAGTTCCTCGGCGCTGGCCCCGCCCTTCTCTGCTGCGCGGTACTCGGCCTCCTTCTCCCGGGCGAGGTCGCGTGCCGCGGCGACCTCCTGGAGCCGGGCCAGGCGGCCCGGGTCGCCCTTGGCGAGAGACTCCAATTGCTTCCGGCGCTCCTCGCCCTCAGCGCGGAGCGCGAATTCCAAGTCACGCTCCGCGAGGGCGAACTGGCTCAGCTTGTCGAGTTCTTGCTCGTACGCCCGGGCGGCGGCCTGGGCCTCCGGCCCGGGCAGGGGCATCGTGATCTCGATGCGGTCGCGACCCTGCACGACCATGGAAATCTCGGCCAGGCCGTTGGGGTCCACGCGCTGCTTGAGGACCTCGATGACCTTGGGCATGACCTCCGCGGGGTTCTCGTCCGGCCGGAGCTTGACCTGGTAGATGAGGGTCGCCCCGCCGCGCAGGTCCTTGCCCAGCTTGAGCTGCTTGGCCGGCGGGTACATGGCGTAGACCGCCACGAACATCACCACCAGCGCGAGAACCGCCTTCGAGATGATCTGTCGCATGCGTGTGAGAGCCTTCTATCGGAGCGCCGGGCCGGCGTCGTTCACCGCCCGACCGCTCGCCCGCGTCCGAGCCCGGAATTGGCGGGTCAGACCACGGCCTTTTCGCGCGAATTCTTGAGTTCGACCTCCGACCCGCGGTCGCCGGGGCGCGAGTCCGAGGGCTTCAGGATGGTCTGGATGCTGCTGCGGGCCACGCGGACGCGCCCCTCCTCCAGCCGCAGCACGACCTCGTTGTCGAAGACCTCCTGCACGGTGCCCAGGATTCCGCCCAGCGTCTGAACCTTGTCGCCCTTCTTCATCGAGTTCATCAGCTCCTCGCGGCGCTTCTTTTCCTTGCGGTTGGTCCAGAAGCTCATGAACACCATGAGGCCGAGCATGGCCAGCATGATGAACAGGAACTGGCCGCCGCCGAAGGGCGACGCCGGCGGGGGAGCCCCGGTCGGGCCCACGGGCTGGGCCGTCCCGGTCGTGGTCGTGCCGGTCGCCGGTTGCGAAGCCGGTGCAGGAACGCCGACCATGCTGGGGCCGGTGCCCGCGGCGCCGTCCTGCGCGACGATCAGCGAAGGAAGGTACACAGACAGGTGAGTCATGTTCATGCGGTGGGATCTTCCAAGGAGCCGGCACACCCCGGGGGGTGCGGTTCGGACGGAGATTCTGCGCAATCCAGCCGATCCCCCGTACTCATCAGGGACTCAGGGGGTGTGGAGAACGCGAGAACGGGCCAGCGGACGGCCAATCCGGACCAGTCATCATTTGGGATCGAGGCCCGGATGTCCAACATGAGCCGCTGGAAGTGCCGCACATTGTGCAAACTGACCAGAATGGGCCCCAACATCTCCCCCACCATGAACAGGTGCCGAAGGTAAGCCCGGGAAAATGCGCCATTTTCCGGACATCGGCCCCCCCCCGTCGCGGGCTCGCAGGCCGGGCAATCGCACCCCTCTTCGATCGGCCGGGGGTCCTCCGCGAACCGGTTGTTCCGGAGACGCACCTGGCCGTTTCGCGTGAAGGCGTTGGCGTTCCGGCCGTTTCGGGTCGGCAGGACGCAATCGAACATGTCCATGCCGGCCCGGACCGCGTTCACGATGTCCCGCTCGTAGCCCACGCCCATCAGGTACCGGGGCTTGCTTTCGGGCAGCAGAGGGCCCGTGTGGGCAACGACGCGGGCAATTTCACCGGGCTGCTCCCCCACGGCCACACCGCCGATCGCGTACCCCGGCAGCTCGATCCCGCAGACCCGCGAGGCGGACCACTCGCGCCGGGCCAGGTCCGTTCCCCCTTGGACAATGCCGAAGAGCGATTGCTCGCCGGGACGCGCGTGAGCCGCCTTGCAGCGTTCAAGCCAACGGACCGTCCGCTCGTTGGCGATGTCAAGGCGGGCGCCGTGGTCGTACGCCTTGCCGCGCCGGTCGCGTTCGACGGCCTGGCTCAGGCGCGGCTGGTGAACCGGTCCCGCCCGGGGGTCCGCCGAGGGCGGGCAATCGTCGAGTGCCATGATGATGTCGGCGCCGAGTTCGTTCTGAACTTGCATGGCCCGCTCGGGAGTCAGGCGGACCTCCGCGCCGTCCACGATCGACTTGAATGTCACCCCGTCGTCGTCCACGCGGTTGGTGTCGCTGAGGGAATACGCCTGGTAGCCGCCGGAGTCGGTGAGGATCGGCCCGTCCCAGTTCATGAATCTGTGAACACCCCCGAGGCGGTGGATCAGTTCCGACCCGGGACGAAGCATGAGGTGGTAGGTGTTGTTCAGGACGATCTGGGACCCGGTCGCCCTGACGAGGCCGGGCAGGAGCCCCTTGACCGACGCCCGGGTTCCCACGGGCATGAAGGCCGGCGTGTCGAACGAGCCGTGCGCGGTGGTCACGCGTCCGACGCGGGCGCGCGTGGCGGCCGAGCGGGCCAGGACCTGGAACTCGAGAGCGCCGGACATGAAGGGAGAAGGGTATTCGGCGCGTTCACCAGCGCCGCTGAGCCTCGGTCGCTTCCCGCAACGCGCGTCGCTCCGACTCGCTGAGGCTCGCCAGGCCCTCCTCGCGGACCTTGTCGAGGATGCGATCGATCTCGGCGGTGCTCGGAGCCCGCGGGCCGCCGAAGATTGGGGCGCGCCTGGGCGCCGGGCGGGCCTTGGGGCCGCGCGGTCGGCTGTCGCCGAAGACATCGAAGAAATCGAGGAGAAGGTGCGAGTTGCGGATGAAGAAGTAGCCGGCGATCGCGCCGCCGATGTGGGCCGCGTCGCCCCCCGCGTTATCGCCGCCGAGGACCAGGTTGAGGGCCGCGATGCCGACGTAGGCGTAGGCCATGATCTTCAGGCGCAAAGGCACGGGGGGGAAGATGAGCTGGACGATGGCGTTGGGGGCGATGAAGGCGCACGCCATGATGACGCCGAAGACGCCCGCCGAGGCGCCCACGAG
>CAZCPB010000081.1:0-15409 GCA_964500365.1 uncultured Phycisphaeraceae bacterium
CATCCCGCCTCGGCGCCGTGGAGAGGCGGATCTGAAAGGCGGCGCTCAGGAGGACGAGCCCGGGAGCGACCCACCACCACGGCTTCCCCGCGCCGAGGACGGCCAGCGCCCACAACGCGTCGAAGAGCAGGACGTTGGCGATGATTGCGGACCATCGTCTCACTCCGGCGGCGCTCCCGAGCCCGCCGGGGGGATCCGGCACCGGGGCTTCGTCAGGACGAGCTGGACGTCGCCCACGTGCCCGGCGCGAAACACCCCCTCGCAGTACGCGAGGTAGTACTCCCACATGCGGATGAAGCGCTCTTCGAATCCCATGCGCCGGACATCGTCGAGCCGCGACATGAACGCCCGGCGCCACAGGCGGAGCGTGGTCGCGTAGTGCGGCCCGATGTCTTCGAGATGCCGCAGCCGCAGGTCCGTGCGGCGGCTCACGGCGTCGCAGATCGCGGCGACGGAGGGCAGGCAGCTCCCGGGGAAGATGTACTTCTTCAGGAAGTCCTGCCGCCGCGACGCGCCCCGAAAGAACTGGTCCCGGATGACGATGGACTGGATCAGCGCGGCGCCGTCCGGGCCGAGCAGCCGCGAACACGCGGCAAAGTACCCGCCGAGGTTCTCGGCGCCGACAGCCTCGAGCATCTCGATGCTGACGAGCTTGTCGAAGCGCCCCCCGAGATCGCGGTAGTCGGCCTTCAGAACCCGGACGCGATCACAAAGCCCGGCGTCCCGGACTCGCTCCGACGCCAGCGCGTGCTGTTCGTCGGAAATGGTCGTGGTCGTCACGCGGCAGCCGTAGCGCGAGGCCGCGTGAACAGCCAGCGCGCCCCACCCGCTGCCGATCTCCAGCAGGTGGTCGGAGGGTCGCAGGCAGAGCTTGCGGCAGGCACGGTCGATCTTCTCGACCTGCGCGTCGTGGAGTGACGACGCGCCGTTCTCGAATACGGCGCACGAGTAGGTCATGCTGGGGTCGAGAAAGAGTCTGAAGAACTCGTTGCCGAGGTCGTAGTGGGCCACGATGTTGCGGCGGCTGCCGGACCGGGTGTTGCGGTCGAGGCGGTACGCCGCCGCGGAGAGGGGCGCGATGACCCGGGCGACCGGCCCCTCGAGGGCACGCGTGGCGGCGAGATTGGCCGTGAGCGTCTCGATGAGCGTGGGCAGGTCGTCGGCGCTCCAGGCGCCCTCCATGTACGACTCGGCGGCGCCGACGCTGCCCCCGAACGCCACCGCCGCGAAGAACGACGCGTCGTACACGCGGACCGTGATGCCACCGCTCGCGGGCTCCCAGAGCACTCGTCCGGACGGATCGATCAGACGGACCCCGCCCTCGGTGATCCGGGACAGCGCGCCGAGGACCAGACGCCGTCCGAGGTTCTCGAGCACGGCGGGGACGCGCCGCCGTCGCGCCGCGACGCGGCGGATCGATCCGGGAACGACGTTGACGGCCGTCACGAACGGCCCCCCGTGGTCGGAGCGGCGCCGGGCGCGCGGGCCGCCGCGGGGTGCGGGTAGACCGGGGCGCGCCGGAGCCACAGCTTCAGTGCTTCGAGATGGATCCGGAGAAAGACCTGGGCGGTCATCAGCGGGAACCGCGCGAGCAGCCCTCGGAGCCGGCCGGGCGTGATCTCCCGCCGCTCGAGACTGAGCGTGGCATCGAAGACCCGTTCGGACCCGGGACGCCGATCGCGCACGTCCATGTGCACCGCGAGGGATCTCCCGGGCGGCGTGAAAGTCCAGTCGTACTCGAGGTCCATGGGCAGGAACGGGGACACGTGGAACTCCTTACCGAACCGCCAGCGCAGCGCGGGCGCCCTCCGGCGTTCGGCCCTACGGGCATCGAGCACGTACGCGTGCCGCTCGCCCCACGGTGTGTTGGTCACCTCGGCCACTACCGCGGTGACCCGCTCGCCCTCGTCGAAGCAGTAATAGAAGGTGACCGGGTTGAAGACATAGCCGAAGTATCGAACGTGCGTGAGCACCCGCACGGGCCCCGCGGGACGGCGGCCGAGGGCGTCGGCGACGCGAGCGCGGACCGCTTCGTCGAGGGGGAGGTCGCTGGGGCCCAGATAGTCCTCGCGTCGGAATCGCGCGGGGCAGAACCGGGAGCGGCCCCACAGCCGCGTCAGCTTGAGCACCCGGTCGATCTCGGCGAGGTCGAGGTACATCATGAACAGGGGGAACGTGAAGGCCCGCGCGGGCCGGCGTCGCCGGTGCCGCACCGAGCCGATGTAGACGGCGCTGCACATCGTCATAGCGAAGCCCCCCACCGCTCGCACACCCGCAGCGCGCTGTTCACGCCGTCCTCGTGGAACCCGTTGCCCCAGTAGGCCCCGCAATAGTGTGTTCGGCCGACACCGCTGATGCGGCCCCAGCGGGCTCGGGCCCGATCCCCGGCGAGCGAGTGCAGCGGATGTGCGTACGAGAACCGCCGCAGGATCCGCGACGGATCGATCCGGTCGGCGCCGTTGAGCGTCACGCACAGCGGCGCGCGCGTCGGCAGGCCCTGAAGGATCGACATGTTGTACGTGACCACGACCGGCCGGGCGGGCTCGTGGGTCTTGAGGTAGTTCCACGCCGCCCAGCACCGGCGCCGGCGCGGCAGCAGCGACTCGTCGGTGTGCAGGACGGCGTCGTTCCGCTGGTAGGGAAGCGACCCGAGCACCTCTCGCTCGGCGGGAGAGGCGTCGGCGAGGAGCGCGAGCGCCTGGTCCGCGTGCACCGCGAGAATGACCTCGTCGAACCGGTGCTCGCCCGAACCCGAGCACACGCGCACACCGTCGGCCTCACGCCGGACGGTGCGCACGGGGTCGCGGAGCCTGACACCCCCGGGGATCGCCGGCAGCATGGCCTCCACGTACGCGCGCGAGCCCCCCTCCACCGTGCGCCAGGTCGGACGCTCGCGCAGGTCGAGCATCCCGTGGTTGTCGAAGAAGCGGAGCAGGAAGCGCGCCGGGAACTGCATGATCCGGTCCGCGGGCGCGGACCAGATGGAAGACGCCATGGGAACCAGGTAATCGTCGATGAATGCACGGGAGAATCGCGCAGAGGAGCACAGGTCGCCGACCGTAGCGCCCTCGGCGGAGTGCGCCAGCGCGGATCTGCCGGCCGACCCCAGGCGAGCGATCCCTCGGACCAGCGACCACCAGCGCGACCCGAGCACGTTCGACCACGCGCCCACGAGCCCGCCGAGCGACGAACCCCCGAACTCGAACCCGTCGCGCTCGTCGCGCACGCTGAACGACATGGTCGTCGCGCGCGAGGGCACGCCCAGCCTCCGAAGCAGGCGCGTGAAGTTCGGGTAGTTGCGCTCGTTGAACACGATGAACCCGGAATCGACCGCGAACCTGCGGCCCTCGTGCGACACGCACGACGTGTTGGTGTGACCCCCGGGACGGTCGTCTGCCTCGAACAGGCTCACCCGGTGCGCTCCGCCGAGCAGGTACGCGCACACCAGGCCGCTGATCCCCGAGCCGACGACGGCGAGGTTCACGCCCGCCCCCCCTCCACGCGCCCGGGTCCGGCGTTCTCCGCGCGCTCGTAGACCCAGGCGGGCACGGGGCGCAGATCGCGCACCAGGCCCACCGCGCCCAGGGCCCTGAGAGCCCAGTACGCCGGGTCGAACTCCCACCAGTAGAACCCCTGCCGGGCCGAGCCCGGATGAAAGTGATGATTGTTGTGCCAGCCCTCGCCGAGGGTGAGCAGGGCGAGCACCCAGTTATTGCGGCTGTTGTCGCCCGTGTTGAAGCGGCGCGAGCCGACGCTGTGAGCGATCGAGTTGACGGTGAACGTCGCGTGATAGAGGGCCGTCGTCGATATCGCAAACCCCCAGACGATGAGCTGCGCCGGGCCCGTCTCGAGCGCGGGCGCCCACGCCCGCGCCGCCCAGCCCAGGCCCCCCAGAAGCCCGACGAGCAGCAGCGGACCGATGATGTGGAATCGCTCCAGCCACAGGAGCTCGGGGTACTTGACCCAATCCGGAACGGCCTTCCAGTTGGTGGCCAAGCCCCTTTCCGTCAGAAACCACGCGGTGTGGCTCCAGAGCAGGCCGCGCCACGAGGGCGAGTGCAGGTCGGGCTCATGATCAGAATGACGGTGATGTTCGCGGTGGTGCGCCGCCCACCACAGCGGGCCACGCTGCGCCGCGGTGGTGCCGGCCAGCGCGGCAAGAAACTGAACGATCCGCGAAGTGCGGAACGTACGGTGCGAAAAATAACGATGGTAAAACGCGGTCACGATGAACATGCGGGCCCAGTACAGGACCACCGCGGCGGCGACCGCCGTCCAACTCCACCCCACCCACACGACCCCGAGGCAGAGAAGATGGATCGAGACGATCGGGAGAGCGTCCCGGAACCGGACGCGTCGCTCGTCGAGCGCACGCCGGCAACGGGCGTTCTCACTCGCGCCGGGGACTGCCGCGTACACGGGAGGTCCTTTCGGGATTGACGGGCGCGGCGCCGCGCCAGGGTGAGCCCGGCCCGGGCGGACCGACCACCGATCCGCACGAAACGATCTCGTGCTCGCACTCGTCAGCCCAGCGCGCGACCAGGAGTTCGTACGCGCCCCGCGCGGCCGCAAGCCGCCTCGTCGCAGGATGGGCGATTGAAGGGTGCATGTCCATGGACGGACCGAGCATTCGACCTGCATCCTCTTCTCCGAAGAGGACGAAACCGATTCGGCGACTTCGCTTTTTTTGCCGCCCGGGGCTGGAGCGGCAGCGGGCGCGACCGTCGAACCTGCCCGGCAGGACCCTCCGCGCGCGGGAGCCGCATATGCCCGACGACCCACGCGCCAAGCCGCGAGGCATTGCCCCAGGCCTTCCCCCGGGGGCTGATGCTTCTCCTTCCCGGCAGTCACCTGCATCCGTCGCGTTATCTGCGCGCACGCAACCCGCGGATGTCACAGCGTGTCTGCTCGCTCGACCGCCTTGACAAGGTCCGGCGCGAGCGGAACATGGCGGCGGGGCGGACCCTGCGCTGCCGGCTGACCGATGACCCGGACAATCCTGCGGCGCTCCCCGTGGCCGGCTAGCACTCCGGCATGCCGGCGAAGCGATGAGTAGCAACGTTGCCGCCGCGCCGCGGCCCGGGCATCAGGGTCTTCCCATCCCTTCGATCATCCGATCCCAGCCCTCGCGCGCCGCCCGCATCGCCGGCGCGGGGCCGGTCATCTTGATGAAGACCAGGCCGCCGGGCGTCTCGACGATCGCGCCGCGGAGCGTCCATTCCGGGCGCGCGGGGCCTTCGCCCATGCCGGTGTAGGTCCCGGTGAACTCGGCCTGGTGCACCTTGAAGCCGGCGATCTCACGGACGGTCGGTGCGGCTTCGGGAGCCTTGCCCGCGCTGTCCTTGACCTGGCCGGCCCAGCGCGCGATGTTGGCCGCGACGTCGCCGCCGGCCGTCGAGATGGCGACCACGCACGGCTCCCCCGCGCCGGGTACGCGGAGTTCGGCCAGGCGCATGGTGTTCGAAGGCGGGACCTTCTCCCAGCCTTCGGGGACCGTCAGCCTGAGCCCCGCGACAGTGAAGCCCGGCGCGGCAGACGGGGCGGCGTCGGACGACTTGGCTTCCGGTGCCTTGCCCGCCGGCGCTTGGGCTCCGGGCGCTTTCGCCGGCTCGCCGGACTGCTTCGGCGCCGCCGGCTCGGTGGGGGCCGCGTGGTGCGGGTGCGGGGCCTGCGGGGGCGGGGGCTCGGGTCTTTGCTCGCAGGCGCAGACGAGCAGCGCCGAGGCGAACGCGAACGCAAGAATCGGCACAATCACGGGCCGCGCGGCGGTCTTCATGACCCGATCGTACCGGACCGGCCCCCATCACGCCCATCACGGCACGCGCAGGCGCCAGCAGCGGTGGATCCGCTCGTTGCGGAAGTCCTCGGGGATCGTCCGCGCCGTGATCTCCTGCACCTGCACGCCGGGACGCGCCGCCTCGAGCGCCGCCTCGTCGAGCTTGAAACGCCGGAAGTTCGTCGAGAAGAACACCGTCCCGCCCGGCGACATCAGGGGCAGCACCAGCGCGAGGACCTCGGCGTGCCCGCGCTGGACTTCCCAGTCCTCGTCGGTGCTCTTGCTGTTCGAGAACGTCGGCGGGTCCACGACCGCGACCTCGTAGTGCGGCCCGGGCGCATGGGCGCGCAGGAACTCGAGCACGTCCGAGCGGGCGAAGCGGTGGCGCGCCGAATCGAGCCCGTTGAGCCGCATGTTCCGGCGGGCCCAGTCGAGGTAGGTGTTGGAAAGGTCCACGCTGGTGCTCGCTTCGCACCCCGCCGCGGCGGCGTAGACGGTGAACGAGGCGGTGTAGCAGAAGAGGTTCAGGAAGCGGGAGCGCTCGGCGCGCGCGCGGGCGCCCGAGATCAGGTCGCGGACCATGCCCCGCGTGAGGCGGTGATCGAGGAACAGACCGGTGTCGGCGTAGTCGGTGAGGTTGACCTCGAACTTGAGGCCGCCCTCGCGGGCGGTGAGCGTGGCGCCGGCCTCGGCGATCTTCTCGTGCTGCGTGAGGCCGCGCTGCTTCGGGCGCGATTTGACGTGCACCCGCTCGAAGGGAATGTCGAGGACCCTGGCCGTGCGCCGGGCGACCTCGTCCAGCCACTCCAGGTGCTGGGCGAGCGTGCGGGAGTGCTCGCGCTCGTGCTCGAAAATGTGAGCGTGATCCTCGTAGCGGTCCACGACGACGGGGACGTCGGGGCAGTCGCGCTCATAGAGGCGGTAGCAGGTGATGCCGCGCTCGGGCCACTTGCGGAGATGGCGGGCGCGCTTGGCCAGGCGGGATTCGAAGTCGTCGATCTCGCGGAGGTCGCGGGGGCGCAGGCCGCCGAAGGCGGGGGGGGTCGGAGCGGGAGATGGAGGTGATGGCGGTGAGGGGGCAGGGACATGGGGAGAGAGGACGGCGCCCGGGAGTTGCGAGGGACGCGGGCTGGTCGCTCCGACTTCCTCCTCCGATGCCTCTCCGCGGACCACCGCGTACTCCGTGTCCTCCGCGCTCTCCTCGGTCGAGCCGCCGGCACGCGGCGGGCGAGGCCCGAGGAAGGTGTAGTACGTGCACTCGATCTGCGCGTTGAACAGCTTGCGCCGGCGCGTCGCACGCTGGCCGACGAGCCTCTCGAAGTCGGGGCGGGCGGTGAGGATGTGGTGCGACCACGTGGGGAACCGCCTGAGCACATCGGGGAACGTGCGGTAGAGCCGCTCGATCGCCTCGTCCTCGCCGAGGCGCTTGCCGTAGGGCGGGTTGGCGATGAGGCACCCGTGCTCGACCTTGCTCGAGAGTTCGGCAAAGTCCCGCTTCTGGAAGTGGATATCGCGCGCGACGCCCGCCCGCTCGGCGTGACGGCGGGCCATCGACAGCGCCTCGTCGCTGGTGTCGCTCGCGTGAATGGTGACCGGTAGCGACGGCTTGACCCCGGCGCAGGCCTCATCGCGGGCATCGGACCACGACTTCGCGGGCAGGAACGGCCACGACTCGGCGTCGAACCGGCGCGTCAGGCCCGGGGCGATCTCGCGTCCGATCATCGCCGCCTCGATCGCGATGGTGCCCGTGCCGCAGAAAGGGTCGATGAGCGGCCGGTGCGGGCGCCACACGCTCAGGAGCACGAGCCCCGCGGCCAGGGTTTCCTTGAGCGCCGCCTCGCCGACCAGATCGCGGTAGCCGCGCTTGTGCAGGCCGTCGCCGGAAGTGTCGAGCGTGATCGTGGCCTGGTTTTCCAGGAGCGCGATCTCGACGATGAAGCGCGGGCCGGTCTCGGGGAGCGTCTGCACGCGGTGCGCGCTCATGAGGCGCTCGACGATCGCCTTCTTCACGGTCCGCTGCACGGCGGGGACGCTGGTGAGCTGGGATTTCACCGAGCGGCCGTTGACGGGGAACGCCGCGTCGCGCGGCAGCCTCTCTTCCCACGCCAGCGACTTGGTGGTCTCGAAGAGGGCGTCAAAGTCGGGCGCGGGGAAGTGGCCGACGCGAAGAAGAACGCGGTCGGCGGTGCGGAGGCGGATGTTGGCCCGCGCCACGCCGGATTCATCGGCCGCGAAGTGCACGCGCCCGGTCGAGAGCACCCTGGGCTCGTACCCGAGCTGTTCGATCTCGCGCGCGGCGACGGATTCGAGGCCGAAGGCGGTGGTGGCGATGAGGTCGAGGGGCACGGGCGGAATCAAAGGCGCAGAAGTGTCACGACTTTGGCGATCGCCGCCACAGTCGTGCCGGGCAGTCCGCAGCGCGGGTTCAGTTCGGCACGATCACTCAACGAGCGCGGAGTATCGCGGAGGCGTCACGCCGGCTGCGGTTGCCCCATCCCGCGCACGCTCCCCGCGCGCCGGCGGAGGGCCGGCCCCTCGGCCTCCTGCTCCGCCGCGGCGAAGTTCTCGCCGAAGCGGAAGAGCCGGAACGAGTTGCCCAGGACGAACACGTCTCCGACGAAGTGGTACAGCGCCGCGATCGGAAGCGCCAGCGCCCCGGTCTTGGTGAGCAGGCCCGTGCCCGCGAGCACGAGGCCCACGACCGCGATCAGGACCGACGCCGCGATGTTCTGGCCGACGATCGTCCGCGTGCGGCGGGCGAGCTCGATCAGGAAGGGCACGCGCGTCAGGTCGTCGTTCATCAGCGCGACGCCCGCGGAGTTGGCCGCGATGTCCGTCCCCGACAGGCCCATCGCCACGCCCACGTCCGCCGCGGCCAGCGACGGGCCGTCGTTGATGCCGTCCCCCACCATCAGCGTGCGGTACCCCGCCTTCACCATGCCCTTGATCTGCTCGTGCTTCTCTTCCGGCAGGCACTCGGCCTCGATCATGTCCACGCCGATCGCCTGGCCGACACGGGTCGCCACGCTCAGGCGGTCGCCCGTGAAGATCGCGATGCGGCGCACGCCCAGCTCGCGCAGGCGCGCCAGGGCCGGTCGGGTCGAGTTGCGGACCGTGTCCTCGAGGCCGACCGCCCCAAGGTAGTGGCCGTCGCGCATCACGTGCACGCCGGTCATGCCCTCGATCTTCTGCTCGACGCTCTCGAGCTCGGCCTTCATCGCCGGGTTGAGCTCCATGAGCCAGCTCGCCCGGCCCACGCACACCTCGCCCATCGAGGTCGCGGCCTTCACGCCGCGACCGTGGATCTCCTGGTAGTCGCTCGACCCGTCGGGCTCGATCTTGGCCTTGCGGGCGGTGGCGACGATCGACTGGGCCAGCGGGTGGTTGGAGTGCTGCTCGCCGTTGGCCGCGGCCCGGAGCAGGTCCGCACCCTCGACGCCCGTCGCCGGCGCCAGGCGCGTGACCTGGAAGCGGCCGGTCGTGATCGTGCCCGTCTTGTCGAAGACCACGGCGTTCACGTTGCCCGCGGCTTCGAGGTGGTTGGGCTGCTTGATCAAGATGCCCAGACGTGCCGCGGCGGCAAAGGCCGCGAGCATGGCGCTCGGGCTGGCCAGGAGCAGCGCCGAGGGGCACGCGATGACGAGCACCGCCACGGCGGTCTCCCCGGCGCTGGTACGCACCGCCTCGCTGTCGGACTTGCTCATGAAGTACCACACCGTCGTGGCCACCATGAGGATGACCGGCACGAAGAAGCCAGAGACCTGCTCGATCAGGAGCTGGCGCGGCGTGCGGCTCTGCTCGGCCTGCCGGATCAGCTGCGTCACCTTGCCGATCGTGGTGTCGCCGCCGACCTGCGTCACCGTCAGGTCGAGCGCGCCCGTCAGGTTCGACGTGCCCGCGTAGACCGGGTCGCCCGGCTGCACCTCGACCGGGGCCGCTTCGCCCGTCAACGAGGCCTGGTTGATCGTGGACCGGCCCGTGGTCACCCGCCCGTCCACAGGGAAGTTCTCGCCGGCGCGGACGCGGACCATCTGCCCGACCCTGACCGCGCTCAGCTCGACCTCGCGCTCCATCCCGTCCTCGACGATCCGGGCCACGTCCGGCGTGAGCTGCACAAGTTCCTGGATCGCCCGCTGCGCGCCCGAGGCCGAGCGCCGCACGAGCTGGCCGAAGACGACGAGGATGAACGCAAGCCACCCCGCGATCTCGTACTTGCCGATGGCCAGCGCCGACACGATCGCCAGCGCCGCCAGCGTCGAGCTCGACAGGCGCGTCCGGGTGATTTCCTTGATCGCCGCGCCGAAGAGCGGCAGGCCCAGCAGCACCGCCCCGAGCATCGCCGGCAGATCGGCGATCTTGCTCTCGACGTTCAGGAGCTTGGCGATCGTCGTGCTCAGCACCAGCACGCCGCCGAGCAGGTACAGCGTGATGTAGCGGTCGATCTGCACCTCGTGGTGCGAGCAGCACGCCGGATCGTTCGGGTCCAGGGCCGCGCTGCCGTGAACGTGGTCGTGAACGTGGGGGGCGTGGGCCGCTTCGAGCCCGGACTGGCCGGGCGTGTGGGTCGCCATGAGACGCGCTCCGATGCTCGCCGCGACGCCGCGCGGCCGCCCTCGAACGGGGCGGAGAAAACGAGCCCATCCGCCGGTGGCCGCGGGGGCACCCCCGCCGGCCCGGCGAACCACTACCATACGCGCTTCCCGTGCCGGCGGTTCGAGGCGGATCGCCTCACCCGCCGGAACCCGAACCGTCGAACCTGCTCGTCATGACCCACACCAGATCCACGCCCCCTCAGGACGCCGATCGCCCCGGCACACCGCGGTCCGAGGTCACCGTGCTGGGCATTGGCCAGATGGGATTGGTGTGCGCGGGGATCCTCGCGTCGCCCGAGGTCGCCCCGCCGCCGGCGCTCGGGCCGCGCCGGCCCGCCCGGGTTCGCCTGTGGGGCCACAGCGCCGACGAGGCCGGCCGCCTGGCCCAGGCCCGCGGTTCCGCGCGGCTCGAGGGCTTCCGGATCCCGGACGAGGCACGGGTGACCTGGCGCGACGCCGAGGCGCTGGCCGGCACGCACCTGATCGTGTCGGCGATCCCCGTGCAGTTCATCCGCGACACGTGGACGCGCCTGGCCCCGCACGTGCCCCCCGGCGTGCCCGTGGTCTCGGTCGCCAAGGGCATCGAGAACACCACCCTGCTCCGTCCGACGCAGGTGATCGCCGAGGCGCTGCGTGCCGCGGGTCGCGATGACCCCGACCGCCCCGCGCGGGCCATGGCATGCCTCTCGGGCCCCACCATCGCGCCCGAACTGGCCCGCTGCCTGCCCGCGGCGATGATCGCCGCCAGCGACGACCCGGCGCTGGCCCGCACGCTCCAGTCGCTCTTCACGACGAGCTGGATGCGGATCTACACCAACACCGACCTGCTGGGCGTGGAACTCGCCGGGGCCGTGAAGAACGTGATCGCGATCGCAGCGGGAATCGTGGACGGCCTGCAGGCCGGCTACAACGCCAAGAGCGCGCTCCTGGCCCGGGGCCTCGCCGAGATCGCTCGTCTCGGGCTCGCGATGGGCGCCAGCCCCGACACGTTCTTCGGCATCGCGGGCGTGGGGGACCTCGCGACCACCTGCTTCTCCCCCGAGGGCCGCAACCGCTCGTGCGGGGAGGCCCTGGGGCGGGGCGCCGCGCTCGACGATTTCCTCGCTCGGTCCCCCCACGTCGTCGAGGGCGTGGCCACCTGCCGCAGCGTGATGGACCTGGCGCGCAAGTACCGTGTCGAGATGCCGATCACCGCGGCCGTGCACGCGGTGCTCTTCGAGAACATGGACCCGATCGAGGCGATCGGGAGGCTGATGAGCAGGGAGCCGAAGGCGGAGAGAGTCGGATGATCGTTCAGAGGAAATCCGTCCGGCCCGGGACACGCCGCGTCCGCGTGGCCATCGCGTTCCTTTCAGGCCTGTGCTGCCTGGCCGGCGCCGCCATGGCCTGGGACGCCCCCGGCCACCGCGCCATCACGCTCCTGGCGCTCGACAACCTCGCCGCCGACGCCCCGGCGTTCCTCCGCGAGGACCTCACCCGCCGCATGATCGCCTCGCAGTCGTGCGAGCCCGACCGCTGGCGCGCGGGGACGGTGCTCGCGCTGACGCACGTCAACAACCCCGACCACTACATCGACCTCGAGGATCTCGCGCCCGCGGGTCTTTCGCTGGCGACGCTCCCCGAGTTCCGCTACGAGTACATCGCCGCCATGACCCGGGCCGAGGGCCCGGGCAAGGAATCCGAAGACGGCGCCGAGCCGCGCAAGGACAAGGCCCGCGTCTACATGACCCCGGGCACGCTCCCCTACGCCATCGCGGAGAACTACGGCAGGCTCCAGGCCGCGTTCAAGACGCTGCGCATCCTCGAATCGCTCAACGACCCGGCCCGCGCCGCGCAGGTCGAGCAGGCCCGCGCCAACATCGTGAGCATCATGGGTGTGCTCAGCCACTTCGTCGGCGATGCCGCGCAGCCCCTCCACACCACGCGCCACCACCACGGCTGGGTGGGCGAGAACCCGAAGGACTACACCACGCGCTACTCGTTCCACGCCGAGATCGACGGCGGCGTGCTGGAGTTCCACGGCCTGAGGTACGAGACGCTCAAGACCGCGCCCCCGGCCGCCGCGCCGTTCGACGCTTCAGACCCCATGGCCGGGATCAGGTCGCACCTCGAACGCTCGTTCAGGGAGGTCGAGACGCTGTACGCGCTGGACAAGGACGGCGGCCTGCTCGAGGACAAGGGCAAGGCGCTGATCACCGCGCGCCTGACGGACGCCGGGTCGATGCTGGCGACCCTTTACAACAGCGCGTGGCAAACCGCCGCCCCGACCGACGATGACGTTCGCAACTTCATCCGTTTCGACAAGTTCGACGCCGACGCCCCGCCCCCTTGAGGCGCGGGAGCGACCTCAGCCCGAGATCGCTGAGACCTTGACCAGCGTGTACTGCTGGCGGTGGCCCTGCTTCTTGCGATAGGCCTTCTTCGGGCGCTGCTTGTGGATGTCGATCTTCTCGCCGAGCACGAGCGGTTCGACGACCTCGGCCTTGACCGAGGCGCCCGCGACGTAGGGCTGCCCGACCTTGGCTGAGCCGCCGGTCTCGCCGACCACCAGGACCTTGTCGAAGGTCACGGCCTGCCCGACCTTGGCCCCGCCCTCGTCCAGGAGGTCGACCAGGATCTCATCGCCCTGCGCGACGATGCGCTGGCCGCCCGACTCTTCGATGATCGCGTACATGGCAATCGCTCCGAACTCGATGCCGCGGGATCTGGCCCGGTGGGCCGGCCTGACGCGGCGAGGGTCGGGATAGTAGCCGGGGCGGACGTTCCTTCCAAACACGCCGCCCTGACCTCCGCCTGCACGGAACCCCCATCCCGCGACGCTGTGCGTTCTCACGTTCTCCCAACTGCCCAGGCAGCAAGGGGAACGGCGAATAGTTATCGGGCTTTGAACCCGCGGATCGCGTTTGGCACATCTTCCTCAGCGATGGCCGGGCAAGGCCGGCGTCCAGTTCAACAAAGGAAGAGCCACATGAACGCACTCAAGATCGCGACCTCCCTGACCGTTCTTGCCGCCGGCGCGGGCTTGTGCCGGGCCGAGATCGTCCTGGGCACGCCCCCGGGCGGGCTTTCCACGATCGCCTCGCTCCCCGGGTCGGCCGGGGTGCCGGGCAATCCGTCGCGCTGGTTCGAGGGGGAGAGCGGCCGGTCGCTCTTCACGTACTGGTCCGGGGACCCCCTCCGCTACTCGGTCGTGCTCCCGGCGTCGAGCGAACCGTGGCGGCTGGGCGTCACCGCCCGGAACGTGAACGGTCCGCTGCCGGGCTCGTATGCAAACTTCAAGGTGAAGGTCTCGGTCGCGAGCGAGGCCGTCGGGACGCTGTTGATCCCCGCCTCGGACTCGGCGTGGCAGACCTCGTGGATCGACATCGGCCCGCGCCAGGGGCCGACCGAGATCTCCTTGAAGTGGATGAACGACTCGTACAAGGCCGGCGTCTACGACGCGAACATCAGCTACGGGGGCCTTCAGTTCGCGAGCCTGTCGATCCCCACGCCCGGGAGCGGCTCGCTGCTCCTGGCCGGGCTTGGGGTCTTCGCGATGCGTCCGCGCCGATCGCGCCGCTGAGGCTCAGGCGTCGCCGGAATCGGGCAGCTTCTCGAAGGCCCGATTCCACCACGCCGCGGCGGCGGCACGCCCCCGGGGCCGCGACATGAGCGTCGCGAACCCGCCCTGGTCGACGCGCCGGACGGGGATGCGGGGAAACTGATCGGCCGAAAGGACCGCCGCGGAAAGGAACCGTGAGTGCGTCCGACGCATCGCCTCGGCGCGTCGCTCGGGGTTCCGCCGTGTCAGCCAGGACCAGATCATGGCGCTGCTCGGAGAGGATGCACGTTCGAGTGATACCAGAAGCGCCCGGCCCGTCCAAGGGCATCGCGGCGCCGCTCACGTTTCGATCGGGATCTCCGTGTCGAGCGCCTGCCAGAGGCCCGAGTCGAGCAGGTAGGTGTAGACGACCAGGGCGCGCGAGCCCGCGGCGTTGCGCCCGGCCACGGTCATGCGGGTCGTCGCGGCGGTGCCCCCGAGCGGGAACTCGAGCGAAGGCCCGTTGGTCACCGAGGCGGTCACGTCGATCCTGGTCCAGAAGGGGACTGCGGGCGACCAGGTGATCTGCTGCAGGTGGTTCGCGGCGTCGAGGGCGAAAAGGCTCAGCCGCCCGTCGGGGCTGATGACGAGCTTGGTGCCCCGCGCCATGACCAGGGGATCGTCGCCCTCGGCGGCGACCGACAGGTCGGAAACGCGCCACGGCGCGGAGATGCCCAGGGCCGGGGCCCACCAGTAGGCGACGATGTGGCCCTCGTCGGTGCGCCCGACGATGTTGAGCGCGTTCCAGGGCGTGAAGTACGCGTCGAGCTGATCGGTGAAGGTGGGCCCGCTGAAGGCGGTCGTGAAGTTGACGATCTGCCAGCCGTTCGAGGAGAGCGACCACCAGAAGGCGATCACCTCGCCCTGGTCGTTGAGCCCCACCACGTTGAGCGCGCCCCAGCTGGTGACGAAGGCGGTCAGGCCGCCGGTGAGACTCGGCCCGTTGATCTGCTCGGTCAGGTCGGCGGTGAGCCACTGGGTGCTGCTGCCGGGCTGGTAGAAGTAGTTGATCGAGTGGCCGCGGGCGTCGAGCCCGGCGATGTGAACCGTGCCCCAGCTGGCGATGTAGGTCGTGAGGTCGCCGGTCAGGCCCGGGCCGCCGATCAGGCCGGTCAGGTCCGCGGCCTGCCACGAGCCGGTCGCCGGGTCGCCCGAGATGAGCCACAGGTGGTGCTCGGCGTCGGTGACGGCGAGGTTGACGCCGCCGAAGGCGATGAACGGGGTCATGTCAACGGCCTCGCCCGTGAAGTGGGCGATGCCGGAGATGTCCTGGAGCGTGACGGTGCCCGACTCGTCCTGGATCCGGGCGACCGGCTGGCCGCCGACGTCGAGGAAAAACGTGATCAGGGATGTGCCATACGTGATCGCGACGATCCGCTCGGTGCTGCCCCCGCTCGGGCGGGCCTTGAACTTGTCCGCGAGGTCGGTGTCGACGTCGGGGAGGTCGAGCGTGAGCGTGCC
>CAZCPB010000082.1:0-15380 GCA_964500365.1 uncultured Phycisphaeraceae bacterium
TTGGGCGTGGGGATGTTCCGAAGGTCGTAGGCGCAGCGCGGGCAGGGGACGGAGCGGTTCTGGAGGAAGGCGAGGATCTCGGCGTCGGTGCCGTGGACCGGGAGCGAAGGCGTCGCGTGGGTGTCTGTCGGCATGCGGGTTCCGGTGCTCTTCATGAATCCAGACGGGTGCCACTCTCAACGTTCCGCGGCCGCGCCGTGTTCGGTCAGCGGGGCCGCCGCGCCGGCCGGGCTGGTGAATGTATCGCCGGTGCCGCGGTGCGTGCCGTCGGCGCCCGCGCGCCACGCCGCCCGGGTCCGCCCTTGCGTCATATATCCGCAACCGATATATTGGTCAGAGAGTATAGTGTCCGCGGAGCCCCCAGCGGGCCTGTCGGGCGGCGGGTACTGAGAAGGAGCACCGCATGTTCGATCGATCCTGTGCGCGGGACCCGGCCCGGCGGTTCGTCGGTCTGACCTGCGTCGCCCTGGGCGCCTTGGCGTGCACCCTGCCCGCCGGCGCCCAGCTCTACCGCAACTCCGTCGCCTCCAACGACATCGACTTCATCACCGAGGCCAACCCCTCGGCCTTCGACACGCTCGAGTTCGTGGCGGTGCAGAAGCGCGAGATGCCGGACAAGCGCCCGGAAACCCCGGAAGAGACGGAGCGGAAGGACGCGTACGTGTTCCTCGCCCGCTTCACGGACAACACTCGTGTGGTCATCATGATCGACGCGGCATTCGGCTCCGAGGATGCCGCGCGGGCCGAGGCGATGCGGTACGTGCACCCGCTGGGCAAGCTGCCGACGTCGCTGCGCCACGGCCTCAAGCGCGGCCTGGCGGTGCACCACGGGGGCGGGAGGACCACGGCGTTCAGCGATACCGGCCTCATCATCATCTACTCCGACATCGCGACCACACGCATCGCCAACCACGACCTGGAGGAGACGATCTTCCACGAATCGGTCCACGCCTCCTGGGACCGCAAGCACGCCCGTTCCGAGGCGTGGATCGCGGCACAGGAAAAGGACGGCGGATTCGTGACCGGGTATGCCAGGGAGGAGCCGAAGATCGAGGACCTCGCCGAGACGGCGCTCTTTGCCTACACGATCCTGCACCACCCCGATCGCCTGCCCGCGGGGGACGTCGAGCGGATCCGGAAGGCGATCCCCAACCGCATCGCGTACATCGCGCGGCTCGTCCCGCCGGGGCAGCCCATCTTCACGATGGTCGAAAGGTCTGATCGGCCCGTCATCAGCGACGCGGCAGACTGGTGCAAGGCGGATATCCGCCTCGCCGGGGTGCTGGCGGACGTTCTCTCCAACGCGCTGCGGATCGACTATCAGACCGAATCGAACGTCCTGCGCCGTGAGTACGACGACGGCGAGGAACTGTTCCGCGCCGTGGTGGCGGAAAAGAAGATCGAGCCCGAGGTGCTGAAGGCGAGCATCCGCCGGCACCTGCACGTGAACTGCACGCACGAGCGGATCGACGATTCCGAGATGCTCGAGGAAATCAACGCCTGGAAAGCACCGCCGATCGAGGAAAAGCCCGGGCCGGTCGGGACGCTCGACCGTGGGAGGCCGGCCGTCGCGCGGTCGGACGTGGCCCGTGTGATCTCGGAGCTCAGGTGGGTCTCGTGGGCGCTGCTCGTGGGCGTGATGTCGAACCTCGCCGTGGGAGTGCTCGGCCTGCGACGGCTGAAGGCCAGGTGAAGCGCCGGGAATATGGGCGGCACGCCGGCGGGAATAATGCGCCATGAACTCGTACCCGCTCCTGGCGTGTTTCGCCATCGCGCTCGTCACCGGCTCGTCGAGCCCCGCTCAACAAGCGGCGACGAAAGCGCCCGCGGCAGTCGAACTCAAGGGCGGGCCGGTTGACCAGTCCGGAGCCGAGGCGGTGCTCAAAGATTCGCCGCGCCACGGCGAGTGGGTCGATGTGGCGATGCCCGGCGCGCCCGGTGACGATGCCGGCGCGGCGACCAAGACCTTTATCGTCTACCCGGAGCGCCAAGACAAAGCGCCCATCGTGATCGTGATCCACGAGATCTTCGGCATGACCGACTGGGTCCGCGCGACCGCCGATCAGCTTGCCGCGGCGGGGTTCATCGCGGTCGCGCCCGACCTCTTGTCGGGCAAGGGTCCCGGCGGCGGGGCGACCGACTCGATGAAGGCCGAGGACGTGCGCAGCACGATCCGGACGCTGACGCCCGAAGAAGTGGTTTCGAGATTGAACGCGGTCCGCGAGTATGCGTTGAAGCTGCCCGCGGCGGCGCCGAAGAGCGCGTGCATGGGCTTCTGCTGGGGCGGGAGCCAGAGCTTCCGCTACGCCGCGGCACAGCCCGGCCTGGGTGGCGCGGTGGTGTTCTACGGCACGGGGCCGATGAAGGACCAGCAGCCGGACAAGGACATCCTCTCGAAGATCCAGTGCCCCGTCCTTGGCCTGTACGGCGGCAACGATGCGCGCGTGACGTCGACGGTTCAAGCGACCGACGAGGCGATGCGCGAGTTGAAGAAGTCGTTCGAGCACCATGTGTACGAGGGTGCGGGGCACGGATTCGTGCGTCAGCAGAGCGGCGCGGGGACGGCCAACGCCGATGCCGCGAGGCAGGCGTGGGCCTTGACTGTCGAGTTTCTCAGGAAGCACCTGGAGTCCTGAGGTTTCGCGGGCGAAGCGGAGGGATGCGCGTGCATGCTCGAACGGTGCTGGCTCTGGTTGTCGGCGGTCTCGCCGCCGCGGGCGCGCTGGCCGTCGGAGTCTGGAAGCAGGCGGGCGTCGGGTCCTATGGCCATCCGGCGGGGCGCGTGGTGCGTGCGGGCCAGCACCTCGGCGTTGTGATACAGACGCGCGACCGGTTCCTGCCGTCGCTCAAGGGGACCGACGAGCGCGATGCTCGGTACTCGTACTCGCTCTGGCTGATCCCGGAGTCAGGGGACGGCGACATCCTCACGATCCGCCTGGACCGCGGCGTGGCGTCGGGTGCGCGCACGCACAACATCGGCGCGCAGCGGTTCGACAACGGCGTGCTCTGGTTCACGATCGCGGATTTGCAGGGCATTGACGTCTCATCCGGCCGGCGTGTGAACACGCCCGCCCCGGCCTCGCTCGTCAATGCGCCGATCTCGCAGCTCATGGGCGCCAACGAGCATCCGCTCGATGGGTACCGGGCCCGGTGCGTAACCCTTCCGAACGGCCAGTGGCTGTTCATCGCGAGCGATGACGAGGTCAAATCCGACCTGAACGCCGGCGCGCGGCTGTACGACAACGCGGACGCGGCGGGCACCTACAAGCGCCGTACGCTGCACACAGTCACCGCCGCGCCGGGCCCGGTCCCGCGGCTGGCAACGGCGGCGCGGCTCGGTGACCGCGAGTTCAAGAACGGAGCGTTCATGCGTTCTGCCAGGGGCGGGGGCGTGGTCCGATTCACGGACCCCGACGGTTTCCTGGTGGTCCACGAGCAAGGCGACCCCGTCCACCCGACGGTGTGCCTCTCGCGCCTCAGCGCCGACGGCTCGATCGTGTGGACCGCCGATACCGGGATCGGCCGGCTGACGCAGATGCTCCCTCACGAGAGTCTGCCGGCCTTCGTCGGCGAACGACCGCGCCAGCTCACCGAGCCGATGCTTTCGGTCGTGAGCCTGAAGGACGGAACGGCTAGGGCAAAGTCGCTCAAGGGGCCGTTGAATTGAACCGCAGAGCGATAGTCAGAGCGTGAACGGCTCGAACGTGGTTGCGCTGATCCAGCCGATAGCGCCAGCCCGGCCCCCGCCGCCTCGATCGACCGCCTGACCGCCGCCCCTCATGCGGGCAGGCGTGATGCCAGGTTAACCCGATGGTGTCCATGCTCCGGCGATTCCATGCGTCGATTCGTCAACCCAGCGCCATCGTCATCAGGAACTCGGCGTTGGTCTTGACCTTCTTCAGACGGCTCTTCATGAGTTCCATGGCCTCGACGACGTTCATGTCGCTGAGCACCTTGCGGAGGCGGTGAACGAGCTCGAGTTCCTTGCGGTCGAGCAGCAGTTCCTCGCGGCGGGTGCCGCTGGCGGGGATGTCGATGCAGGGGTAGATGCGCTTGTCCATGAGCTTGCGGTCGAGGTGCAGTTCGCTGTTGCCGGTGCCCTTGAACTCCTCGAAGATGACCTCGTCCATCTTGGAGCCGGTGTCGACCAGGGCCGTGCCGATGATCGTGAGGCTTCCGCCCTTTTCGATCGCACGGGCCGAGCCGAAGAACTTCTTGGGGCGCTGGAGCGCGTTGCTGTCGAGGCCGCCGGTCATGATCTTGCCCGAGTGCGGCATCTCGGCGTTGTACGCGCGGGCGAGGCGCGTGATCGAGTCGAGCAGGATCACGACGTCGTCGCCGAACTCGACCATGCGCCGGGCCTTCTCGATCACCATCTCGCAGACCTGGACGTGCCGCCCGGACTGCTCGTCGAACGTGCTGGCGACGACTTCGACGCCGGGGGAGACGTTGCGACGGAAGTCGGTCACTTCCTCGGGGCGCTCGTCCACCAGCAGCACGATGATCTTCGCGTCGGGGTTGTTCTTGCTGATCGCCTTGGTCATCTTCTGCAGGAGCACGGTCTTGCCGGTGCGCGGCGGGGCGACGATCAGCATGCGCTGACCCTTGCCGATCGGCGTGACCAGGTCGATGATGCGGCACTCCAGCTCGTCGGGGGCGGTCTCGAGCACGTACCGCTTCTCGGGGTGCAGGGGCGTCAGGTCTTCGAAGTTCACGAGGTCGTGCACCTTCGAGGGCTCACGCCCGTTGATCTTGTCCACGCGCAGGAGCGCGAAGTACCGCTCGCTCTCCTTGGGCGGGCGGATGAGGCCCTTGACGACCATGCCGCGACGGAGGCCGAAGCGCCTGATCTGCGACGGGCTGACGTAGATGTCGTCGGGCCCGGGGAGATAGCTCTGCTCGGGTGAGCGCAGGAAGCCGAAGCCGTCGGGCATCAGCTCGATGGTGCCCTCGCCGAACATCAGGCCCTGGCGCGCGGCGCGGGCCTTCAAGATCTTGACGATCAGTTCCTGCTTGGGGATGGTGTGGAAATCGGAAAGTCCCTCGCGGGTCGCGACCTTGAAGAGGTCGTCGAGCTCCATCCGCTGCAGGTCGTTGACGCTGATCGCTTCCTTCAGCGAGGCGGGGTCGGCGAGCTTCGCCGAGCGCTCGAGTTCGGCGGCTTCACGCTCGAGTTCCTCGTCGCTGGGGAGGCCGGCGTCGAAGTGGCGCGGGCCGTAGCCGCCCCCGCCCATGCCCATCGGCCCCCCCATGGGGCCGCCCATCGGGCCGCCCATGCCCTTGCGGCGCTTCTTCTTGCGGCGGAAGCCGCCGTGCATGCCCCCGCCGTAGTCGCCGCGGAACTGGTTCTGGCCGTTGAAGGGCTGGCCGTGGGACTGGCCGGGGGACTGGCCGTAGGGACGGTCCTGCGGCGGGGCCTGACCCGGGCCGGGGCCGTGATGGCCGCCCTGGGCACCCGGACCGCCCTGTGACGAGCCCTGCGGCTGGGGCGGGCGGGGCATCGATGACTGGTCCTGCCCGCCCGGCCGGTTCTCCATCGGACGTGGGGGCTGGGGCTGCTGCGGAGGCTGCGCCGACGGCGCGGGCGGCGCCGGACGCGGCGCGGGCGCGGCGGGAGCCGGAGGTGGCGGCGGGGCCGAAGGACGTGGCGCCGGCGCTTCCGGCGCACTCTCACGGGTCGCGGCACGCCGGGTTCGTTCGGGCTTGGGCTCTTCCGCGACGGTCTTGGACATCGACTTCTTGCTGACCACGTTGTTTCCTGAGTGAGAGTGTGGGGCTTGCGCCCTCGAAGGAATCCGTGCGGGGTGCTCCCGCCGATATGCGAATGACAATGTCGGGACGCGTCCTGCGACGAACGCGGGGTGATGATCGCCGGGCCCCAAGGGGGCGAGGGCCGTCAGCCGCACGCCGTTGTCTGGTTCCGATTTCCCGGCGAACGATCTCGCGCGGGCGGAGCGTGGGCTTCCTGCGAAATCTGGGAGGTCCTGCTAAGGGCCCCGCTCAGGGGAGCGCTTGCGACACCGAGGACGCAGCAGCGCTGGTCTGGTCACGTTCTCTGCCCCCGTTCTCACGGAGGCTGCCGCGACGCTGGATGCGTTCGAGGAGGTCACGGACGCGGCCGGCCAGAACCTCCCGGCTCGCATCGTTGACCACTACATCATCGGCCCTCTCCCGCTTGGCTTCAAGGGGGAGCTGCGCTTTTTCTCGACGGGCCAGTTCGGCCGCGTCCCAGCCCCGCGATGCCTGTACGCGGGCCAGGCGCAGGGGTTCTGGCGCCTCGACGAAGACCACGGCATCGCATTCGCGGTCCACCCCCGCCTCGAAGAGCAATGGCGCGTCCATCACGACCAGGCGCTTGCCCTCCGAGGCGGCGCGCTCGACGATCCTGGCCCGCGTGGACTTCACCAGCGGGTGCACGAGCCCCTCGAGCCGGGCCCGCTCGGCCGGGTCGCCGAACACGATCGACGCGACCTTCGAGCGGTCGATCCGGCCTTCCGGGGTCAGGATCTGGGTCCCCCACCACTTCACGAGTTCCTCGCGCACCGGCGGGGTGTCGAGCGCGGCGCGGGCTTCCTTGTCCGAGTCGATGACCAGCGCGCCGAGCCGGCCGAACTCCGCGGCAACGGCGGACTTGCCCGACCCAATCCCGCCCACCAGGCCGATCAGCATCGGCCGCTCGGGGGCCGTGAAAGCCTCTCGCGCGTCCACCACCGGGCCCGGGGCCAGCGCATCGGCCGCCGCGCGTTTTTCGGGCTCGGGCACCGCGTCCACGGCGCGCCGCACCGCCGCGAGAACCTCGCCCGGACGGTCCACCATCCACCAGTAGATCTCGGGGAAAGCGCCGCCCGCGGTGCGGATCCCGACCGTTCCAAGTCCGCAGAGCCGCTCGAGCAGCGAGCGGTACACGGTCAGATGCTGGACGTTGCGCAGGGGCATGTCCGAGACGCTGCGCGAGAACACCCCGAACGCGCGATAGGCCCGTTCCTCGGTGAGCACGAAGCGGCAGGACCACCAGAAGAGCACCTCCCACAGCAGGCGCAGCGCGGCAAAGGCCACGCCGCACAATCCCGCCCACGCGGAAAACCGGTGGAGCGTCCGCGAGAGGTCCTGATCGCCCCGCCCGACCAGGCCGGCCATGTAATCGAAGACCCACGCCGCGGCAGCGCCGAGCCCGACCATCACGAGCACGGTGAGGAGCGGCCGCAGGATGATGGAAGGGACGCCGGGGCGCGTGTCCACGAGGATTCGTTCGCCGGGCGGGACGGGTTGGGCGCGGTGGACGCTCACGTCGGGGAGTTTCCTCGGCCGGGCCCGCGGACGGCGCGGTCTACGGGCGCGGCGCCGGCTCCAGGCCCGCCGCGGAGGGCTTGAGGGTGGCAATGTCGGGGATGTTCCGGTAGTACCCGTCGTAGTCCAGGCCGTAGCCGACGACGAACTCGTCGGGGATCTCGAAGCCGACGTACTCGACGGCGACCTCGCGTTTGCGGACGGCGTTTGGCTTTCGGAGCAGGACGCAGAGGCGGACGCTCGCGGGGTTCTGGGCCTCGATCAGTTCGCGGACCAGGCCGAGCGTCTGCCCGGAGTCGAGGATGTCGTCGATCACCACGACGTGCTTGCCGGCAAGGTCACGCGGAAGTTCGCTCGCCAGCTTGGCGCCCTTGCTGCTCACCGAGGTGCCGGGGTAGCTGGAGACGGCGACCAGTTTGAGGCTGAGCTTGAGGGGCATCTCGCGGATGAGATCCGCGGCAAAGACCAGGGCCCCTGTCATGATCGGGATCAAGACGATCCGTCCGTCGCCGTCGGTGGCGCCGTCCCGGGCCAGGTCGGCCTCGAGGTCGAGTGCCAGGCTCTGCCCGAGCGCGGCGACGCGCTTGGCGATCTGATCGCGGGAGACCAGGACTTTGGCGAGGTCGCGGTCCATTGAGAAGTGTAGAAAGGGTGGCACGTCCAGCGCGGCCGCGTTGACCTTGCGGCGCTTCGCTCGCTCGGGTCATCCGACAAGTTCGTCGTCCGGCAGCGCCGGCGGGGGCTGCCGGCACCGGGCTGCCTCGAGCACGCTCCGGGCGAAGTCGAGCCGGTCGGGGATCCCAGCGGTCATCACGGCCAGCAGCGCCCGCCCCGGCGTGTCGATCAGCACCCGGTCGTGGTTGGCGTCGACGAGCAGCCTCGAGGAGCGCAGGTCGAGGCGCATGACCCGGGGCCGGCCGATCCCGAGGAACCCGTACGCAATCACGTCGAGCCGGCCGGGGACCACGCGAAAGTACGTCGGCCACGACAGCGAGGTCAGCACCGCCGCGCTCGGGCACAGGCTCGCGATCACGAGGTACGTATGCCAGCCGCCGACGGGCCCGACCGTCACGCGCGCGGTGAACACGAGCGCCCCCACCATCGCGACAAAGGTCACCGTCAGCGCCGCCCGGCGGACACGCCCGATCCCCGCGGCCCCCGACAGCGACCGGTACACGCGCGGCTCGAACGACGCGTCGCCCAGGTCTCGGAAGTAGTCGGCAACCGACGGCGCGGCGGCGAGCCGCAATCGGAACCGGTTGTCGGGGAGCTGCGCCAGGCGGTGCACGATGTCGGCGGGAAGCGGGCGGATGCGCCGCCGGTGCCACACCCGCGCCAGCCCCAGGCCGGTCAGGGCGATGACTCCAACCCAGACCAGAACTTCCCAGCCCGGCGCGAACCACGCGACCGACATCACCACCGCGATGCCGACGCCGACCCCTGCCACCGCGGCCTCGACGCGGTACTTCGCGCCGTTGATCACGCGATGCACGGGCACGGTCCCGGCGTCGCGGGCCACGTGCACCAGGTTCTCGAAGTCATCGGCGGTGTACTCCGGCGGGCGCTCGAACTCGGCCGGCCGCTCGATGCTCGATGGGAACAGCGGCAACATCACCGCGTCAGCCTAACAGTTCACGCTCGGGCACCGGCGGGGAAGGAGCCGTGCAGACCGCGCCCTCGAGCACGGCGTGAGCGAACTCGAAGCCTCGCGGCATCCAGCCGAACCAGAAGCGCACGGTCGCGGCCTCCCAGGGCCGGTCCGGCGCGGCGTGAACGGTGATGGTGCGGACGTTGAGGTCCACGAGCACGCGGGCGCTGCGAAGATCGTGGGAGCGAGTCCGCACCGCCCGGCGCGTCAGCGCGGTGTACTGGAGCACGTCGATCCGCCCGGGAACCACGCGGATGTAGGTCGGCAGGCAGATCGCCACCACCCCGCCGGCGAGGATCGCCGCGAAGGGGAACTGGACCATCCCGACAAACGACCCGGCGCCGGGCGAACGGACCAGGTAGACAACCGAGACCACCATGAACAGGAGCGTGAGCAGGACCCACGCCCTGACCGTCCGCTTGCCCGGGGCGAGGGCAAAGAAGCCCGCGAAGACGCGGGGTTCGAACGGATGGCCGTTGATCGGCCCGAGGGCGTCGAGCCTCGCACGCGGCACTTCCCAGCCGGCGCACCGAACGCGGTAGCGCGGATCGGTCTGCCCCGCGCCGGAGGGTGTCGCCCCTGCACGGATCCTCGCGTCGAGGAATGATCGCCTCACGAAGTACGCCACGGCGGCGAGGGCGCCGACGCCGACGAAAGCGAAGGGCACCCACGAAGGTCCCGCGAGCGCGCCGTTCACCGCGCGGGTCACGAGGAACAACGCGACGCCGGCAAAGCAATAGAGCCACCAGTTCATACCCTGCCACAGCACCGCGGCTGGATCGCCAGTCCTGATCGATTCTGAATCGTCCGGGACGCGCCCGAAACTAACGGCGGATTCCAATCCGGGAGCATCGATCGGTGCAGGGGCGCCAGACCCGGGGGCACTGGTCTTTGAAACGTCCATAACCACCTGAAACACAAGCGCTTATGCCACCACCGGAAGCCATCGAAAATACCCTGCGGACCCAAGCCGGGAAGGGTCGATGACGCTAGAATAACACGCCGGGATGGGAGCGAGATTAGAGCCGTTTGTTCGTGTTTTGATTGGTGTACTTCGCGGCCCGCGATGGACGAGCTCGAGGCCGCGCGATGGGGCCAGACTGGGCGCGCACGGAGGTACCACAACCGATGCCCGGAGATACCACGCTGATGCCCGAGCCCGCCGAGATTGAGCCGAAGATCGCGAATACCGGGCCCAAGGGTGAGTACACCGCCGAGCAGATCCAGGTGCTCGAGGGACTGGAGGCGGTGCGCCTGCGCCCCGGAATGTACATCGGCGGCACGGGGCTGACGGCGCTGCACCACCTCGTGTACGAGGTCGTGGACAACTCGATCGACGAGGCGATGGCGGGGCATGCAAACACGGTCAGCGTGGCGATCCAGGCCGACGGGTCCTGCTGCGTGACCGACGACGGGCGCGGCATCCCCGTCGACCCGATGAAGAACGAGAACCCCGCGCTCGACGGCAAGCCGGCGGTCGAGATTGTGCTGACGGTGCTGCACTCGGGCGGCAAGTTCGGTGCCGACGACTCGGCGTACAAGGTGTCGGGCGGTCTGCACGGCGTGGGCGTGTCCTGCGTCAACGCGCTCAGCGAGTACCTTCAGGTCGAGATCTACCGCGCGGGCAAGGTCTACTCGATCGAGTTCGAGCGCGGGCGCGTCACGCAGCCGCTGACGGTCGTCGGCCCGATCCCGCCCGGGAGCACGCGCACGACGGGCACGTCGGTCACGTTCCGGCCCGACCCCGAGATCTTTCCGGACACGTCGTTCGTGTACGAGACGCTGGAGGCCCGGCTGCGCGAGCTGGCGTTCCTGAACCCCGGCGTCGCGATCAAGTTCAGCGACGAGCGCGTGAGCCACGACGGCAAGACCCGGGCCGACGTCTTCCGCGCCAAGGACGGCCTGCCCGAGTACGTCGCGCACCTGATGGCCGGCAAGAACGCCGTCTCGGCGCCGATCGCGATCAAGCGCGAGGACAAGGCCCAGAATCTCCTCTGCGAGGTGGCGCTGCAGTACCACGACGGGTACAGCGAGACGCTGCTCACCTTTGCCAACAACATCAACAACCGCGACGGCGGGACGCACGGGCAGGGGTTCAAGGTCGCGCTCACGCGGGCCATGAACGCCTACGCGCGCAAGGCGGGGATCATCAAGGACAAGGACCCCGTCCCCACCGGCGAGGACCTGCGCGAGGGCCTCATCGCGGTCGTGAGCGTCAAGCTTCCGTCGCCGACCTTCAACAACCAGCCGAAGGAGAAGCTCCTCAACCCCGAGATCGAGACCTTCGTCTCGCAGGCGGTGCAGGAGGGGCTGGAGACCTGGCTCGAGGAGCACCCCTCCGAGGCCAAGCGGCTGTGCCTGAAGGGCATCGTCGCGGCCCAGGCCCGCGAGGCGGCCCGCAAGGCCCGCGAACTGACCCGGCGCAAGAGCGCGCTCGACTCGGGCTCGATGCCCCACAAGCTCCGCGACTGCAAGACCAAGGAGTTCGACCGCAGCGAGATCTTCGTCGTCGAGGGCGACTCGGCCGGCGGCTCGGCGACGCAGGGCCGCAACGTCGAGACTCAGGCGATCCTGCCCTTGAAGGGCAAGATCCTCAACGTCGAGAAGGCGCGGATCGACAAGATCCTGGGGTTCGAGGAGATCAGGACGCTGATCGGCGCCCTGCGCTGCGGCATCGGCACCGAGCTGGACATCTCCAAGCTGCGGTACAGCCGCGTGATCATCATGACCGACGCCGACGTCGACGGCAGCCACATCCGCACGCTGCTCCTGACGTTCTTCTTCCGGCAGATGCCCGACCTGATCCGTCGCGGGCACGTGTACATCGCCCAGCCGCCGCTCTACCAGTTGCTCAAGGGCGGGGGCAGGAACAAGACCAGCCGGTACGTGCTGAACGAACGGGTGCTCGGGGACGTGCTGAGCGAGCTGGGCCTGGAGGGCTCGAAACTCGAGATCCGCGACCTCGCCGGGGCGCGCCCGGGCGCGGCTGCCGCGGCGCACAGAACGATCGAGGGCGACAAGGCCCGGCGCGTCGTGCACCTCCTGCGGAGGCTCGAGGAGCTGGTGCGCGTGGCCGAGCGGCGGGGCGTCAAGTTCAAGGACCTGCTCCAGTGGCGCAGCGCCGACCCCTCCGGACAGCGGCGCCTGCCCACGCACCGCGTCTCGTGGCGCGGCGGGGAGAAGTGGTCCTGGAGCGAGCAGGAAGCTCACGCCGTCGTGACCGCCAACAAGCTCCGGCTCTCCGACGAGCTGGTCGCCGCCGACGCGAGCGGCGCCGCCGACGTCGCGAGCAACGGGCACGCCCCGCGCAACGGCGACGCCCACGTGGCCACCATCCGCGAACTGCACGAGAACCGCGAGCTCGAGCGGCTCTTCGCCGAGCTGGCGACCCACGGCCTGTCGATCGACGACTACAACGCGGTGCAGGAAGAGTCGCCCAGCGGCGAGAAGATGCCCGCGAAGTACGCGTGGGTGACGAGCATCGCGCCGCCCGCGAAGGCCGCGGACGCGAAACCGGACGAGGATTCCGAAACGCCGGGGTCGGAGGACGGCGCGGCGACGGGCGCCGAGCGAACGGTCAGGACCCGCGCCGGCGGCAACATCGTCGAGGCCCCGGGCCTCAAGGACCTGCTCGACGGGCTGCTCGAGATCGGGCGTCGCGGCCTGGAAATCAAGCGATTCAAGGGCCTGGGCGAGATGGACGCCGAGCAGCTCTGGGAGACCACGATGGACCCCTCGAAGCGCGTCCTCTACAAGGTCACGTGGGAGCAGGCCAGCGACGCCGATGCGCTCTTCAGCGTGCTGATGGGCGAAGAGGTCGAGCCGCGGCGCCGCTTCATCGAGGACCACGCCCTGGACGTCAAGAACCTCGACGTGTGATCACTTCGGGCGCAGAACCCATGGAAGGGTGCCGAGGTTGCACGCTTCGCACAACCTCGCGATGAGCACGCCGTGCGGGTTCGCGTGGTGTCCCGAAGCGGGCCAACCACGGCACCCGGGCAACCTCACGCGAGCTTCATCGCCTTCAGCATCGCGCTGCCCATGTCCGCCGGGCTCATCGCGACCTCGACCCCCGCCGCCTGCAGCGCCCTGATCTTTGCGTCGGCCGTGTCGTCCGCCCCGCCGATGATCGCGCCGGCGTGGCCCATCCGGCGTCCCGGCGGCGCGGTGCGCCCGGCGATGAACGCCGCGACGGGCTTCTTCACGCTCTGCTTGATGTACGCCGCGGCCTCGATCTCGTCGGTGCCGCCGATCTCGCCGATCATGAGGATGCCGTGGGTGTCGGGGTCGGCCTCGAACATGCGGATGGAGTCGATGTGGTTCACGCCGCGGACCGGGTCGCCGCCGATGCCGACGCAGGTCGATTGCGCCAGGCCGAGGTTCGAGGTCTGCCAGACCGCCTCGTACGTGAGCGTGCCCGAGCGCGAGACGATGCCGACGGACTTGCCGAGCTTGCTCTCGCTGATGTGCTTGTGTATGTAGCCGGGCATGATGCCGATCTTGCAGCCGGCGCCGGTGTACTTGCTGGACGACGTGCCCTCGCCGGTCTTTGGCCCCGGGGTGATCACGCCCGGGCAGTTGGGCCCGATCAATGTGAACCGCGCGAGGGCGCCGGGGACGGCGCAATCCGCGCCGGCGGAGGAGCGGTTCATCTCGTCGAGCACCGCCCGGGCCTTGATCATGTCCTGGACCGGCACGCCCTCGGTGATGCAGCAGATGACTGAAATCCCTGCCGCGGCGGCCTCGAGGATGGCGTCGGCGGCGAACGCGGGGGGCACGAAGATCATGGTGGCATCGGCGCCGGTCGCTTTCACGGCCTGATCGACGGTGTCGAAGATGGGCAGCCCATTGGGATCCCTGGTCCCCCCCTTGCCGGGGGTGACCCCTCCCACCATCTTCGTGCCGTACTCGAAGCAGCCCCTGGTGTGCTGGGCGCCGAAGGAGCCGGTGACTCCCTGGCAGATGACGCGGGTCTCGGCGTTGACGAGGATGGCCATGGGCGGAGCGTAGGGAGCGGGCGTGCGTCCCGGCGCGCCGTGTGGCACGCCTTCGCGCAACGGTCAAAGATTCCTGCCCATGACCGACCCCACCACCGCCGACGCGAAAAAGCCGACCGTCCGCCTGCTGATGCACCTGGCGCGGACGGGCGGCACGATCTTCAGCAAGTGCCTGGCGGTCATGCCGCGGGTCGCGCTGCTCAGCGAAATCCACCCGGCCGGGCTGCGGAACTTCAACCCGCTGCGCCAGGCGTTCGAGTGGCACGGCCTACTGACGACCAAGGACGTCGAGGACTTCCGCAAGTCCGGGCGGATGGACTTCGCGGACGCGATCGACCTGGTGTGGCGGCGGTGCGAGGCGAAGCACCTGAAGCTGGTGATCCGCGACTGGAACCACCTGGACTTCCACGGCCTGCCGTACCTCGCGCAGCCGACGCGGACGCTGATGACCAGCGACTTGCTGGGGAAGCGCTTCCGGCTGCTGCGGTTCTGCACGGTCCGCCACCCGATCGACCACTGGCTGAGCCTGAGCAAGCTGGCCACCATCGCGGGGAAGATGTCCATCGACCAGTTCTGCGTCGGCTGCCTGGGGTTCGCGGAGCACGCGGTGAAGATCGGGTTCGTGCGGTACGAGGATTTCACGCGCGAACCGGCGGTCGGGATGCAGAAGATCTGCGCGGCGCTCGACGTCGAGTTCGACCCGACCTTCCAGCGGCGCTGGCAGAACTACACCAAGATCACGGGCGACACGACCGGATCGCGTGGCGGCAAGGAGAAGATCGTGCCCTTGGCGCGGAAGCCCGTCGAGCCGGCGCTGCTCGAACAGTTCGACGCGAGCGAGTCGTACCACAGGGCCAACGCGCTCCTGGGCTACGGTCACCCCGAATAGTGGGTTGCGGCGGGCGGCCGGAACGGAGAACATGGGATCCGGGCCCGAGGAGCGTCGATTGGCACCGGACGAGCAGAACCCCGGCCCTGGAAGTCACAGCCGGATCGCGACCGGCCCCTTGGCCGCGGTCGAGGAGCCGGCGGATGTGCTGCCTCCGGGGACCGAGTTCGGGGCCTACCGGATCACGCGACTGCTGGGCTTCGGCGGCATGGGCGCCGTCTACGAGGCCGAGCAGGCGCGGCCCAAGCGGACGGTGGCCCTCAAGGTGATCCGTCCCGGACTGGCGTCGCGCGAGGTCTTGGCGAGGTTTGAGCACGAGGCCGAGGTCCTGGCGCGCCTGCAGCACCCCGGCATCGCGCAGATCTACGAGGCCGGGTCCGTCAGGACCCCGCTGGGCACCCAGCCGTTCTTCGCGATGGAGCTGGTCCGGGGCAAGAGCCTGACGCGCTACGCGGCCGAGAAGGAACTGGGGACGCGCGAGCGCCTCGCGCTGGTTTCGAAAGTGTGCGACGCGGTGCACCACGCGCACCAGAAGGGCGTGATCCACCGCGATCTCAAG
>CAZCPB010000083.1:0-15338 GCA_964500365.1 uncultured Phycisphaeraceae bacterium
AGCCTTCGAGCATGGTGAAGGGGTGCACCTGGCCGGGGACCTTGACGAGGTCGAGATCGCCGACGAACTGCCACGAGCGGGCGAAGACTTTTTCTTTCAGGAGGGCGTGGACGCCAGGGTCGGCGTAGAAGCGCGAGGGCAGGGTCCAGGCGCGGCTGATGTCGGGGTCGACGGAGGGGGCGTCCATGGCGGGAGTTTAACGGACGGGACGGGGCAGAAGAGGAGAAGAGGAGAGCAGGAGAGGAGGAGAGCAGGAGACGGGGATTCGTGCTTGGGGGGACGCCTGGGCGCGCGGGCTCCGTGTCGGGCGGGGGCGCGGTTTGCTCCTGTTCTCCTGTTCTCCTGTTCGCTTCATTCTGAACCCTCCCCGGCCCCTGTCTCCGTCTCCCGTTGACTCCCTGCCGCTCCCCCCCCACCATTCCCGCATGCCCGTCCGGATGGAACTCTCGCGCATCCTGATCCGTGAGCTCACGGACCTGCAGATCATCGAGCTGCGGGAGATGGCGGCGGAGGAGAACGGCGACGGGAACGGGGACCGGCAGCTGCGCTCGTTCCCGATCGTCATCGGCCTGCCCGAGGCGCAGGCGATCGAGCGGCGGCTGAAGGGCATCACGATCAAGCGCCCCCAGACCCACGACCTGCTGGCGGGCGTCATCGAGCAGCTGGGCGGCGAGCTGCTGTCGATCACGATCAGCGATCTGACGGACCATACTTTCTTTGCGACCCTCGACGTCCGCACGTCGGGCGGCGAGACGATCCACGTGGACTCGCGGCCGAGCGACGCGATCGCCATCGGGATCGCGCAGGACGTCCCCATCTACGTCGAGGAGCACGTGCTCGACGCGGCCGTGTCCGACGACAGCGAGACGGCGTGAATGAGCGGCGAGCCGACGGCCCCGCGCGATGAGAGCCCGCACATCACGCCGCGGCGGTACCTCACGCACGATGTGCCCGGCACGGGCGGCGTCATCAAGCAGCGTCCCGAGGACTTCCTCGTCGAGGAGATCCCGCTGTACGAACCCGCGGGTGAGGGCGAGCACATCTACCTGTTCATCGAGAAGCGGGGGATGTCCACGGGGGAGCTGGTGTCGCTGCTGGCATCGCACTTCGGCGTGGCGCGTTTCGCGGTGGGGTACGCGGGCCTGAAGGACAAGATGGCGATCACGCGGCAGGTGATGTCGGTGCACGTGCCGGGGCGGAAGATCGAGGACTTCCCGATGATCCGGCACGAGCGGGCGTCGGTGCTGTGGAGCGACTACCACGCGAACAAGCTGCGGCCCGGGCATCTGCGCGGCAACCGGTTCTCGATCCGCGTGCGCGGCGCGCCGGTCTCGGGGGTCTTGAGCGCGCGGGCGACGCTGGCGAGGCTGGCTCGCGGGGGCGTCCCCAACCGCGTGGGCGAGCAGCGTTTCGGGCCGCTCGAGAACAACCACGCGGTCGGACGGGCGATCATCCTCGGGGACTTTGACGGGGCGGTGCGCCTCCTGCTCGGGCCGTCGCCGCGGGCCGGGGGCGCGACGGCCGGCGCGCGTGAGGCGTTCGCGCGGGGCGACTACGTCGCGGCGCTGGCGGCGTTCCCGCGGGCGGCTCGTGCGGAGCAGGCGGCGCTGCGCGCGCTGGTCCGCGGCGGGGATTCGCGCGGCGCGGTGCGGGCCATGGACGCGGGCGCCCGCCGCTTCTTCGTGTCGGCCTTTCAGTCGGCGGTCTTCAACGCCGTGCTGGATGAGCGGCTCGTGGCGGGAACGCTCGGCGCGCTGGTCCCGGGCGACCTTGCGATGAAGCACGACAACCGCGCGGTCTTCGCGGTGGACGACGCGGCGCGGGCGGACCCGGCGCTGGCCGACCGGCTGGCGCGCGTCGAGATCAGCCCGACGGGGCCGATGTGGGGGACGCGTATGCCGCGTGCCTCGGGCGCGATCCTCGAGGCGGAGACGGGCGCCCTGGAGCGCGCCGGGGTCACGATCGAGCAGCTGGAGGCGTTCGATCGCGGGTCGGGCGGGCTGGCCGAGGGGGCGCGGCGCGCTCTGCGCGTGCCCATGACCGACCCCGAGGTCGAGGCCGGCGCCGACGAGCACGGGGAGTTCATCCGCTGCGCGTTCGACCTGCCGCGGGGCGCCTTCGCGACGGTCGTGCTGCGCGAGGTGATGAAGCCGGAGGGCGGGCGGGTCGACGGCGCGGAGGAGGAGACGGAGTGACGGGCGCGGTCCACATCCGCCGGGCGCGCGAGGCCGATGCGCCCGCGCTTGCCGCGCTCTCGGGCCAGCTCGGCTACCCGGCGACGGAAGCCCAGATTGTCGGGCGCCTCGGCGCCCTGGCGTCGGACCCGTCGCGGGAAGTGCTGGTCGCGGAGCGGGGCGGGCGCATCGTGGGGTGGCTGGAGTGGTCGGCGCGCTCGACGCTCGAGAGCGGCGCGACCGCCGAGATCAGCGGCCTGGTCGTCGCCGAGGACTGCCGCGCCGGGGGCATCGGGTCGGCGCTGGTGGAGCGTGCCGCGGCGGCGGCCCTCGAGCGCGGGTTCGCGAGGCTGCGCGTGCGCACCAACGAAACGCGGACGCGGACGCACGGCTTTTATGAGCGGCTGGGCTTTGCCCTCGTCAAGCGGCAGCGTGTCTACGACCGGGCGCTCGCGCCCGACCCGGGCGTGCGCGGTGCGTAGAGGGCGTCACTGGTAGCGGCTGAGGAGGTCGATCACCTGGGGCTGGTCCCCGTGGATGATGAGCGAGCGCCGGAAGAGGGCGATCGCTTCGTTCTTGGCGCTCTCGTCGAGCTGGTTGCTCCAGACGTAGCGGTTGAGGGCGCACACGGCGGCGCCGTTGATGGCGGGGTAGTAGCGCTCGTCGAGCTCGATGGCGCGGCGGAAGGACGACTCGGCGTCTGGGTAGCGGCGCAGGCGGAACTGGGCCGAGCCCAGCCGCTCGCACGCCTCGGCCGTCTCCTTGATCTCGATGAGCTGCTGGACGGTGTTGGCCATTTCCTCGTAGCGGCCGAGGCGGCCGAGGCTGTCGGCGAGGTTGAGCAGCAGGGGCGCCGTGAGCTGCGCGAGCTCCGCGGCCTGCTGGTATTCGGTCACCGCCTCGGCGTCGCGACCGAGGGAGGCGTAGATGGCGCCGAGGTTGGTCCGTGCCGCGGCGCTGTCGGGGTCGAGCTTGACGGCGCGCTGCGCGTACGGGAGGGCCTGCTCGGCCTCGCGGAGCTGGAGGTACGCGGTGGCGAGGTTCAGGTTGGCGTAGAAGTCGTCGGGCCGGATCGAGAGGGCCTTCAGGTACGCCCGCACGGCGTCGCCGATCTTCTTGTTGATCTGGAGCGCCAGGCCGTAGAGGTACTGGGCGTCGAAGTTGCCCGGTTCGAGCGTGGTTGCCTTTTCGTAATTCTTCTCGGCCGACTTGTAGTCGCCCTGCTGGCGGTGGATGTCGCCGGCGCTGATGTAGGCGACGGTGAGCGTCGGGTTGGTCGCGATCAGGCGCTCGAACTCGGCGAGCGCCTGAGTGAGGTCGCCGCGGTCGGCGAGGTCTTGCGCGCGGGCCAGGAGCTTCTGGGTCGAGGAGTCGGGCAGCCCAACGGCCGGTTCGGGTCCGGCCTGTGCCCCGGCGGGCCGGGGGTCGAACGCGCCGCAGCCGGCGACGAGCAGCGCGGCGGCCGCCAGCGACGGGGTTGCCGCGGCGCGGAGCGTGCGGGGGGGCCGAACGTGGCGTGGGGTTGGTCTGCTGGTCATCGTTTTCTTCCGCGGTTTCCGGGGGTCGCGCCAACCCGGCGCGCGCGGTCTAGGCCGGGGTCCCCCTCCACCAGGGCCCGGAGTCTACGGACGTTGATCTCGTCCCACGGCGTTCCCGCGTCCGTGTTTTCTTTCGGGGTTTCAAGGATCTTTGGTACGGCCCGGATGCGCGGGTGGTTCACGACCGCGCCGAAGCCGCTGGCGAGCAACCGGGCGCGCTCGCCCCTGGGGGCGCACCCGACCGTGCCGGCGCCGATGTGGGCGTGGCGGTCGAGCCTGCTCCCCGGCTTGCCTTTGGAGTCGTTCAGGTGCATGACCCGGAGGTGCTCCATCCCGCAGACCTCGTCGAACTCGCGCAAGACTTGCTCGGCGCCGGCGCGGCTGGAGAGGTCGTACCCGAACGCGTGCATGTGGCACGTGTCGAGGCAGTACCCGACCCTGTGGGCCGCTCCGGTAACATCGGCGATCCGGGTCCTCAGCTTTGCCAGCTCTTCGAAGGGTCCGCCCAAGGTGCTGCCGGCCCCGACGGTGCCCTCGAGACACGAGACGGTGCGGTAGCCCCGGGTCCGCCGGAATAACTCTCCGTACGCGGCGCCGATCCGGCTGATGCCCGATTCAAGATCTGACCCGACCCAGGAGCCGGGGTGGTGGACGAGGCAGGGGATGCCGAGGGCCTCGCAGCGCTCGATCTCCTCGGTCATGAGGTCCACGCTCTTGCGGTGCAGGTCGTCGTTCACGCTCGCGAGGTTGATGAGGTACGAGGCGTGGGAGACGGTCCGCGCCTGCCAGCCGAGGCGATCGACCTCGGCCCGCCAGTCGCGGACGACGGCGGGGTCGAGGGGCGGGGTCTTCCATTGCTGCTGGTTCTTGGTGAAGACCTGCACGGTGTCGAAGCCGAGGCGCTCGGCCTCGTGGAGCGCGTTGACCATCGAGCCGGCGATGGAGAGGTGCGAACCGAACAACGGGCGTAGCGTAGGGGCGCGCACGCCCGATTCGCGCGTTCACCGGTACACTCTCCGCGATGCCGACCGCTCTCCGCGAGGAAGATGCCGCGCGCGACGCGGTGCAGAAGCTCTTCCGCGTCCATGGCCCTCGGATCCGGTCGCTGGCGCTGCGCATGTGCGGGCGCGCGGCCGACGCGGACGACCTGGTGCAGGACGTGTTCCTTCAGGCGTACCGCAAGTGGTCGCAGTTCGAAGGACGGTCCGACCCCGGGACGTGGCTGTACACCATCGCGGTGCGGGCCTGCCGCAGGCATATCCGCACGCGCCGTGCGCGCGAGACCCGGACACCGGTCCTGTCGGCGATCACGCCGTTCGCCGACACGACCATCGCCGAGATCGACCCGCGGGCCGGCCAGCCGGGCGCCCGCGCGCAGAACCGGGAGTCGGTCCGCGCGCTCGAGGCCGCGATCCTGTTCCTGCCCGAGCCGTTCCGACTGGCGATCACGCTGAAGGACGTCCTCGAAATGGACACGGAGGACGTCGCGGCGGTGCTCGGCGTCGCGCCGCAGACGGTGAAGACCCGCGTGCACCGTGCGCGCCTGGCGTTGCGCAAGGCGCTGATGAAGAAGCTGCCCCGGTCTCCGGCGCCGGCCCCGGCGTACGAGAGGCAGGTGTGCCTGGATCTCTTGCGGGCCAAGCTGACGGCGATGGACCGCGGGCGGCACGCGCCGATCGGGCGCGAGGTTGCGTGCGATCGCTGCCGCGCGGTGTTCGCCGAGCTGGACCTCACGCAGGATGTCTGCCGCTCGCTGGGGGACGACGACATGCCCGCGGGCCTGCGCGCCAAGATCGAGCGCCTGCTTCGGGACCAGACCGGCCGGTAGATAACGGCTTCTTTTCATCGCCGGAACCCGCCCGGCCCGAGTGGACTCTGAGTCACCGAAACCATGGGGCTCTTGCCCCGGGAGGCGGCTATGGCTTCGGTGCTGCGGATGGGACGCTGGTCACCCTATGTCGTGGGGGCCGGCATCGGGATGCTTTCGTGGGCCACGTTCCTGTTCATGGACAAGGCCCTGGGCACGAGCACATCGTTCGTCGGCGCGGCGGGCAGCGCGATCAGTTGCGCGGCGCCCGAGCACGTCGCGTCCAACGCGTACTACCTGAAGGAGTACGGCGCGAAGGGCGGCGGCTTCAAGGCGGTCTTTGACTGGCAGATGGCCCTCGATATCGCGCTGGTGCTGGGCGCGTTCCTGGCGGCGTGGCTGGGCGGGACGCTGCGGGCTGAGTCGGTGCCGTCGGTGTGGTCGGAGCGGTTCGGCGCTTCGAAGGTCAAGCGGTTTGCGTTCGCCGCGCTGGGCGGGTTCATCCTGATCTTCGGTGCCCGCATGGCGGGGGGGTGCACGTCCGGTCACGGGATCTCGGGCGGGCTGCAACTGGCGGTGTCGTCGTGGGTGTTCTTTGTCGCGATGTTCGCAAGCGGCGTGGTAGCCGCGGCGTTGATGTTCCGGAAGGGAGCGAGCCATGCTTGAGCACTTCTTTGCCGACCCTCGCACGCTTCTGCTGGGCGCGGTGACGGGGCTTGTCTTCGGGTTCCTGCTGCAGAAGGGCGGCGTGACGAGCTACAACGTCATCGTGAACCAGTTCCGTCTGCGCGACCACACGGTCCTAAAGACCATGCTGACCGCGATCGTGATTGGCGGCATCGGCATCTACGCGATGTTGCAGATGGGGCTGCTCAAGGGCCTGCACGTCAAGCCCGCCGATCTGGCCATGAACGGGATCGGCGGTGCGATCTTCGGCGTGGGCATGGTGATGCTGGGCTACTGCCCGGGAACGGCCCTCGCGGCGATCGGGCAGGGCAGCCGCGACGCGATCTTCGGGGTGCTGGGCATGATCGTCGGCGCGGGCGTGTACGCGGAGGCGTACCCGTGGCTGGCGGCGCGTGTGCAGCCGATCGGGCAGTTCGGAAAGATCACGCTGGCGGACGCGATGCACGTCTCGCCGTGGGTGCCGCTGCTGGGGCTTGCGGTGATCGCGGTCGGGCTGTTCGTGTGGCTGGAACGGGGCGCGGGCTCAGGACCTGCGGGCCGGAAGAGCCCTGTTTCTCCTGCCGCGGCGTGAGGCGACTTATGCTCGGGCATGACTGACAAGACGCTGAACGGAAGGATCGCGGTCGTCACGGGTGCATCGGCCGGGATCGGGATGGCGATCGCGAAGGACCTGGCGGCGGGCGGCGCCAAGGTGGTGATCAACGCACGGCGCGAGGGACCGCTCAATGCGCTGCGCTCCGAACTGGGCAAGGACAACGCGGCGGTCGTGACCGGGGACGCGGCGGACGCGGGCGTGATCCGTGCGATGCTGGACGCGGCGCGGACCACGTTCGGGGGCGGGTCGCGCGAGGCGGATCTTGTGGTGGTCAACGCGGGGCGGGGGCTGAACGGCTCGGTGATGACCTCGGACACTTCGCAGTGGGAAGAGATGATCCGGACGAACCTGCTCGGCGCGGCGCTGCTGCTGCGCGAGGCGGGGAACCGGATGCTCAAGGCCAGTGAGGGCAAGAGCGGCGCGGCGGTCGTCGGCGCGCCGCGCGACATCGTGGTGCTGGGCTCCACGGTGGGCCGGCACGTGTCGCCGTTCTCGTCGATGTACGGCTCGACGAAGTTCGGTGTGCACGGGCTGGTCGAGGGCGCGCGACGGGAGCTTGGGCCCAAGGGGATCCGCGTGAGCGTGATCGCGCCGGGCTTTGTCAAGAGCGAGTTTCAGGGTGTCGCGGGGTATGACCCCAAGTGGGTCGAGGGCGTGTTCGAGAAGTTCGGGCCGGTGCTGGGTCCGGAGGACATCGCGCGGTCGGTGAGTTTCGTTGTGGGGCAGCCGGCGGGCGTGCATGTGAACGAGGTGGTGATTCGTTCGACGAGACAAGACTATCCGTGATGTGGGATGTCGGATGGCGGATGTCGGGCGTACCACGCGTCAGCCGCTTTGTTGTCGGCGCTGCTTGGCCTTTCGGATCGTGGCGACCACCATGGCGACCAGTTCGTCGCTCTCTTTCAACAGATCTCGCAGTCGCTCCGGCTTCACAAGACCGGACTCGGCCAGGACCTCGAGCCAGTACGCGGATTCGTCCGCTTCCTCTTCGACTGTCCCGAGCTTGTTGATGAAGTCCGCCGTCGACTTCGCCCGACGCGATGCTCGATAGTTTGCGCCCACGGAAGTTGCGGATCGAAGCAACTGGCGGACAATCACATCGCCGGCCGGAGTACGAGGCAGCACTGTTGAGAGCCGGATGATCCGCAAACCGAACGCCTTCGTGCGGTCCTTCATTTGTTGTTCGTTCATGCGTCGAGCCTACCAACCCCAACGCGAGTCGTCGGTTGGCCTCACATCCGACATCCGATATCCCACATCCGACATTGAAGTCATCCCGTCCCGTACATCCGGTCGCCGGCGTCGCCGAGGCCGGGGTGGATGTAGCCGCGTTCGTCGAGGCGTTCGTCGATTGCCGCGGCGTAGATCTTGAGGTCGGGGTGGTCGTCGGCCATTCGCCGGATGCCCTCGGGCGCGGCGACGAGGCAGATCATGCGGACATCGCGGGCGCCGGCTTCCTTGAGGATCGAGACCGCCGCGGAGGACGAGCCGCCGGTCGCGAGCATGGGATCGACCATCAGGACGGGCCCGGCGGCGATGTCCCTGGGCAGGCGTTTGAGGTAGATGACGGGCTGGAGCGTCTGCTCGTTGCGGGCCATGCCGAGGTGGCCGACGCGGGCTTCGGGCATGGCCTCGAGAACGCCCTCGGCCATGCAGAGGCCGGCGCGGAGGATGGGGACGACGGTGATCTTGGCGGCGAGACGCTTGGCGCGGGTGGTTTCGAGGGGCGTCTTGACGTCAACCTCGACGGTGGGCAGGCTGCGCGTGACTTCGAAGACCATGAGCCCGGCGATCTGGGCGAGGAGGGCGCGGAACGGGCGGTGGCTGGTGGTTTCATCGCGCAGCCACGAGAGCTTGTGCTGGATGAGGGGGTGGTCGAAGATGACGACGTTGGCGAAATCGCGGGAGCGCTGGCCCATGGTCCAAGCCTACCACGGGCGCGCCACGTCCGATCGGGCCGCCCGCGCCGCCGTGACGATCGCGGCGGGGGTGCCGCGGGGAGCGATCGAATCTGGACCACGCGTGATACGCTCCCCGCCGTGTTGGACGAACACACAGGCCCGCTGGATTCAGGGTCGGGGCCGACCTCGGGTCCGCCGCCGCCTGACCCCGCGCGCCGCCCGCTCCACGGCGAGCAGCCCGGCGACATGGTCGGGCCGTACAGGCTCAAAGAGATCATCGGCGAGGGCGGTTTCGGCACCGTCTGGCTGGCCGAGCAGAAGGAGCCGATCGCCCGGCGCGTGGCCCTCAAGATCATCAAGCCGGGGATGGACTCGAAGGAAGTCATCGCCCGCTTCGAACAGGAGCGCCAGGCGCTCGCGCTCATGGACCATCCCAACATCGCGCGGGTGCATGATGCGGGGACCACGCCTGCGGGCCGCCCCTACTTCGCCATGGAGTTCGTCAAGGGCGCGCCCATCACCGACTACTGCGACAGGTCGCGGCTGACCATCGCGCAGAGACTTTACCTGTTCTCGTCGGTCTGCGACGGCGTCCAGCACGCGCACATGAAGGGGATCATCCACCGCGACCTGAAACCCTCCAACATCCTCGTCGCCGCGCCAGACGCGGCGTCGGCGCGACAGGGTGCCGATCACACCGGTCTCCCCTCCGTCAAGATCATCGATTTCGGCGTCGCCAAGGCCCTGGCCAGCAAACTCACCGAGAAGACCATCTTCACCGAGCGCGGCCAGTTGATCGGGACTCCGGAGTACATGAGCCCCGAGCAGGCCGAGATGGCCGAGACGGACATCGACACGCGGAGCGATGTCTACGCGCTGGGCGTGATCCTGTACGAGTTGCTCGCCGGCGCGCTGCCGTTTGATCCAAAGACGCTCCGTTCCGGCGGGTACGCCGCCATACAGAAGACGATCCGCGAAGTGGACCCGCCCCGCCCGAGCACGAGGCTCAGCCAGATGTCGGATGTCGTAGGTGGGATGTCGGAATCGGGCGCCCCCGGCGCTCCGTCACAACCGACACCCCACATCTCGCATCCCACATCGACGATGACCGGCATCGCCGACCGCCGACGCTCGACGCTGCCGGACTTACTCCGCACGCTGAGGTCCGAACTGGAGTGGATCCCCCTCAAGGCCATGCGCAAGGACCGGGCCGAGCGCTACCGCACCGCGTCGGAACTTGGCGACGACATCGCCAACTACCTTGCAGACCGGCCGCTGATCGCCGGTCCAGAGTCCACCACATACAAGGTGAAAAAGTTCATCCGCCGCAACCGCGCGGGCGTCGCGGCAGGGGCCATGGTCTTCGCGGCGCTGATCCTGGGACTGGCTGGCACCGCGTGGCAGTACCGCGCCGCGGCCATCGAGCGAGATGCGGCGCGGGAGGCCGAGCGCCAGCAGGCGATCCTGCGGGAGAAGTCCGAGCAGCTCGCGGCGTCCGAGGCCGCGCTCCGCGCCGCGTCCGAATCCAGCGAGAAGCGCGCGAAGCAAGAAGCCGCGGAGGCCCAGCGTCAGCGCGACGCGGCGGAGAAGTCCCGGCGCGAATCCGAACTGACCGCCAAGTTCATGAGCGACATGCTCCAGGGCGCCGGCCCCAGCGTTGCCAAGGGGCGCGACATCACGATGCTCAGGGAGATGATGGACGCCGCCGCGGCACGGATCGAGAAGGGGGACCTGAAGGACGCACCCGAGGCCGAACTCCGTCTGCGCCGCACGATCGGCTCCACCTACCGCGAACTGGCGGTGTTCGACGCGGCGGAGAAGATGCTGGCGCCCGCGGCGGCGATGGCGCGCACGACCCACGCTGGGGATCACGCGGAAGCCGCCACCGCGCTCAACGAACTGGCGGTGCTGCTCCAGGCCCGGGGCGACCTGGCGGGGGCCGAGGGGCTCTACCGCGAATCCCTGGAGATGAGAAAGCGGCTCTACACGGGTGACCACCCGCAGGTCGCCGCGAGCCTCAACAACCTCGCCAGCCTTCTTCACGACCGCGGAGACTTCGCGGCTGCCGAGCCGCTCTACCGGGAAGCGGCGGATATGTGGTCGCGCATGTCCCCCGGCGACAATGCCAGCGCGGCGACGGCCATGGCCAATCTGGCGACGCTGCTCCAGGACCGCGGCGATCTGGCGGGGGCCGAGCCGCTCTCCCGCCAGTCGCTCGAGATGAGAAGGCGGCTCTTTCCCGGTGATCACCCGGACGTGGCGGTCGGCCTCAACAACCGGGCGCTGCTGCTGCTGGAGCGTGGCGATCTGGCGGAGGCCGAGTCGCTCTACCGTGAATCGCTGGAGATGAGAAAGCGGCTTTACCCCGGAGATTCTCCGGAAGTCGCCGCCGGCCTCGGCGCGCTGGCGGCCGCGCTGCGGTCTCGAGGAGACCTCGCCGGCGCCGAGCCGCTCTTGCGCGAGTCGCTGGGCATGTGGAGGCGCCTGTTCCCGGGGGACCACGAGGCCGTGGTGAACGGCTGCTCGAACCTGGGATTCCTGCTGGAGGCGCGCGGGGACCTCCTTGGAGCCGAGCCGCTGATCCGTGAGGCCGCGGAAATGAACGGTCGATTGCTGGGCGAGGAGCACCCCGACGCGCTCCTTTCGCGCTATTACCTTGGAAATCTCCTCATCACGGCCGGGCGGTACGCGGATGCGGTTCCGGTCGTCGAGGCGTGCGCCGCGGGATGCTCCAAGGCCTTCGGAGCCACGCACGAAAACACACGGCGTGCCATCGGCATGGCCGTGACGCTCTACGAGGCTTGGCACCAGGCCGAGCCGGGGAAGGGGTACGACGTGAAGGCGGCGGAGTGGAAGGCCAAACTCGATGCGGTAACTCCGCCCGCGGCGGAACCCAAGCCCGCGGACAAGAAGTAGCCGCGTGGTAGGCTGTCACCATGGGGGATGAGCACACAGGACCACTCGGTGCAGGGTCGGAGCCTACCTCGGGTCTGCCGCCGTCTCTGCACACGCCTGCCCCGAACGTGACCAGAGCCACCGCGCCCGGGCCACCGCTCACATCCGACATCCGCCATCCCACATCCGCCATTCCGACCCGCATCGGGCGTTACTCCATCACGCGCGTGCTCGGCGAGGGCGGGATGGGCACGGTGTACGAGGCTCAGCAGGAGAGCCCCAAGCGGACGGTGGCGCTGAAGGTCATCCGCGCCGGGTACCTCTCCCCCGAACTCCTCCGCCGCTTCACTCAGGAATCGCAGGTGCTGGGCAGGCTCCAGCACCCGGGCATCGCGCAGGTGTACGAAGCGGGCATGGCCAAGGACGAGCCGGGCCACGAACGGCCGTTCTTTGCCATGGAGTTCATCAAGGGCGTGCCGCTCACGGAGTACGTGAACCAGAAGAGGCTGGGTACGCGCGACAGACTGGAACTGGTCGCCAAGGTCTGCGACGCCGTCTACCACGCCCACCAGAAGGGCGTGATCCACCGCGACCTCAAGCCCGGCAACATCCTGGAGGATGAGTCGGGCCAGCCCAAGATCCTTGACTTCGGCATCGCGCGGGCCACCGACTCGGACATCCAGCAGACGACGCTCCAGACCGACATCGGGCAGTTGATCGGCACGATCCCCTACATGAGCCCCGAGCAGGTCGGCGGCGACCCGATGGAGTTGGACACGCGGAGCGATGTGTACGCCCTGGGCGTGATCGCGTACGAGATCCTGGCGGGGCGGCTGCCGTACGACCTGCAGCGGAAGATGATCCACGAGGCGGCGCGGATCATCAAAGAAGAAGAGCCGACGCGGCTCTCCTCGATCAACCGCACGCTGCGCGGCGACGTTGAGACCATCGTCGCCAGGGCCCTGGAGAAGGACAAGGTCCGGCGGTACCAGTCCGCTGAATCGCTCGCCTCGGACATCCGGCGGTACCTGAAGGACGAGCCGATCGCGGCGCGGCCGGCGAGCACGTGGTACCAGGCCAGCAGGTTCGCCAAGCGGAACAAGGGCCTCGTCACCGGCCTTGCCGCGGCGTTCGTGCTCTTGATTGCCGGCCTGATCGGCACGACCTACGGCCTGCGCCAGGCCGTCACCGCGCGCGACAACGAAGCCGCGGCCCGCAGGGACGCCGATGCGCAGAAGGACGCCGCGATCGCGGCGCGCAACGCGGAGGAGGAGCAACGCAAAGCCGCCGAAGCCCAGCGCGACAAGGCCGAGAAGATCGCCGAGTTCATGAGCGACACCCTGGCCGGCGCGGGCCCCAGCGTGGCGCTCGGGCGCGACATCACCATGCTCAAGGAGATGATGGACGCCGCGGCGGCACGGATCGAGAAGGGGGACCTCAAGGACGCGCCCGAGGCCGAACTGCGGCTGCGCGGCACGATCGGGAACACCTACGTAGAACTGGCGCTCTACCCGCAGGCTGGGAAGATGATCGAGCCCGCTGTCACGCTGGCACGTTCCCTCCATGCCGGGGACCATCCCGGTACCGCCATGATCCTCAAACTCCAGGCCCGCCTGCTCAAGGCCCAGGGCGATGCCGCAGGGGCCGAGGTTCTCTGCCGCGAATCGCTCGACATGTACAAACGCCTGTACCCCGGCGACCATCACGACGTCGCTGGCGTGCTCAACGACCTCGCAGCCGCGCTCCTGATGCGTGGGGACATGGCGGGCGCCGAGCCGCTCTACCGCCAATCGCTCGAGATGTACCAGCGTCTGTTCCCCGGCGACAACCGGGATGTCGCCGGCGCTCTCAACAACCTCGGCCGCCTGCACCGCATTCGCACCGACTACGCCGGCGGCGAGCCCCTCTACCGCCAAGCGCTCGAAATGTTCAGACGCCTCTACCCCGGAGACCACCCGGACGTGGCCACCGCCCTGGGCAACCACGCCGCCGCGCTCGCCGATCTCGGCGACCTGGAGGGTGCCGAGAAGCACTACCGCGAAGCGCTCGACATGAAGGGTCGTCTGTTCCCCGGCGACCACCCGGGCAAGGCCACCAGTCTCGAACACCTCGCGAACGTGCTCCGGGCCAGAGGCGACCTCGAAGGCGCCGAGGCTGTCCTGCGCGAATCGTTGGACATGAGGAGACGGTTGCTCCCGGGAGACCACCCGGATATCGCGGGCGGGCTCATGTCTCTGGCGACCGTGGTCCAATTCCGGGGAAAGCTGGAGGACGCCGAGCCGTTCAGCCGCGAATCCCTCGACATGTACAGGCGTCTGTACCCCGGCGACCATCCGGACGTCGCGCTGAGCCTGAACAACCGCGCGGCGTTGCTCATCGCACGCGGCGACCTGCTTCAGGCGCAGACGGTGGCCCGCGAAAGCACCGTAATGTTCGAACACCTCTTCGGGTCCGACAACTGGAACACCGGGAACGCGCGCCTGAAACTCGGACGCGTGTTGACCGGCCTGTCCCGCTTCGCCGACGCCGAGCCGGAGCTCGTCGAGTCCGAGCGCGTGCTCGCCAAAGCCAGGGGCGCACCGCCCGGTCGGCACAAGCAGTGCCTGGGAGCGATCATCACGCTCTACGAGTCCTGGGACAGAGCCGAACCCGGCAAGGGCTACGACGCCAAGGCCGCGGAATGGAAGTCCAAGCTCGCCGCGGCGAACGCGCCGCCGCCCGAAACCGCCACCCCCCCCGACAGTCCGCCAAAGTAGCCGTTTCAACCAAGCTGCCATCAATCACGGGAGCACCTCATGCCCCAAACCCCCGACCGCGCTTCCCTCGACCGCCTCGCCCTCGACGCCGCGTACGAGCAGGCCCAGAAGTCCCTTTCCGAGGGCGGGATTCCCATCGGCTCGGCGCTCGTGACCGACTCGGGCGCCATCGTCGCCCGCGGCCACAACCTTCGCGTCCAGTCCGGCGATTCGACCGCCCACGCCGAGACCGTCTGCATCCGCAACGCTGGCCGCCGGCGCGACTGGCACACGCTGACGCTGGCCAGCACGCTGAGCCCGTGCGCCATGTGCAGCGGCACGACGGTGCTCCACCGGATCCCGCGCGTCGTGATCGGCGAGAACACCACGTTCCGGGGGCGGGAGGACTGGATGCGGGACGAGGGGATCGAGATCGTGAACCTGAACGACGTGCGCTGCATCCAGATGATGCGTGACTTCATCGCCGCGCGGCCGGACCTCTGGGACGAGGACATCGGCGTCCCGCCGAAGGATTGAGGCGGTGTACGGTGAACGGGGGCGGCGAAGGGCGAGTAGCGCGTGGCGCGAAGAACTACTGAAGAACGCTGCCGACCCCGCTCTATTCGGCCCCCACCTCGCGCCAGCCGGTGACGCGGAGCGCCACGGGGGGCTCTTCGATCGTGACCATCTGGGGGATCGTCGTCGCGCCGACCAGGCTCGACACCGCGCCGGGCACGACGGTCGCCTCGATCGTGCCGGTTAAAAAGTACGCCCGGACGGTGTAGGTCTCGCCGGGGTCCACGCCGCCGAAGTGGGCCCAGAGGGGCTCGCTGCCGCCGAACCCGCGCGCGGCGCCGATGTCCCGGCGCTGGAGCAGTTCCGACCCCGCGCCGTCCCACAGCTCGACGCGCACGCCGACCGCGAGGCGGTTGGTCGCGCGGGTCCCGGCGCCGATGAGCCGGACCTTCAGGTAGTTCGCGTCGTTGAGCTGGTTCTGGAGGAGGAT
>CAZCPB010000084.1:0-15228 GCA_964500365.1 uncultured Phycisphaeraceae bacterium
CGTGGCAGGCGGGGGCGATGACGGGGACGGGCCCGGTGCGCAGTTCTTCGGCGATAGCGCTGCGCAGCGGGCCGATCACCGTCCCCGAGGGCACAACGCGCGGCAGAAGCCCCAAGGGGAGCCCGAAGCGGTCGAGCATCGGCCGCGCCCACTCGCGGGCGCGCGGGTCGAACATCTGCGACGTGCTGGCGATGCTGATCTCCGCCGACTTCTCGCCCGTGAGCCAGTAGTTGAGCAGGCCCGAGACAAAGAGGAGCGAGTCGGCCGCGGCGAGGCGGCGAGGGTCGTCGCGCTGGTCGGCGAGAAGCTGGAACAGCGTGTTCAGCTCCATGAACTGGATGCCGGTAGAGGAGTAGATCTCCTCGCGCGGCACGGCGCGAGCCGCGGCGTCGATCATGCCGCGGGTGCGCGGGTCGCGGTAGTGGCGCGGCAGGCCCAGGAGCTCGCCCGCGGGGGAGAGGAGCGCGTAGTCGACGCCCCAGGTGTCGATGCCCATTCCCGAGAGCGCGATCCCGTCCTTGGCGCAGAGCGCCAGCGCGTGCCGGATCTCTTCGAGCAGGCGCGGGGCGTTCCAATAAAGGCCGTCAACCAGGGACACGGGGCCGTTGGGGAAGCGGTGAATCTCGCGGAGCGAAACCCTGGTGCCGTTGTAGGCGCCGAGCATGGCGCGCCCGCTGGAAGCGCCGAGGTCGATGGCGAGGTAGTTGGTTGCTGCCGACATCGAGGAGGTGCCCGCCGGAGTGCGTGCGGCAACGAAACATCAAGCGTACGACGAGCCGGTGAACGGTCGATTCGGTCCGCGCTCCCGAGCGACGCGCGCCTCGTACCCGCTCTCCCGGAACGCAAGCAAGGGATCGCGCGCCAGCCCCTTGGCGACGCGGTACTCGGCAAGGAAGTCGCGCACATCAGTGGCGAAGGCATCGCGGAGCGCTCGCTCGGCAAGAATGACGTCACCCTTCTTGCGGGCCGCGTCCGCCGCCGCGTGGTTCACGAGATGGGCTTTGACGAAGTGCTCCTGCGCCGTCATCACCGTCTGGATCATCGCCTCGATCTTGGGCTTGATGTTGTGGGACTGATCGATCATGTACGCGATCGGGAGGTCCGTGCCGCGCTCTCGCTCGGCCATCGCGATCTCGGTGAAGATGCGGAAGAGCTGGTAGGGGTCGATCGAGCCCATCGTGAGATCGTCGTCGGCGTACTTGCGGTCGTTGAAATGAAACCCGCCGAGCATGCCCTCGTCGATCAGGAACGAGACAATGTGCTCGATGTTGGCGCCCTGCAGGTGGTGGCCCGTGTCCACAAGCACCTTCGCGCGGGGGCCCGCCGCCCGTGCGAACGCCGCGGCCATGCCCCAGTCGGCGATGTCGGTGTGGTAGAAGGCAGGCTCGAAAGGCTTGTACTCGACGAGCATGGTCATGCCCGCCGGTATCGCGCCGTGGACTTCGGCGAGCGCCTCGCGCATCCATTTCTTGCGGCGGCGGAAGTGGCCCTGGCCGGGGTAATTGCTGCCGTCGGCGAACCAGAGGCTCAGGAGGTTTGAATTGACGGCGGCGCCGATCTTCACGCATTCGAGCATGTGGTCGATCGCGCGACGGCGGATCGCGGGGTCCTCGTTGCACGCCGAACCGAGCTTGTATTCCTGGTCCTGGAAGACGTTGGGATTGATCGAACCGATGCGGATGCCCAGTTTCGCGGCCGTGGCGGCGACGGCGCACGGATCGACGTTGGGTCGAAAGTCCCACAGCACGTGCACGGCCACGCACGGGCAGCAGCCCGTGAAGCGGTGCACCTCGGCGGCGTCGGCGAGTTTTTCCTCGATGGTCGTGGCCGCGGCAGGCTGCATGAACTTGCCGAAGCGCGTGCCGGTGTCGGCGTAGCCCCAGGAGGGCGTCTCGATCTCGAAGCGGTCGAGACGCGCGGCAAGGTCGGAACCGGTGAGGCCGGGGGGAAGGTGCATCGTCGCCGCCTGGTCAGAAATCGAACTGGTCGATGTTGTCCTGGGTGAACACCAGTATGTCGCCGAGCATCACCTTGTCGCCTTCGACCTTCTTCTCGCCGAGCCGGCCCGCCTTGAGCGAAGTCGAGCCGGGCTTGAGTTCCCCCTTCACCACCGCGTGCGCCGCGTGGATCGTCAGGTACCCCAGGTCCATGGTGTTCCACAGGATCACGCTCTTGACCGTGCCGTCGTGGACGAACGACTTCATGTCGTTGGGTGTCGAGAGGCCGGTGACGAGCACCTTGCCGCTTTTGCCCGACTGCTTCACGGCCTCCGCCGCGGCGGGGAACGCGACCGAACTGATCCCCCAGATCCCGCGAAGGTCCGGGTACGCGTTCATCAAGTCCCTGGTCACCTGGAACGCCAGGCGCTGGTCCTCGTTGCTCGGCTTGATCTCGACGAGCTTCAGCCCGGGGTAACTCCTCAGGCGGTCGCGCATGAAGGTCATCCACTCGTTCTGGTTCGCCGCGGTCAGGGTCGCGGTCACGATCGCGACGTCGCCCGTGGGCGAGTCGCCGCCCGGGACAGCGCCGAGGTCGCGCGCCATCGTGTCAACCAGGGCCCGGCCGATCTCCTCCGCCGTCGCCTGGTTCACCATGAACTCGCGTGAGTCGGGCGCGCCGTCGGCGTCCCACGTCAGTACGTGAATCCCCTTGTCCCGCGCCTTCTTCATTGCCGGCGCCAGCACGCTCGGGTCGTTCGGCGACACGCAGATTGCCGCGACGCCCTGGAGCGTCCAGCGTTCGATCATCGACGCGGCCTTTTCCGGCGAGCCGTCGGTGGGGCCGTCGTAGACGAGGTCCACGCCGAGTTCCTTCGCGGCCTCTTCCGCTCCCTTGGCGCAGCTCGTGAAGTACGGCACGCCCTTCTTCTTGGGGAGCAGGCAGATCGTCATCACCGGCGTTCGCGGCGGCGTCGGTTGCTTGGCGGCGGCCGGGGTGGCCGCGGGCGGCGATTCGGACCGGCGCTCGCACGCGGCAATCACCGAGAGCACGAACACGCACACCGCGGCCACGGAATGGCGGAGGGTCATGGCGCGATCATACCGTGATTCGAGGCCTGTGCGCCCCCGCGCCATCGAGACGCTCGTTTCCGTACACCCGTTGCCGGTGCAGAATGAACCGAACCGAACCGAGCCGATTCGGATTTTGAATCTGAAATCTCAGATTCCAGATTCTCGACCGCGGATGCTTCTCAGGCTTTGTTTCTCGACCTCAGTGCGCCGATCCCCCCCACCACCGCCGCCGCGATCAGCACGACCCCGACCGCAAGAGGCACGACCTCCTCGCTCTGCCACCGCCACCCGATGAATTGCCGCAGCTCGTGGAGCAGGAGCACGCCGAGCGCAACGCCCGCGATCGATCCGCGCCCGCCGCGCACGCTCACCCCGCCGAGCACCACCGCCGTGATCACGTCGAGCTCAATGCCCAGGCCCGCATCGGCCTTGGCGGTGTGGCGTCGCGCGATGAAGAGCACCGCCGCGAGCCCCGCGCACGCCCCGCTCAGCGTGTACAGCGCGATCTTGAGCCGATCGACGCGGAGCGCGGCGAAGCGGCAGACGGTTTCGTTGAATCCGACCGCCCGCACTGTCCAGCCCGGGACCGTGAACTGCAGCGCCGCCCATGCGAGCACGAACGCCAAGACGGAGGGCACGAGAAGAGCGCCCGCGGAACTCCAGAGACCCGGTTCGGCGGTGCGCTCCACGGCCCACGGCGGAAGCACCGACACCGGCCTCGCACCGCTCACGCCCTCGGCCAGGCCTCTGAAGAGGGCCATTGTCGCGAGCGTCACGATCAGCGGGTGAATACGGGCGCCCGCGACGATTACGCCGTTGAGCGCCCCGCACATGCCGCCCGCGGCGATCCCCAGGCCCGCGGCTCCCCAGAAGCCGCAGCCGCGCTCGAACGCGATGCCGATCGTCACCGCGGCAACGGCCATGATCGATCCGACCGAGAGATCGATGCCACCGGCGAGAATGACCAGCGCCATGGGCACCGCGAGCAGCGCGACCTCGCTCGCCTGGGTAAGAAGCTCAACCTGCGCCCCCGCCGAGATGAACTTCGGATCCATCCGACCCGCGATCACCAGAATCCCAATCAGGACGGCTCCCAGCCCGACGGTGTGCAGGACCGCAGCGCGGCGCCAGGGCCCGCGCTCGATCTCAAGCCCGCCGTCCGGTTCGCGCTGGGCCGAGATCGCGCGGTCGAGTCCGACCGCGCCGAGGATGAAAGCCCCCTGGATCGCCCGCTCCCAGAACGTCGCGTCCAGACCGAGCTTAAGGAACAGGAGCGCCGGCCGCACGGTGCTGAGCAGGAGCGCCCCGAGCACGACGCCCGCCACCGTCCCGACCCCGCCTCGCACGGACACGCCCCCCACCACCGCCGCGCTGATGGCCAGGAGTTCGTACCCCACGCCCAGGCCTGATTCGACCTTCGGCAACCGCGGCACCGAGACCACGACGGCGACGGCGACCAGTCCCCCGGCCAGGGCGAATGCGCCGAGTTTGACCAGGTCGACGCGGACTCCCGCGAGCACCGCGGCCTCGGCGTTGTCCCCCGCGGCGTAGAGCCTCATCCCGGGCGCGGTCCGACGTAGAAACGCCCAGGTGCCCGCCGCGATGATGACCGCTCCCCACACCGAGTTATGGACCCCGATCGCGTTCCCCGTCCCGATGGCGCGGAGGGCCGGCGGCAGGTCCGTGATGTCCATCCCGCCCAGCGCCAGTTCGGCAACCCCGCGCAACACCGCCAGCATGCCCAGCGTCACGATGATCGACGGCACGCGGACCACGCCGACCAGCACACCGTTGAGGGCACCGACCCCGGCGCCGGCGATCAGGACCGCCGGCGCCGCCACCCACGCGGGACAGTTGGCGTGCTGCGGCGAGGCGAGGATGCCGAGCAGAACGGCGAGGGCTCCGAACTGCGAGCCGATCGAAACGTCGATCTCCCCCGTCAGGATCACGAGCGCCGCGGCGCACGCCAGGATCACGACCGGCGCGGCATCGGCCAGCAGGTCGGCGACCGCAGCCGGCGCCAGGAACGCCGGGTTCGCCGCGCCCACGCCGACCACGAGCGCCCCGAGCGCCACCACCAGCCCGGCCTCCCGCCGGCGCGCGATCAATCGGACTCCCGCCTTGAGTCGGGGGCTCATCGCGTCGCCGAGACTACCGACTCGCGCACCGGCACGCGCATCGCGCCGGCCCCTATACTCGCGCGATGACGTCCGAGCCGCTCCGCATCGGGCTCTTCAACGAGCTCGCGCAGAACGCCGACTACCTCTGGAACCAGTGCGAAGAAAACGGCGGCAGGCACGTCGGGATCGAGCTGGCCCGCTGGGACCGCGCCGCGCCCCATGTCTTCATCATGAACTGGCCCTCGCCGCCGGGCGGTGCGAGGCGCGCGGGAGGCTGGAAGCGATACCTCTACAAGGCCGCCCGACGCTCAACGACCCCTCTGCGTATGCGCCATTCCTTCGCGGCCCTCGAACGCCCACCCTCAGCAACGACCGTCATGTTCTACGAGCCGCCGCCCTTGATCTCCGACGACTGGTACGCCGTCGCCCGCCGTCACGCGGCGAGGATCTACGCCCCGGACCCGCGCGCGACCAACCCCGTCGTCCTGCCCGCGATGTGGAGCATCGAGTGGGACGTGCACACGCTGCGAGCGATGCCGCCACCCGAGAAAGCCTTTCCGCTGGCGGCGATCTCGTCCGGAACGCCCCTGGGCAAGGTGCTCTCGGCCGGGCACGTTGCACGCCTGAACTTCTACCGCGCGCTGCGGGCGGCCAACGTGCCTCTCGAACTCTTCGGGCGCGGGCTTCCGGCCGACACCGGCTCGCGGGGGCCGGTCGCCTGCAAAGCCAACGTGCTCAGGCCCGCTCGCTTGGCGCTGGTCATCGAGAACTACGCCGAAGGGAACATGTACGTCTCCGAGAAACTCTGGGACGCCCTCGCGTGCTGGGCGCTGCCGCTCTACCACGGCCCCGCCGCGCCCGACCGGCTGCTCCCTTCTGGCTCGTTCGTCCGTATTCCGACCCTCGACAGCGCCGGCATCGAAATTGTCCGGGCCGCGATCGCCGACCCGTCCCTGTGGAAAAGAAGTCTCGAGGCCGTGGCCGAAGCGCGGCGTCGGATGCTCGGCGACCTCCGGCTCGTCGAATGGATCGCGCGGAACGCCCGCGAGTGGATGCGCTGACGCCAGCTACGTGCCCATGGCCGCGCGGTACACCTCCACCGTTTCCGCCGCGCACCGCTCCCACGAGAACTTCGCGATGTTCTTTGCCCCCTGGCTCACCAGACGTTCGCGGATGCCCGTGTCCGCCGCCTCGGTGACGCGCTCGGCGATCTGCTCAGGCCGGTGCGGATCAAAAAACAGCGCCCCCTCCCCGGCGACCTCGCGGAACACCTCGGTGTCGCTGCAGACCAGGGGCGCGCCGGCCCGCTGCGCTTCCAGGAGCGGCAGACCGAACCCTTCGACGATCGAGGGAACCACGACGCACGCCGCACCACGGTAGAGCGCCGCGAGTTCGCCGTCGGACACCCGCCCCGCAAGCCTGATTCGACGCGTGGCGCCGAGCCGCTCGACCCGGAACGCCTCGTTGGCCTTCCACGGCGCACCCACCACCGTCAGCCCGATGTGGGACGGCCAGTCGCCCTCCATCGCGTCGAGCACGGCGCCGAAGTTCTTGTAGAGCCCGCGGTCGCCCACGTACAGGGCGTACGCGTCCGCGCGGTTCGCCAGGCTCGTTCCGGTCTCCGGTGACGGCAGGTCGGCCGCCAGATGGACGACGGTGACGAGGTCGCGCACGCGCGGGAAAAAGCGAACCACCTCGCGCGCCGTCGCGTGGGAGATCGCGATGATCCGTGCCGCGCCCTCGATCGCCGCCCGCTTCCGCGCGATCTCCTCTTCGACCCACTTACCCTGGAACAGGTCCACGTATCGCTCCACGATCATGTCGTGGACCGAAACCACCGCGCGGATCCCCGGAGGGGGTGGCGCGTAATAGGTCGGGTGGAACACGTCGCAGCTGGACGCCAGCCTCGCCATGCCGGGCACGCCCCGGCGCCCATGCAACGCCCTCCGAGCGCCCCGCGGCAGAAGCCTTGCCAGCGGCACGCCGACCCGCACCGTCTCGACGTTTGCAGACAGTTCCGCCCGGAGCGGCCCGCTCAGCGCGACCACCGCGCGCACGTCAGCGGGCAGCCGGCGCCAGGTCTCGCGGAATACCCGCTGAATGCCGCGCTGATGGGCGTTCTGGAACGCGACGCCGTCGTAGAGCACGCGCATGCGGGGGAAAGTGTACCTCGGGCGCGATGAGGGGCACGCCCCGCGCGCCGCGGGTAGCATCCGCGCGTGGACGCACCGGTCGCGATGATGGTCTTCAACCGGCCCGCGCACACGGCGCGGGTGCTCGAAGCGGTGCGGGCGGCTCGACCGCGGACGCTGTTCGTGGTCGCCGACGGCGCGCGCGACGGCCGCGCGGCCGAAGCCGACGCGTGCCGCCAGGTGCGCGGGCTCTTCGACCGCGTGGACTGGCCCTGCGAACTGGTGCGGGACTTCAGCGAACGCAACCTGGGCTGCCGCGAACGAATCGGGTCGGGGATCACTCGCGTCTTTGGGCAGGTGGAATCGTGCATTTTTCTCGAGGACGACTGCCTGCCGCACCCCTCGTTCTTCCGCTACTGCGAAGAGCTGCTGGCGCGGTACGCGCACGACGAACACGTGATGACCATCTCGGGCGACGGCTTCGCGACGGCGCTGGGGCGGATGCGCTTCCGCTACTCCTACTACTTCACGCGTTACGCGCACATCTGGGGGTGGGCGACGTGGCGGCGTGCCTGGACGCACTACGACGGAGCGATGACCCGCTGGCCGGAACGGCGCGACTCCGGATGGCTCAAGACGCTCTTCCCGTCCTTCCACGACCGGCTCTTCTGGACGCTGTGGTTCCAGATGTGCTACGACGGGCGGTTGAACACCTGGGACGTGCCCTGGGTGTTCAGCTCGTGGGTGCGCGGCGGGCTCTCGGTCTGTCCCGACCGGAATCTGGTCACCAACATCGGCTTCGACGGGACCGGCACGCACGTCGGCCGAAAGTCGCCGTTCGCGGGACTCGCCGCCGAGGAGATGACGTTCCCCCTGAGCCACCCGCTGCTGGTGGCTGCGCACGTCCAGGCCGAGCGATGGACGCAGCGGCACTGCTTCACGGGACCGTGGCGCGCGCGGTGGAAGCGGTTCGCCCGATACCTCCGGCATGGGCTGCGCGCGGGCGCATGAGCGCGGGCGAAGGTACACTGCCCGACCAGTGAACGACGCCTTGATCATGGTGGCGATCGGCGGCCTGCTCGTCCTCGCGGCCGTGCAGGTCGTGCAGGGCCGGCGGCTGGCGCGCCTGCTGCGCCGGTCCCGTCGATCGATGCACATCGGCCCGGAATTCCACCTGCGGCTCTTGAGGCAGGTGTACGACCGGGTCGCGGCGCTCGAGTGTCACCGGCACGGCATCGTGCCCCGCCTGCCGCTGGAATTCCGCTCCGAGTGGGGCGAGGACGCGCTGCTCTTTGACTTGTTCTTCCCGCAGACCCGGGGTGTGTACATCGAGGCGGGCGCCCTGGACGGCCGCACGAACAGCGTCACCTGGGTCTTCGAGTCGATCGGCTGGACGGGCCTGCTCGTCGAACCCATCCCCGAGCGCTGCGAGCAGTGCCGGAGCGCCCGCCCGGACTCGGTGGTCGTCCACGCCGCGCTCGGCGCGACCGGTTCGAGCGGGACGACGAGTTTCATGGTGCCGCTTGAACCCGAGCACCAGTTCAGCGCCTACCGCGAGCACGAGGGGATGCTGGCCGAGCACGTGAAGGGCCTCGATCGCGCGGGCGCGAGCCTGCGGCGCGTCGAGGTCCCCTTCTCGTCCTTGAATGCCTTGCTCGAGAAGGCCGGCTTTGATAGGGTCGATTTCGCATCCATCGATGTCGAGGGCGGCGAACTCGACGTGCTCAAGGGGTTCGACCTGGAACGCTTCCGGCCGCGTGCGTTAATCGTGGAGGACCTTTCCCTGGGCGATGACAAGGCCGTCGCCGATTGGATCGGGCGGTCCGGGTACGAGCAGGTCATGTGGATCGGGGCGAACCGGGTCTTCATCCGGGCCGATGATCCGTCGCTCTTGAGCCGGGCCCGGCGGCTCGCGGAGACTGTGTATTCCCCGTTTGTCCGCCCCCCGGGCCACGCCAACACCGCCCCGCGCGACCTGCGGTAAATCGGGTTCAGTCCGGGCGGTTCCGGCTCGTTCGGTGGTTGGCTCGACCTATCCTTGCCCGCATGGCCAAGAGCCCGAGCCGCACGACACTTTCACCGCGCCGTCCCGATTCCCAACCCCCGGACTCCGGCCGAGGCTCGAGCCCCGCCGCGGCGGAGCATTTCGCGATCGAATCGGCGCGTCTGCTCTCCGACGACAAGTGCCAGGACGTGATCGTCCTTGACGTCCGCGGGCTGACGCAGGTCACGGACTTCATCGTCATCGGCACCGGCACGTCCGACCGCCAGATGCGGTCGGTCCTCGACCACGTCGAGGAACTCGGCGGCAAGTCGGGCTTCACCGCCTTCAAGCGCAGCGTGGACGAGCGGTCCACGTGGATCCTCGTCGACTTCGTGGACGTGATCGTCCATCTCTTCGAGCCCGGCACCCGGGCCCACTATGACCTGGAGATGCTGTGGGGCGACGCCCGACGCCCGGAGTGGGAGCGCCCCGAGCAGGCGACGCGCAACCGCGCCGGCCTGCGGTCCGACGATGCCATCGAGCCTCGCTGAGCGCCGGGAACGCCGATGAGCACTCGAACGACAAACGGGGCGCGCACGGTCAGGGTACCCCTCAACGGCGGGCGTTCCTACGACGTGCTGGTCGGGGCCGGCGCCCTCGCGCAGACCCGGGCGCGCATCGACGCGCTGCTCGGCCGGTCGGTCCCCGCCTTCGTGGTCCACGACCGCGGCGTCCCGGTCGAATTCTGCGATGAACTCAGGGCGGACGGCGGCGGGCGCGTCCACACATTCGAGCCCTGCGAGGCCCACAAGTCGCTGGTGCACCTGGCGGAAATCCTGCACGAGATGAGCCGCGCCCGTCTGGAGCGAACTCATTACGTGGTCGCCCTCGGGGGCGGGATCACCGGGGACATCACCGGGCTGGCCGCGGGCGTCTACCGGCGCGGCGTGCCCTGGATCAACTGCCCCACGACCCTGCTGGCCATGGTGGACGCGTCTATCGGCGGCAAGACCGGCATCAACCTCACGCTGGAAGTCGGCGGCGCGCCGGTCATGCTGAAGAACATGGTCGGTGTTTTCCATCAGCCGCGACTGGTGGTCGCCGACGTCCGCGCTCTCAACTCGCTCCCCGACAGGGAGCTGCGCGCGGGACTCGCCGAGTGCCTCAAGCACGGCCTGCTCGCCGGGCCGTGGAACGACGAGTCGCTCTTCGATTGGACCCGATCGAATCTCGCGGCAATTCTCGCGCGGGATGAGGCGACGCTCACCGAACTCGTGACGCGCAACGTCGCGGTCAAGGCCGGCGTGGTCGCGGCCGATGAGCGGGAGTCTGGAGAGGGACCCGGCGGGGGGCGGATGGCGCTGAACCTGGGTCATACCTTCGCGCACGCCCTTGAAGCGATCACCGGACTCGGCCTGTCCCACGGAGAGGCAGTGGGCCTCGGCCTCCTCGCAGCCGCCGAGTGCTCGAGGGTGATGGGCAAGGCCGATCCCGGGCTGCGGTCGGAACTGGACGACCTTCTCGAGCGCGCCGGGCTTCCGACCCGGGTCGCGGGGCTCCCGGCGGCGGACCGGGTCATCGAGCTCATGCTTGACGACAAGAAGGTGGATTCCGGCTCGCTTCGCCTCATCCTGCCCGTGCCGGGCCGGCAGGTCGAGGTGGCGGCGCGCCCGCCGCTCGACGCCGTTCGCGGCGCGATCGACTCGCTGCGCGCCTGACGCGGAGTCCGCCGGCGCAACTTTCAAGCGCTCCATCGCGCCCTCCCGATAACGCATGCATCGCGGGGCAGTGTCCGGGGACGAGGGACGACGGCAGTACGCCGCCGGAACATTTCCGAAGCGGGAGGAAGCCGTGCGCATCGTCGCGATCATCAACCAGAAGGGCGGCTGCGGGAAGACCACGACAGCGATCAACCTCGCGGGGGTGCTCTCCCGATCGGGGCTGAGGACGCTGCTGGTGGACATGGACCCTCAGTCGCACTGCGCCGCGGGCCTGGGGGTTCCCGAGCACCGGATCGACCTGGACATCGGCGATGCGCTGGTGGCCCTGGGCACCCGGAGCATCGACCCCGCGCGGCTCCTGTGGCGCGTGGCCCGCAACCTGGACCTCGCGCCCAGCCGCATGAAGCTGGCCGGGCTCGAGGCCAGCCGCGGCGGCCTCGCCGACAAGCCGGACAAGGAGCGGCGGCTGGGCGGGGTGCTTTCCCAGTTGTCGAATGACTATGACATCGCCCTTGTCGACTGCTCGCCGGCCATCGGCCTGCTCACGTTCAACGCGCTGACGGCGGCGAGCGCCGTCCTGATCCCGGTCGAGACCGGCTACTTCTCGCTCCAGGGGGCCGCCAAGCAGGTCCACACGGTGACCACGGTCGGCAAGCGGCTCGGCGTCGACGTCCCGCTGTGGCTGCTCCCGACGATTCACGACCCGGAGAGCGGCCTGGCCCGCGACCTGCTCATGGAGATCCGGCGCCGCTTCGCGGAGCGTGTCGCACCCTTGGTGATTCGGCGCGATGACCGGCTGCGGGAAGCGGCGTCGTACGGGCAGCCGGTGATCGAGTACGCGCCGGATTCGACCGGCGCACTGGACTACACCGCCCTCGGGGCGTGGCTCACCGAGACCCTGCGGATCCAAGCGACCCGGGCCCCCGCGATGACGTCCGAGGGGGAGGCCGAACCCGATCGGGCGGCCGTCGAGGAACTGAGCGAGGTGCGGGTGCTTTCACGCCCGGGCGCCGGCGCGGAATTGACGCGGCGGATCCTCGGCCAGAGCCCGGAAGTTCCCGCCGGGGCCGACGCCGATTCGACGGACTTGCCGACGATCGCGCACTGGCCCGTGCCGCACGCGACGCCCCGGACAGAACGATCGCCCGCGCCCCCGCCGCGGGGCGCGTCGATCGAGCCGGTCGGAATCTCGCGGGCAGAAGACTTGGCGATGCGGGCGGCACGGATCGCCCGGCACGGACAGTTTGCTCATTCGCCGACCGTGACGCCCGAGAGCGTCGGGCCCGATGCCGCGCGGGGCGTGCTCGTGCTCGACGAATCGCCCCCTCCATCGGCGCACCCGGTCGAGGTGAAGCCGGTCCCCGTCGAGCGGGTCGCGGGCGTGCGGGTCACGGGGCAGGGTGTGCTCTTCATCCAGCCCGCATCGGTCGGCCGCGAGGTCTCGATCGCGGGCGACTTCAACGGCTGGTCGCCAGACACGCACCGCCTCCGGCGCAACGAGAGCGCCGGGGTGTTCGAGCTCTGCGTCCGGCTTGCCCCCGGCCGGCACGTGTACAGGCTCGTGGTGGACGGGGTCTGGTCCGCGGATCCGTTCAACGACGAGTTCGAATTGAACCCCTTCGGCGAGCCCAACAGCGTCGTGCGTGTCACGCAGCGCTGACGGCCGCCATCGAGGAAAAGAACGGATGTCGCAGACCGCTCACGAGCCCTCGACCTCACGTTTGCGCCTGGCCGTCGACGACAGCGACTCGTGGGAGAACACGGTCGGCGATGCCTGCTCGCCCGTGGAGGAGCAGTGTGATGCCCTGGCCGACCTCTTCATGACCGGCGGACCCTTGGCGCCCGAACGATCCGAGGTGCCCGTGTCACCGTGCAGCCGCGTCGGCCCTCGCGCCGCCAACGCGAAGATCGTCCGCGAGAGCCCCGTGCCGGCGCTCCGTCCGGAATCTGCGCCCATCGAAGCGATGGTGCTCGGGCACCTGCCCGTGCTCGCCTCGGCCTGGGGACCCCAGTTCGCGCGGTTCGTCGCTTCGGGCCAGCCGCCGGCGCCGCCCTGCCCGGTCGCCCTTCTCCGGTTTCGAGCCGGCTCCCTGAGCATTGAGCTATTCGGGGTGCCCCCGTCCGCCGGCGAAGCACCCGAACCTGAAACCGACCTGACGGCGGCAATCGACCGGGCCGCCCGCATGGCCAGTCGCTGGCTGGTCTCGGTCGACGCGACGTGCGAGCCCGATCTGGCCGACCTGTTGAAGTCGCGGACGATCTCCGCCCTCACCATCCTCACCGGAGCCGATGACGCCGCCACGGTGGCCTGCTACCGGACTCTGAAGTCGCTGCTCGGACCCGACGCCGGTTTCGACGGCGAGCCTCTCCCCGTTCGGATCGCGGTGATGGGTCCCCACGATCCGGTCGGGGCCGGGGAACGACTGGCGCGTGCGGCCGAGACGTTCCTGGGCTTCAGACCGGTGGTGGTCAACGCCGGCGCCAGGATTGAACCGGCACCAGCCCTGCTCGTGTACCGCGGGCCGGCCGACCTCGGGACCCGCGAGGTGCTCGCGGCGATTACCCGTACCAGCAAACCGACGGAACCGGTGCCCGAACCGATCCTGGGCGCGACCGTCGAACCACCGACTTCGATCCCCACTTCACCCGCCGCTTCGGTCCCCCAACCTGAGATTTCGGGGCGGGCCTCGGACCTCGCGGCCTTGCTGCCCGGGGTGCGTCCGCTCGCGCTGACCTGCCCGTACGCTCGCGATGTCCGGTTCGGGGTCGGCGCTGACGGGTCGCTCCACGCCCTGGCCTGGGACGATCCGGCCGGGGAGGCTCCTGTGGCCTCGGTCGCGTCGGCGGGCGCCTGGGCGGCGGTGAACGCCGAACTCATCGCCGCGGCGTGTCCCGGGATCGTTTCCCCGGCCGAGAGGGGCGTCGTGCAGCACGTCTTCACGCGCGAGGCGCGCCGGCTGCGCGGGCTTCTCGACAGCAGCGTGAAGGTCCACCTGGTGCTGTCAACGCCGGGCAACGACGCGCTCATCGCCGGCGCGTTGAACTGAATCGGGGCGGCGGGCCCGGCTTCGGGGCCTCGCTACGCCGCGGATTCCTTGCGGTGAACCCGCAGGGTCGCGAGCGTCGGCTTGCACTTGACGGCGGCCTCGTCGATGATGAACTCGCCGCCCTTGCCGTGCTCGGGCAGGTCGTACATCAGGTCGAGCATCAGCTCCTCCATCACGGCCCGCAGGGCGCGTGCGCCCGTGTCGCGCTTCTGGGCCTTGCGGGCGACCGCCCGTAGCGCGTCCATCGTGAACGTGAGCTTGGCGCCTTCCAGCGAGAAGAGGTGCTGGTACTGACGGACCAGCGCGTTCTTGGGCTCGGTCATGATCGCGACCAGGGCGTCCAGCGACAGCGGCATCAGCGGGGCGAGCACGGGCAGACGTCCGACGAACTCGGGGATCATCCCGTACTCGATCAGGTCGTCGGCGGTGATCTGCGACAGGATCCGCTCACGCTCGTCCTGCGTGCCGTGCTCGGCGTGCTTGACCTCCCCGGCCGTGAACCCGATGCGGGTCTTGCCCACGCGCCGGCGGATGATGTCCTCGACGCCCACGAACGTTCCGCCGCAGATGAACAGGATGTTCGTCGTGTCCATCTGGATGTACTGCTGCTCGGGGTGCTTGCGCCCGCCTTGCGGGGGCACGTTGCTCATGGTGCCTTCGAGCATCTTGAGCAGGCTCTGCTGCACGCCCTCGCCCGACACGTCGCGCGTGATCGACACGTTGTTGCTGGTCTTGCCGATCTTGTCGATCTCGTCGATGTAGATGATGCCCCGCTGGGCCGACTCGAGGTCGAAGTCCGCCGCCTGGAGCAGCCGCAGCAGCAGGTTCTCGACGTCCTCGCCCACGTACCCCGCCTCCGTGAGCGTGGTCGCGTCGCCGATCGCGAAGGGGACCTTCAGGAGCTTGGCCAGCGTGCGGGCCAGCAGCGTCTTGCCGGAGCCCGTGGGCCCGATCAGCAGGATGTTGCTCTTGTCGAGCTCGACCGTGCTCGTGTCGCCGCTCTCCAGGTGCAGCAGCCGCTTGTAGTGCGTGTGCACCGCGACCGAGAGCGACTTCTTAGCCTGTTCCTGGCCGATCACGTACTGGTCCAGGTAGTCCTTGATATCGCGCGGCGCCGGGATCTCCCGCAGCGTGCTCGACACGTTGCTCACGCGCCGACGCTCCTGCTTGAAGATGTTCTGGCACAGGTCCGTGCAGTTGGCGCAGATGTAGA
>CAZCPB010000085.1:0-15153 GCA_964500365.1 uncultured Phycisphaeraceae bacterium
CTCCGAGCTGGCCGACCACAAGGTCGAGAACCCGCAGGACGTGGTCAAGGCCGGGGACGAGGTGGACGTCAAGATCCTCCGCGTGGACAAGGCCGACCGCAAGATCGGCCTCTCCCTCAAGCGGGCCCAGTGGGGCGACACCTCGGGCGCCGCGTCGACCGACGAGGCCCCGGCGCCCAAGCGCGACCGCGCCGGGCCGACGCGCGGCGGCATGGACGCCCACGAGGCGATGGGGTCCGACAAGATCCGGTTCAAGTAATCGCGAGGGGACGCGCGAGGCACGCGCCACTCATCACAAAAACACCTGAAGCCCCGGCGCATAGGCGCCGGGGCTTTCTCATGATCGGGACGAACTCCGAAGCCGGAGGCCCGAATCGAGGTGTTGCGATGTCCGCGGGCGGAAGGCCGTCGCGCCGCCTTCCGGCGGGTCGCGGGCGGGGAACGTCGAGGATCGCGGCGGACGGGTCGGACCCGATCAGCAGAGCGCGGCGAAACTGAGCAGGGATAGGATCGCGAGGCGGCGACGGTAGATCGTCATGGCGAGCATCTCTTTCATTGTCTCTCTCTCCCGGCGGGCGTGTAACACCATTCAACCGGCGTGCCAAGCGCGATGCAAGGGCAATCCGGCCCGTGCGCGCGTTCTCGGTCGCGCGGGGCGTTGCGCGGCGGCGACGGCGCGAGGCTTCCTCGCGACGGTGTTGCGTCGGGGCATCGTCGCCGCGGCGATTCTCGGAACCTGCGGCGCGGGGTTGTCCGGCTCCCGGGCGGTCGGGGCCGAGGGTTCGAGCCCGAGCGGCACGGCGGGCGTGGCACCCGCGGGCGATGCGCTTACCCCGGACGCGGCGATGCGGGCTTTCGGCGTGGTGGAGGCGTGGGTGCGGGCGGGCAGGACGGGCGCGGCGGACGTTCCGGGCGTGCACGGTGCCGCGGTGACGATCCGGGTGGACGGACGCGTGGTCGGGCGCGGGTCGGCGCTGGCGGAGAGCGCGGGGGAAGTGCCGGCGATCCTTGCCGCGGCGGATGCGGCGATCGCCGAGGCCGCGGCGGCCATGCCGCGGGGGAACGATGCGCTGGTGCAGGCGACGGTCGAGGGGGAGTTCTGGTCGCGGGCGCGGCTGAGCGTGGAGTTCGCGGGGCCGCTGGTGCCGCTCGCGGTCGCGACCTACGACGACGCCGACGCGGAGGTGAGGCCCGGGATCGAGGGGGTCGCGGCCCGGGCGGGGTCGCGGGTCGAGACGGTCTTCCCCGAGGCGATGCTTTCGCGCGGAATCGGGCCCGGCGATGCGCTGGCGTACGCGATCACGCGGGCGGTGGGTGAGCCGGGCGTGGCGCTGCGCGAGGACGCGGCGGGTCAGCCCGGCGCCCTGGGCGAGTCGCGGGGCGTGAGGGCGTACCGGTTCAGGACGGTGCACATCGCGCACGCGGCCGAGGGCGTCGAGTTCGGAGGCGCGGGCGGTGGGCCGGTGTTTCTGGACCGCTGCGGGCGCGTGGTGCGCGACTGGCCGCGCGGCGCGCAGGACATCCGCGAGTGGGCCGGCGCGATGGCGAGGCACATCGAGGGGCGACGGCGTGTGGTGGACGGGGGGGCGGTGTACGGCGGCGTGTACAGGCCGGTGACGGGCGCGTTCGACGAGCCGGGGTCGGCGCTCGAAGAGATCCTCGGCGCCCGTGCGCTCGCGGCGTACGCGGGCATCGCGGGTGCTGAGGGCGAGAGGGCGCGGGCGGTCGCGGCGGCGTGCGAGATGGTGGATGCCCTGGCCGCGCGCGGGGACGGCGGGAGGGCTCCGTGGAACGACGCGGCGAGCGCGGCGGTGTGGTGCTGCCTTGTGCCGCAGTGCGCGGCGGCGCGCGGGCTCGACCCGGCGGACGACGCCCCCTGGCCCGAGCCGTGGAGGCGGAGCTATTCGAGATCGCTCGCGGTGCTCGGCCGGAGCGCCGCGGACCTCGGGGGCATCGCGCCGGAGCACCGCGCGGTGGTGGCCTTCGCGCTGGCGCGCCGGTCGGTCGAGCCCTGGCCGGGGGCGAACGACGCGCCGGCGGCGCGAGCGGCTCTGGACGCGGTCGCCGCGGCGACCGGGCCCGGGCTCCTGGCGGCGCGGATGCCGTGGCTGGGGTGGGGCGAGCTGTGCATGGAAGGCGAAGCGATCGCCGGCGCGCCGGCGCTGCGCGAGTTCCGCGAATCGGTCTACGCGCACCAGCTCCGCGCCGAGGCGATGGACGCCGATCACGAGGACCTGGCGGGCGGGATCGTCTTCACGGCGGCGCGGAGCCCGCTCCCGACGTGGCAGGGGGCGCGGGTGGCGTCGTTCCTGGCGCCGGCCATGCGCGACCCGCGCCTGACGGACCCGGACGAGCGACTGAAGGAAGCGGCACGACTGACGGCCACGCTGCGGTTCCTGAGGCAGCTCACGGCCGACGGGGCGTGCGGGTTCATGTACGCCGAGCCGGCACGCGCGGCGGGGGGCGTGCGGGCGGCGCTGTGGGACCAGAGGCAGCCGCTCGAGGCGACGGCGCTGGCGCTGATCACCGCGTGCGAGACGCTGCGCGGCAGCGGGGTGCCGGAGCGGCCGTAGCCGGATCCCCGCCCGGGCCGCGCCTCACCGCTCGCCGACCGGCGTGTACTTCACCTCGTGCGGGCCGATGTACTCGGCCGTCGGCCGGAAGAGGCGGTTGTCGGCGAGCTGCTCCAGGATGTGGGCCGCCCAGCCGCCGATGCGGGAGATCACGAACATGGGCGTGAAGAGGTCGAGGGGCAGGCCGATGCAGTGGTAGGTGGTGGCCGAGTAGAAATCGACGTTGGGGTAGATTCCCTTGGCGGCCTTTTCGCGGTTCATGACCTCCTCGATGCGGGTGGATTTCTCGAAGAGGGCCATGTTGCCCGTGTCGTGCGCCAGCTGCTTGGCGAGGACCTTCAGGTGGCTGGCGCGGGGGTCGTAGGCCTTGTAGACGCGGTGCCCGAAGCCGGGGATCTTGGCTTTGGCGGCGAGCTTGCCCTGGATGAACTTCTCGGCGTCCTCGACGCTCGGGATCTCGGCGAGCATCTTCATCACGTCCTCGTTGGCCCCGCCGTGGAGCGGGCCGCGGAGCGAGCCGATGGCGGCGGTGATGGCCGAGTAGACGTCGGTGAGGGTCGAGACGACGACGCGGGCGGAGAAGGTCGAGTTGTTGAGCCCGTGGTCGGTGTGCAGGACGCAGCACACGTCCAGGGCCTTGGCCATGGTGGCCGTGGGGCGCGTGCCGTTGAGCATGTAGAGGAAGTTTTCGGCGATCGACATGCCCTTGTCGGGCGGGACGATGGCCAGGCCCTGGCGGTAGCGGTGGAAGGCGGCGAGGATGGTCGGCGCGACGGCGAGGACCGTGAGAGCCTTCTCGCGGACCGAGGGCAGGTCGATCTCGTTGGGCTGAGCGTCGTAGAGGCCCAGTGCCGAGACCAGCGTCCGCATCATGTGCATGGGCTGGGCGTTCTTGGGCACGGTGTTGAGCACCGCGACCAGTTCGCGGGGCATGTCGTACCGCCGGCGGATCTCGGCGCGGAACGATTCGAGTTCCGCCGCCGACGGGAGGCGGGCGTTCCATAGGAGGAAAACCGTCTCCTCGAAGGTCGAACCGGAGGCGAGCTCACCGATCGGGATACCGAGGTACTCGAGCACGCCGCGTTCGCCGTCGATGTACGACATGCGGGTCTCGGCGGCGACCACACCCTCCAGGCCCTTGGAATACGCCATCGTCTGTCCTTCGTTCGTGGGTTGGCGTGCCCCGCGACCTGCGGCCGCGGGGCGCGAGGACGACTATAGACGGCGTGAGGCGCGATGGGCGCGAAGGGCCCCCTTTCGCGACGCCCGGTTGATACCATGGGGTCGTGTTCATCCCGCTGGGCACAGACCGTCCCCTGCAGCGGCCCACGGTGATCAACCACGTGCTGATCGCCGTGAACCTGGTCGCCTTCGGCGCGTGCGTCGTAGCCAAGGGGCTGGGGGACGAGTCGTGGGAATCCCTGGCGGGGCGGTTCGGGCTGGTGTGGATTCCGGCCGAGCCGTGGCGCTTCGTCACCTACACGCTGCTGCACGACGGGCCGTGGCACATCGCGGGGAACATGCTCTTTCTGTGGGTGTTCGGCGCGAGCGTGGAGGACCGTCTCGGCCGGTGGGGGTACGCGCTGCTGTACCTGGCCGGGGGGGTGGGCGCGGGAGCCGCGCACGCGGCCCTGAGCGGCGCGCCGATGATCGGGGCGTCCGGGGCGGTGGCCGCGGTGTCCGGCGCGTTCCTCATCTTCTTCCCCCGCACCAACATCCGCACGCTGATCATCTTCTTCATCATCGGGGTGCGGGACATCCCGGCGTCGTGGTTCATCGCCTTCGCGGTGGCGCGGGACTTCCTGCTGCTGGGTTCGGGCGACAACGTGGCGCGGGTGGCGCACCTGGGCGGGTACGGGGTGGGGATCGCCGGCGCGCTGGCGCTGCTGGCCTTCAGGGTGCTGCCGCGCGAGCGGTACGATGCGCTCAGCCTCTTCAAGCACGGCCAGCGGAGGCGCGAGATCCGTGCGGCGGCGGAGGAGTCGCGCCGCAAAGTCCAGCGGAAGATCGGCGCGGACGCGGCGGAGAGCGCGATCGTGGACGCGGTCGCGGAGGACCGCGCGGCGGTGTCGGTGCGGCTGGGGGCCCACGACTTCGAGGGCGCGATGGCGGCGTACCGGATGCTGCTCGACAGGCACCCGCGCCCACCGGGCGCCGCGTGCCTGAGCCGGCGGTACCAGCTGGAGATCGCCAACGCGTTCTTCAACGCCCGCGACTACACCACGGCGATGGCGGCGTACGAACGTTTCCTCGACGTCTACCCCCGGGACCCGGAGATCGCGCACGTGAAGCTGCTCATGGGGCTGATCGCGGCCCGGTACCTGCACCAGCCGGACCGGGCCAAGACGCTCATCGCCGATGCCCGCCCGTCGCTGCGGGACGAGGAGCAGGTCGGGCTGGCGGCAAGGCTGCTGGCGGACCTTGGGAGCGGGGTGAGGGGGTGATGCTCCGCACCCGCATCAAGATCTGCGGCATCCGCGACGCGGACTCCGCGCTCGCCGCGGCGGAGGCCGGCGCCGACGCGGTCGGCTTCGTGTTCGTGCGCGCCAGCCCGCGGTTCATCGAGCCCGTGAACGCCTTCGAGATCATGTCCAGCCTTCCCCCCCTGGTTTCGAGCGTCGGCGTGTTCATGAACCACTCGCTCGACGCCTTCAGCGACATCGAAGAGGTCTGCCCGACGACCCTCTCGCAGCTCCACGGCAACGAGAGCGAGTCGCTGGTGCGCCAGTGCGGGCCGGGCGTGATCCGCGGCATCCGGTACGACGCGGCGACGATCGGCGCGGAACTGGCCCGCTGGGACGCGCTCGACGAGGTGGACGCGATCCTGGTGGACGGCTCGACCGGGGGCGAGGGCCTCGCGTTCGACTGGGCCGGCCTGGGCGCGGCGGTCGAGCGGGTGTCGAAGCCGATCTTCCTGGCCGGCGGGCTCACGCCGGAGAACGTGGGCGAGGCGGTCCGCGCGGTGCGCCCGTACGCGGTGGACGTGTCGAGCGGGGTCGAGCGGGAGAAGGGCGTGAAGGACGCGGGGCTGATCGAGGCGTTCTGCGAGGCGGTGCGGCGGGCGGACGGTCGTTGAACGACCGTGGACTTCGCCGACCGCTCACTCGAACAGGCTGGCCAGAGCCTCTGTCGTTTCCTGAGGCGTCGACGTGCCCGTCTCGACCACGTACTGCGCCAGTTCCCGGTAGACCGGGTCGCGCACGGCCATCACGCCCTCGATCTCTTCGAGCACGCCGAGGCCGGTGAGGCTCGGGCGGTTGGTGTTGCTCGCGGCACGGAGGCGCTCGCGGAGCACTTCGGCCGGGGCCCGCAGGTAGACGATCACCGCGCGGCCCGAGTCGGCCCACTGCTCGAGCAGCTTGGGCGCGGCGGGGGCGGTCGGCGTGCCGCCGCCGAGCGCGATCACCTGGCCTTCGCGCGAGAGGACCTTCGCCAGGGCCATGACCTCGGCGTGCCGGAACGCGGGTTCGCCGTGCTTCGTCCACGCCTCGGCGACGGTCGCGGCGCCCAGTTCGCGGGGCGTGACGTCGTCGAGGTCCACGAAGGGGCGCTTGAGCCGCGCCGCCAGCAGGCGGCCCGCCGTGGTCTTGCCGCAGCCCCGCAGCCCCATGAGGATGATGTTCACCCGCCGAGCCCCAGGGGCAGGACCTCGACCTCCGGGTCGCCGATCCTGCCGTGCACCTTGTACTTCAGGGCCTTGTCGGTGATCTGGCCGATGAGGTCGCCGGCCTTGCCGAACAGGCCCTGGATCTTCTCCATCGGGCCGCCGTTGAGGCGCACGTCCATCGTGCCGTCGTAGCGGACGATCCCGTCGCCGCGGACGGCGAGGACCTCGGTGGTCAATTCCATGGACCTGATCTGGACGCCCTCGGGCGCGAGCGAGAACGCCGCGTCGGCGCGGTGCGAGAGCTCGGAGGACTTGAGCAGGCTCGCCCCGATGTTCATGACCTTGGCCAGTTCCTGCACGATGGGGAGCATGACGAGCCGGCCGTCGCGGAGCGTGAGCGAGCCGTCGCCGGAGATGCTGCCCATGGGGTCGTCGAGCGCGGTGCGGACGGTGCCGCCGGCGTTGAGAACGCCCGCGAGTTTGGGCTCCTCGCCCGGCTTGACGCCCGCGCGGAGCAGCTCCTGCACTTGCAGGTCGGAAAACTTCCACTGCAGGTCGGCGGGCCGGCCTGTTTCGGCGAGGCGCGCGGTCCCGCTCCCCGTGATGGCGCCGCCGAGGGTGCGGATGTCGAGGGTGCGAAGGTTGGCCACGCCGCCCTGGAGCCCGACGACGAGATCGCCCGTCGAGATGGGGAACTTGTACTCGCCGAAGGCCACGTTGAAGTCGGACACGTTGACCTTCGCCTCCGCGTCGCCTTCGAGCGCCTTCATCATCGGCACGGTGCCGATCACGCTGATCTTGAGCGCGCCCTTGGCGTCGTGGTCGCGGAGGATCGTCTGGAGCTGCGGGGGCAGGCTCTGGATCGTCTGCTCGTGGACGTCGATCTCGAGGTCGCAGCTGGCGATCCGCGCGATCATCGTGTCGAGGTTCACGGAGCCCTTGACCGCGGCGGTGAGCTGCGGCGCGCGGCCGAAGGACGTGTCGAGGTCGTACCACACGCCGTCGGCGGCCTCGGTCGCCTTGGAGACGTCGAGATCGAGGGCCAGGCCGCTCATGGTCATGGGCGGCGAGCCGTCGGCGAGCTGGTAGGTGATCGCGCCGTTGCGGAGCTCGATCTTTTCGAGCCGCAGGACGTTCGACAGCTTCACGTCCTCCTCGACCCGGCGGGTTTCGTTCGTGCCGCGCACGAACGGAACGAGGCCCTTGAACCCCCCGTCCGGACCCTCGATCAGGTTGACGGCGGCGTTGTCGAGGACGATCTGCTTGATCTTGAGGGGCTGCCCGGACTGGGGGAGCTCGGCGAGCTCGACGACGAGCGTGCCGATCTCGGCGACCCTCGTGCCGTCGCGGGCCGTGAGCGTCGCGCCCTTCATCTCGACGTGGTAGGGCGCGGTGTAGACGACGGTCTTAAAGTCGATCGCCGGCTCGATGTAGCTGGAGGTGATGCGGACGAGCTGCTTGCCAATCCAGGTGTCCACCGCCGAGACGTTCTTCGAACGGTAGAGGAGGAACGCCCCGACCGCCCCCGCCGCGAGGACGACGAGGATGAGCACGGCGATAAAGAGCTTCTTCATGCGCGTAGGGTACGCGCCGCGGCCGTTCGGCCGTCCCGGCGCCGCCTGAATCCTCGCTCACGCCGACGGCCGTTCAGGCGCGGGACTGGTACGAGCCGTCGGCCGTCGCGACGCGGATGGTCTCGCCCTGCTTGATGAAGGCGGGGACCTTGACGACCAGGCCCGTCTCGGTGGTCGCGTCCTTGGTCTGGTTCGTCACCGTCGCGCCCTTCACTTCCGGCGGGCAGTCGGTGATCGTCAGTTCGACCGAGGGGGGCAGTTCGATCAGCACGGGGTTGCCGTCGTAGAGCAGCACCACCGCCTGCGTGTTGGGGCGCAGGAACTTGAGCGCATCGCCGAGGATGCCCTCGTTGATCACCATCTGGTCGTAGTTCTCGGCGTCCATGAACGTCGCGCCCGTCGAGTCGGAATAGAGGTACTCCATGGGGCGGCGGTCGAGGTCGATCACCTCGACGTCGTCGGAGGAGCCCAGCCGCTTCTCCGACGAGCGGCCCGAGATGACGTCCTTGTACTTGATCTGGATGAAGGCCCGCAGGTTGCCGGGCGTGCGGTGCTCGACGCTGCTCAAGACGCAGATCTTGCCGTCGATCTTGACACCCAGACCGCCGCGGAGGTCGGTTGCTTTCATGGATTCATCCCGTGGAATGAAGGGCCCGGCGCCCGGCGGGCGTGGGGTCGCCATAATAGGCGCGCGGGGCGCGTGCGACGAGCGCGCGCGGCGCGCAGCGTCCGCGACGCTCGCCCGGCGCTGCTTGGAACGGGCCGTCTTCCCCCGTACCGTCCCGGGACGCACCCGCACCGCGAGGAGCCGCACATGAGCATTTCCCGACGCGATTTCCTGCTCGCCGGATCGGCCCTGGCCGGGGCGGCGCTCGCCGTGCCGCGCGTGCTGGCGCGCCAGCAGCCGCCGCTCACGCCCCGTCCCCCGCAGCCGGGCGGCCCGCGCCAGGTCACGCCCGCGGACGTCCGGTACTTCGAATGGAAGAAGGTCGGGGAGGGCGCGCACGCGGCGTTCGGCGAGGGCGGCAACGCGCTGGCGGTCGTTGGCCCGCGCGAGACGCTCCTCATCGACACCAAGAACACCGGCTTCGGCGACACGCTGCGGACCGAGGCGGTGACCTTCGGCTCGCTGGTGGGGCTGGTCATCAACACCCACCACCACGGCGACCACACCGGGGGCAACTGCGCGTTCACCAAGGACGTGCCGGTGCTGGCGCACGAGAAGTGCAAGGCCCGCATCGCCGGGAACGTCGAGCGGTACGTCAACGGTGCGAAGAACACCGTGCGGACGATGTACCAGAGCAAGAAGCTCTCGGCGCGGGCCGTGCGCGACTCGGCGATGCTGCTGGCCGGCACGCTCGACGAGCTCAAGGACCCCGCCAAGGTCGCGGCGCTCTTCGAGCCGACGAAGACCACCGCCGGCAACGAGACGCTGACACTGGACGGCAGGAAGATCGAGCTCGTTCACGTCGGCGCCGGCCACACCGACAACGACCTCATCGTCTTCCTGCCGGACGCCAACGTCCTGCACACCGGCGACCTCGTCTTCCACAACTGGTGGCCCTACATCGACCGCGGCGCCGGCGCCGACACCGCCGGCTGGATCCGGTCCTGCGAGAAGATCGTCGAGATGTGCGACGACAAGACCGTGGTCGTCCCCGGGCACGGCGAGATCACCGACCGGGCGGGCGTGCGCAAGCAGATCGAGTTCTTCACGACGATGCGAGCCAACGCGGCCAAGGCCGTCAAGGACGGCACGACCCGCGAGGCGTTCCTCGCGATGACCTTCGGCGAGTACGAGAACTTCGCGGAGGCTTCGAAGTTCATCCGGCCGACATCGCTGGGTGGGCTGTACGACGAGGCGGCGGGCACGCCGGCGGAATAGCCGCGCTGTTCACAGCGGCTCGCGCTCGTTCTCAGCGGCGACGCGGAATCCCCGAGCCTCGATCTCGCGCCGCTCCGGCCCCTCGCGCTGCGCCGGGTTGCTGTGGTTCAGGTGGATGAACCGCACCTTCGCGCGCTCACCCGCCGGGAGCGGCGCCAGGCGCTGCATCGTCCTCGTGATGAACGGGTGGGGGAACCCGCTCATGTCGCGCCCCGGGATCTCCCCGTTGGCCCAGAACGTGCCGTCCACGTAGGCGATGTCGACCTTCGCGAGTTCGTCCTCGATCTTCACGCCCATCGCGTCCCACTCCTCCCATGAATCGATGTCGGGGATGAAAAGCACCGCACGCCGGGGGCCGGCGATGCGGAACGCGACGACCTCGCTGAACTCCTGACGGTGCGGCACGGCGATGGGCGTCACGGCGATGTCCGCGCCAAGCTTCACGGTCCCGCCCGCGGCAAGGGCGCGGACCTCGATGTTGCGGTACTTGACGAGCTGGCTCCAGGGGCCGTTGGCCGCGAGAAACCCGGCCATGCGCGGCATGGCGTAGACGGGCACGCGCCGCGCCCCCATCGACTCGTGCCCGAGGAACATCAGCCCCGTGTAGTGCCCGATGTGGGCGTGCGTGAGGAAGACGCCGTCGAGCGCGGGCCCCTCGCGCGGGCCCGCCGCCTCGTGCAGCGTGTACAGCTGCTCGCGGAAGTCGGGCGTCGCATCGAACATCCAGCGCGAGCCCGTGCGCGGATCGACGAGGCCCAGGCACGAGACCCTGCGGCGCTGCGCGGGGTCCTTCCACGCCGGGTGGCCGAACGCGCCGGTCTGCGGGATGCCGCCGTCCTGGGCGATGCCGAGGACGATCACGAACGGTTCCGCTTCAGCGGGCCGGGCGGTGCCGTCGCCCGCCGCGCACCCGGCAAGCCACGCGCCCAGAATCGCGACCGCGAACACCACGATTGCGCGCACCATCGCCATCGACGCAGTCTACCCGCGCCGTCGCGCGCTTTGCTCTCGGCCGCTCTTTGTGCCGCTCTATGAACCTTCGGTGAACCCGCGTCAGCGGTTCGCGGTCACCGTGAGCCGCGCCTTGGCCTGCTTCGGCGCCTGCTGGTGCATCTTCCGCGCCCGGTGCGCGCTCCAGTCCGTCACGGACAGGTCCGGCGAGTCCGCGCCGTCGTGCACCTTCAGGACGTCGTACGTGTTGTTCCTCTGCGCGGGCACGAAGCCGGCCCCGCGGATCAGCCGGCAGAGCAGGGCCTCGTCGAGGCAGTACGTCGTCCCCGCGCTGCTGACGACGTTCTCCTCCATCATCACGCTGCCCATGTCGCTGGCGCCGAACATGAGCCCCACCTGCCCGATGTGCGGCCCCATCGTCACCCAGCTCGCGCCGATCGAGTAGATGTTGTCGAGCATGAGGCGCGAGAGCGCCTGCGTCCGCAGGTAGTCCGTCGAGCCCGACATGCGCACGCGGCGTCCGAACTCCGCCGCCGCGGGGCCCAGCTCGCGATAGTCAACATCGGGCCGTGCGCCCCACGCGAACTGGCGGGCGACAACATCGCCGGGAAACTCCGCGGCCAGTTCATCGGCCTTCCGCCCCCAGTCCGGCACGCGCCCCAGGGGCGTGTTCTCGCGCTGGAAGGGCCACGAAATAAAGGCCGTGTAGTGCCCGTGCGACGGCTCCCGCAGCGCCCGGTCCTGCCACTCACGCACCAGCCCCATGTGGTGGACGCGGTCGGCGTACCCCTCGATGTGCCCGAACATCATCGTCGCGCTCGTGAACATCCCGAGGGAGTGCGCCGCGTTCATCACCGTCAGCCACGCCTCGGCCGTGCACTTGCCCAGCCCGATCTTCCGGCGCACCGGGTCGGCGAAGATCTCGCCCCCTCCGCCGGGGAGCGAATCCAGGCCGGCCTCGCGCAGTTTCCCGAGCACCCACCGGCACTTCTCCCACAGGCTCGCGCCCGGCGGGTCGAAGAAGTTGACGAACTCGATCACCTCGGGCGGGCTGAACGCGTGCACGTGCACGCCCGGGAAGCGCCCCTTGATCGACGCGAGCAGGTCCAGGTAATAGTCCAGCGGCAGGTCCGGGTTCATCCCGCCCTGCATCAGCACCTGCGTCCCGCCGATCGCGGCCAGTTCCGCGATCTTCTCGTGGATCTTGTCCTTCGCCAGCGTGTACGCGTCATGGTCCGTCGCGTCGCGCCGGAAGGCACAGAAGGTGCACCGCGCCGTGCACACGTTCGTGTAGTTGATGTTCCGGTCGATCACGTACGTGCGGAACGTCTCCCCGTGGATCACGCGGCAACGGGCGTCGGCCCACCGCCCCAGCGCCGTCAGCGGCATGGTGGTGAACAGCTCCAGCCCCTGATCCAGCGTCAGCCGCGCCCCCCCCGCCACCACCGCCGCGAGCAGCCCCTCATCGTCGGCCCGCAGGTTCGGGTGTTCGGCGGGGGGCGTGTACCGGGCGGTCATCGCGGGAACTCCGGCTGAGTTTTCAGCGGATTCTGAAAGTTCGTCAACTGTATCGCGCGCGACCCGCGCCGGCCACGAGCCCTCTCGCCCCGGTACGCTGCGTTCATGCCGCAGGCGACCACCCGCACCAGTTCGAAGCGGTCCACCGGGCCCGGTCAGCGGTCGCCGAAGAAGGCCCCCGGAGTCGCCGGCATCTCGGACGCCGCGGTGGTCAAGGCTACCGGCCGTGCGTGGAAGGACTGGTTCAAGGTCCTCGACCGCTTCGACGTGAAGAAGAACGGCCACAAGAGCGCGGCGGAGTTCATCCACGTCTCCCACGACTGCACGGCGTGGTGGAGCCAGATGGTCGTGGTGGGCTACGAGCAGGCCAGGGGACTGCGCGCCAGGCACCAGCAGACCGACGGGTACTCGGTCAGCGCCAGCCGCGCGATCGGGGCGCCGGTCGAGGACGCCTTCGCCGCCGTGACCGACTCGAAGCGTCGACGCCGCTGGCTCGGCGCGCTCAGGCTCGAGCCCCGCAAGCACACCGCCGGCAAGTACGCGAGGTTCACGTGCACGCCGGGCGCCTCGGACTCTCCGACCTCCGTGGATTTCAACTTCTACCCCGCGGGCACGGCGCGGTGCCGCATCGCCGTCCAGCACTCGAAGCTGGCGAACGCGCGAGACGCGGCGAAGATGAAGGCCTTCTGGGCCGCCGCCGCGGACCGCCTGCGGGACTCGCTGGAAGCCTGACGCCATGGCGCGACGCGAAGCGGACCCCACGCCTCCGGGCGACATCGAGAAAGATCGCCTCTTCCGCGAACTCGGCTACGCCGGGGATCCCTCGCCGTACGAGACGGCGCTCGCCGAGGCCGGCCTGAGCAACCCGCGTAAGAGCCGGATCGCTTCGAGCAAGCGCCAGCAGGTTCGGGCGCTCTTCGAAAGTCGCTTCTTCCGGGTCTGTTCTCGCGGCGACTGCCGCGCCGAAGCGCGAGGGCGGGCAGCGGGCCGCTCGGTCGTCGAGGCCGCGAGCGCTGCGGACTGCGCCGTCTGCGGCGGCTCGGTCAATCGGCGCTCGGTCGATGAACTGGTCGGCGCGGCAGAGCGCGCGGGCGTCACTCGCCTCTGCATCGTCGGCGGTTCGCCCGCGACGCGCTTGGAACTGGGCGATGCCATCGGCGACCGGCTGGCCCTCCGCTTCGTGGACGGCACCGCCGGCCACTCGCGCGCCCAGGCCGACACCAACATCGCCTGGGCGGGCCTGGTCGTCGTGTGGGGCGCGACCCAACTCGATCACAAGGTCTCGATTCTCTACAAGGGCCCGAACGTGGTCGTCACTCGCCGGCGCGGCATCGCGGACCTCGCGGCGGAGGCCAAGACCTGGCTGGAGGCCCGCTCGCAACGGGGCTGACCCGCGTGCCGAGGCGCCGCTCAGGCAGGCATCAGGCCGGGCGGTCCGCCCGCTCGAAGCCGTGCCACGTTTCGGTCTTCCCCGCTTCCCGCTCCGGCCCCCTTCGCGTATGCTGCGCGCACGCCACGCGGAGTGCCGCCAATGTCCCAGGGGATTCGCCCGGTCCGGCTGTTCGTCACGGTCCTGTGCCTCACGGGCATCGGGGTGGCGATGTATATGTACGCACAGAACATTTCGGCGGACCTTGCGCCGGCGCAGGCGATGCAGACCCCCGCCGGCTCGCTGCACGACGCCGCGGAGCGCGGCGACACCGCCGCCATCGCCGCGATCCTCGCCCGCGAGCCGGCGCAGCTCGAGCGTCACGTGGAGACGGGCGACGCCCTGAAGCGCGGCACGACGCCCCTCATGGCCGCCGCGCTGGCGGGCAAGCCCGAGGCCGTTTCGGCGCTGGTGAAGGCCGGGGCCCGCGTGGACGCCGCGTCCACCCGCGACGGCAAGACCGCCCTGATGCTCGCCGTGCTTTCCTCCGACGCCGCGACCGTCCGCGCCCTGCTCGACGCCAGCGCCCGCGTGGACGCCCGCACCGGCGAGGGGTGGACCGCGCTCATGTTCGCCTCAAGCCGCGGCGACCCCGCCGTGCTCGCGGCGCTGATCACCGCCGGCGCCAACGTCGAGTTCAAGAACAAGTGGGGCCAGAGCGCCCTCATGATCGCGGCCCAGGCGGGCGATGCCGCCAAGGTCAAGGCCCTGATCGACGCCCGCGCGCCCCTGAACGAGGCCGACGACGAGGGCGCCACCGCCCTGGCCTTCGCCGCGGCGGGGGACGATTTCGAGGTGCTCAAGTCCCTGGTCGGCGCCGGCGCGGACGTGTCGCTCGCGGACAAGGAAGGCGTGACGCCCCTGATGCGCGCCGCCGACCGCGGCGATGCCGAGAAGGTCAAGTTCCTCCTCGACCACAAGGCCCCGCGCGAGGCCAAGGACAGGTCGGGCCGCACAGCGCTCGACTGGGCGAAGAGCCGCGATGACGAGAAGGGCAAGGAGTGTGCGGCGCTGCTGGGTGGCTGATCACAGCCCGAACCGCTGCAGGATCTCATCCAGAATCGCCCGCGACAGCGTCTCGTTCCCGATCAGTCCCACCTTGACCGAGACCCGCGTCGCCCCCGGCACCGCCCGGGCGCCGACCGTTACCGATGCCGCGTCGCTCGACGGCGCGGGCTCGCCACGTACCTCCCCGCTGTCCTCGGTCGCTCCCCCGGACGCCACGGCGTATCCCCGCCGCCGCAGGCTGGCGTCCGCGGCCCCGATCACCGCCGGCACGCGGCAGCGGATCGGCAGGTCGGCCTCCAACGTCCCCCACGAATAGGCCGCGACCGTCCGGCTCGACCCCTCCTGCGGCTTGACCGAGGTCTGGCATCCCCCGCCGGCGGCCGCGAGACAGACGGCAGCTACCGCGAGGAATCCGGGCTGAAACAGGCGGTTTCTGCGCTTTGGGATCGACACCCGCCAAGCATCGACCGGACGGCCCCACCCACTCGAAAACCCGGAGCCACCGCCCCGCCCGGCCGCCCACTCGCCTCGGGCAAAGTCCTGCGACGTCCGCCATCCGACATCCCACCTCCAACATCTCCTTGATCCTTCCCCCGACCTTACCTTTA
>CAZCPB010000086.1:0-5916 GCA_964500365.1 uncultured Phycisphaeraceae bacterium
GGGTTCGAGTCCCATCGGGATCGTGTGGTTGTTGTGCGCGCACGTCGGGCCAACTCCGTCGCCTAACGGGCAGGGCAGCGGTCTCATACGCCGCGCGTGCGGGTTCGAGTCCCGCCGGAGCCATCGGATAGGAGTGATGTGAATCGCGTTGATGTGGCTCGCGGGTTCGCGCAGGACGTGTTCACGACGAGCCGCGAGCGGAGCGACCGGTCGCGTGTCACCGGTGGCGAATGACTCGAAGGCGGAGTTCGGAGAGAGGAAGTAGGAAGGCAGAAGAACACGTAGCCGCTCACTCTGTTCGCGGTTCGTAGTGAAACGCGTGGGATGGGCGGGTGGCTGGTGAGGTGTGGGCGCGTGGGGTGTGAGGAATTCGGATCGACGTGAATCGTGTGAAGGGAAGGTGCATCGTGGCGAACAAGTCTCTGTTCAAGTCGATGGCGGGGAAGCTCGTGGCGCGGGCCGACACGGTCAACGAGGCCGGCGGCGTGGCGTACGCGCTCACGCCCGAGCAGGCGTTGGCGCAGTACGCCGCGACGGGCACGCTGAACTCGACGTTCTACGTGAGCGCCGAGGACCAGCTCGCGCGGGTGCTGGACCTGGTCCAGAAGTCCGAGCCCGAGTTCGTGGCGCGGACGGCGCTCTACACGCGGCGCGAGGCGCACATGAAGGATGTGCCGGCGCTGCTCCTGGCGGTGCTCACGGTGCGGTCGCCGGGCCTCTTCGCGGAGGTCTTTGACCGTGTCGCGGACAACGGCAAGGTGCTGCGCGCGTTCGTCCAGATCGTGCGGTCGGGCGTGGTCGGGCGCAAGAGCCTGGGCACGCTCCCCAAGCGTCTCGTGCGCCGGTGGCTCGAAGCGCGGTCGGACGAGCGTGTGTTCGCGGCCTCCGTCGGCGCGGACCCGAGCCTGGCCGACGTCGTGAAGATGGTGCACCCGCACCCCTCCACGCCGTCGCGTTCGGCCCTGTACGCGTACCTCGTCGGGCGCGAGCACGACGAGGCGGCGCTGCCCGCGATCGTCCGCGCGTACGAGGAGTTCAAGCGTGACCTCACGCGCGAGCTCCCGGACGTGCCGCACGAAATGCTGACGGCGCTCCCGCTCACGCCCGAGCACTGGAAGCAGATCGCGCGGAACGCGTCGTGGCAGGTGACGCGCCAGGGCCTGAACACCTGGGCGCGCCACGGCGTGTTCGAGGATCCGGAACTTGTCGCACTGGTCGCGGCACGCCTGCGCGACCCGAACCTGATCAGGAAGTCGCGGGTGTTCCCGTACCAGCTGCTCGTGGCGTACACGAACACGGGCGAGAACGTGCCGCGGGAGATCAGGGAGGCGCTCCAGGACGCGCTCGAGACCGCGATCGAGAACGTCCCGGCGATCCCGGGCAAGGTCTGGGTCTTCCCGGACGTGTCGGGGTCGATGCACTCGGCGATCACCGGGGTGCGAAAGGGCTCGACCTCGGCGGTGCGCTGCGTCGACGTGGCGGCGCTGATCACGGCGTCGCTCCTCCGGCGCAACCCGGGCGCGGGCGTCGTGCCTTTCACGGAGCAGGTCGTGAAGGTTGACCTCAACCCGCGCGACAGCGTCGTGAGCAACGCGTCGAAGATGGCGTCGATCCCGCCGGGCGGGACCAACTGCTCGGCGCCCCTCGCGCTGCTCAACCAGCGCGGGGAGAAGGGAGACCTGGTGGTGTACGTCTCGGACAACCAGTCGTGGGTGGATAGCGCGGCTCCCCGGGTGGCGAATCCCGGCGTCACGCTCCCGCCCCCGACCGAGACGCTGCGCCAGTGGGCGGCGTTCAAGGTTCGCAACCCTCGCGCGAAGATGGTCTGCATCGACCTGCAGCCCTACGGCTCGACGCAGGCGTCGGAGCGCGAGGACATCCTGAACATCGGCGGCTTCAGCGACCGCGTCTTCGACGTGATCGTGAAGTTCGTCGAGGGCTCGCTCACGCCCGACCACTGGGTCGGCGTGATCGAGAAGGAGCGGTTGTAGAAAGGGGGTCGAACTCCGCCGGGGCGCGGAGGGCGCGGAGACCAGGGCGACGGGCGCACGTGCGGGCACGGATCGGCCGGAAGGAATAGTTCCTGTCCGTGCTCACCGCGTGCACTCTCCGCTCCCTCCGCGGCCTCCGCGCCCCGGCGAGAGATTCAGATCGAAGTCGGCGCGGGGGCCGGGCCGGATGCGTGACGGGACTACAGGTCACAACCCGGAAGGTCTCGGCACATGGAGTTGCCGGCCCGGCCCGCGGCCAAATGCAGGAGCGTGATCGACGGCCGAATGCAAGCGGGACTACAGGTTTCCATCAGGAATGTGGGTTCGAATCCCACCGGCACGAGAGTGCCGTAGGCGAACTGGCAAAGCCGCCGCGGCACGAAAGTGCCGCACCGTCTCGTCACCACTTGTCGGCCGCCGATCTCGCCCCGGTAGGAGCAGCTCTCAAGGGAAGGAGGAACGCACGAACGAGTGTTCGACGGTCGAATGCAAACGGGACTCCATGTCGGTTCAACTCCGACCGGCTCGCGAGAGCCGGAAGGCCATCTGGGACGATGGCCACGGCGCGCAGGCGCCGGTTTGTCTTGTCGTTCTCGTCGACCGTCGGACACGATCTGGACAGGGCGCGGCTCCCGGACGGATGCCGGCGGGACTACATGAATTCTGATGTTGCGGGTTCGAATCCCGCCGTGCGGGGCATGTCTCCGCACGTAGCTCAACGGGTAGAGCGCAGGAAGGCGCGCAAACGCCGTTGTCTCGCTCCCACTCGCCGTCCGGGAGCCCCGGCCTGTCGCAGACATCGCGGCGAATGCACGCGGGAGTACAGGGGCACAGCCGGTAGTCGGCGCTCCGTCCACTCGAAGAGTGGCGGAGAACGGGGGCGCAACTCCCTCTGAGCACACCTCTCGCCGATCTCGTCGCCGCGGATTGCCCCGTAGCTCAGCCGGACAGAGTGCCGCGCTACGAACGCGGAGGTCGCGGGTTCGAATCCCGCCGGGGCGGCTTTGAGAGTCGGAGGTCGGCGGCGGGTACGGGGACCGGCGCGGCGCTATCCTTCGCGGGCTCTCGGCGGGGTTGACGGGAACGAGCGGTTCGGGGACACTCCCGCCCCGCTCGGCAACCGTCGGCCCGACGGCGGCGTAAGGGCTTGGATAGGGCCCGCGAGGGTGCGCGGGCGGCCGGGCTGGGTGGCGCCGGCGCGTAACGGATTGATCCGTCAGACGGTGGCAAGCGGGCTCCTTGCGGGCCCACGGAGTTCAGCAATGGCAGGTCGAAGCGGCACCAGCGTGGGGATGGGCATCTCGATCACGATCCTGGGCGTGCTCGCCCTGGCCCTGTTCGTTCTCGCGGCGGTCTTCTACGGGAAGTACAACAAGACCCGCGGCGAGCTCCAGCAGGCCACGACCGAGAGCGACCAGTACATCAAGGCCGCGGAACGGCAGAACGACAACGTGCGGGCGGTGGTTCAGCTGGCCCAGAAGTCGGGGAACAAGTCGGTGGTGGGGTACCTCTCCGAGAACTTCCGGACGGTGATGCAGTCGGTGTCGGGTTCGTCCAACGACACGGTCGAGGGCCTGCGGAGCAAGATCGCCAGCCGGCTCGGGGTGAGCGAGGCCGAGGTGTCGAGCGCCCCGCCCCTTCTCGACGTGATCGCCGACCGCGACTCGAAGATCGCCGGCCTTTCGAAGCAGCTCGACGCCGCGGAGGCCGGCCGCAAGACCGCGCTGGCCGACCTGCTGAACGAGACCAACCGCGTCAAGAGCATCGAGGAGGAGCACGCCAAGACCGTGCAGGCGCTTTCCGCCGAGGTCGGCAAGTACAAGGAAGAGGTCGAGCAGTACCGCCAGGGCACCGACACGGCCCGCTCGAAGATGGACACGGAGCTGGCCAGGCGCGAGTCCGAGGCTCAGTCGCGCATCGACGAGCTGCTCGGGAAGATCAACGGGCTGCAGGAGCAGATCATCGTGCAGACGGCGATGATCCAGGAGCTCCGCGGCAGGGCGCTGGGCAACGTGCTCAAGCCCAACGACGAGTACGCGCTGGTGGACGGCACGGTCATCGGCCTTTCTGCGGGGAACAACGCGGTGGTCTCGGTCGGCGGCCGCCAGAAGGTCCAGCTCGGCATGACGTTCTCCGTCTACTCCGACGCCGCGAGCGTGAAGCCCGACCAGAACGGCGACTTCCCGCCGGGGAAGGCGACCCTCGAGGTGATCAACGTCGGCGAGAACAGCGCGACCTGCCGCATCAAGAACGAGACGCGGGGCAACCCGGTCGTGAACGGCGACGTGATCGTCAACCCGCTGTACGACCCCAACAAGGTGTACACCTTCCTGCTCTACGGCAACTTCGACGCCAACGGGGACGGGCTCTCGACCCCCGGCGAGCGGGCCGACCTGCAGGCGATCATCGAGAGCTGGGGCGGGCGCGTGGTGGATGAGCTGGGCGGGAACGTGGACTTCCTGGTTCTGGGCGAGCGCCCGGTGCTCCCGCCGCGCCCCAGCGCGGACGCCCCGGTCGAGATCCTGCAGGAGTTCATCAGGCTGAACCGCGCGATCGACCGCTACGACGCCCTGTACAAGCAGTCGATGGCGACGGGCCTGCCCCTTCTGAACGAGAACCGGCTGTACACGCTCCTGGGGCGCGGCCGCCTGCGGACGGCCGGCCGCTAGGTCCGGCGCCGGCGAACGTTGTCGGCGTCGTCCTCCCCGATGGCCAGGAAGAAGCGAAAGCTCCCGCAACCGGTCGCGTCGGCGGCGGCGGTAGCGCTTCGCGTGCTGCTCTCGGGGCCGATGATCGCGGGGCCGTGGGCGGCGACGAGCGTGGGCGAGAGCATCGGCCGCTGGTTCGGGCGCCTGCCCCTGAACCGCAAGCGCTTCGCGCGGGCCATGGAGCACCTGCGCATCGCCTTCCCGGAGTGGGACGAAGCGCGGCGCGTGGCGTGCGCCGAGGCCGCGTACGGGCACCTGTTCCGGCTCGCGGCGGAGTTCGCGTACACGCCGCGCCTGTTCACCGAGGACAGCTGGAATCACCACGTCGAGATCGGCGGGGTCGCGGCGGGGAAGTACTCCGAATCGACGCGGCGCGCGATCGCCGAGGCCCGCCTGCCGACGATCCGCGATTCGTCGCCGCTCGGGCACGTGGGGCCCGGCCTGGAGGTCCTGCTCCAGCGCCGGCCGTGCATCATGATCACGGGCCACTGCGGGAACTGGGAGGTGCTCGGCTATGCCCTGGCGCTGCTGGGTTTTCCGATGCACGCGCTGTACCGCCCCCTGGACAACAAGACGCTCGACCGCTGGGTCCGCGGGCTGCGGGAGCGCGCGGGCCTCATGCTGTTGGACAAGTTCGGGGCGGTGCACCGACTGCCGGCGATCATGGAACGGCGCGAGCCGGTGGCGTTCGTCGCCGACCAGAACGCGGGCGACCGCGGGCTCTTCGTGCCGTACTTCGGGCGTTTGGCGTCAACCTACAAATCGATCGGGCTTATGGCGATGCGGTTCGACGCGACGCTGATCGTGGGGATGGCCCTCCGCGTGGGCGGTCACGAGGGCGGGGCCGGGGTGGGGGGGATGAGGCATCACGTGTACGTCGCCGACGTCATTGAACCGTCGGACTGGAAGGGGCAGCCCGACCCGCTCTTTTACCTGACGGCCCGGTACCGCTGGGCGCTCCAGAAAATGGTGCGGACAGCGCCGGAACAATACCTGTGGATGCATCGCATCTGGAAGAGCAGGCCGCGCCACGAGCGGGACGGAAAGCCCGTGCCCAGGGCGCTGGCGGAGAAGATCCGCTCGCTGCCGTGGTTGAGCGCCGAGGAGGCCGAAGCGATCATCGAACGGAGCAACCAGGAAGCCGCAGAGCGGCGGAAAGCGACGGACGTAAGCCGCTCATGAAGGCCAAGGGCAAGGGCGCTGTTTAGGATCGAATC
>CAZCPB010000086.1:6016-15152 GCA_964500365.1 uncultured Phycisphaeraceae bacterium
ACCTCCATCACCTCCATCACCTCCATCACCTCCATCACCTCCATCACCTCCATCACCTCCATCATTACGTGGCTCGCCGCCGTACCACACCACGAGGGGAACCCATGAACGCCGAGCAACCCACCGCGACCGACGACGGCCCCGAGATCGAGGGCCGACTCGAAGATGTTCGAGTTCTCATTGTGGACGACGACCGGGACGTGCTCGAGTCGATCGAAGCGGCGTTCCAGGCCGAGGGCGCGCTGACGCGCACGGTGCAGGACGGCAACGAGGCGGTCAAGGTCTGCCTGGAAGAGCCGCCTGACCTTGTCGTCCTCGACATGATGCTGCCGCGCCGCTCGGGGTTTCTTGTGCTGGAGAAGATCAAGGGTCGCGAAGACAGCCCCTTGGTGATCATGGTGACCGCCAACGAGGGCCGGCGCCACCAGGCCTACGCCGAGTCGCTCGGTGCCGATGCGTACATGCTCAAGCCCGTACCCCTGGGCCGGCTGGTGGACACGGCCGTGGAACTGCTCGACTCGGACGGGGAGGGGGACGAGGAGGCGGCGGCCTAGGGCTTGGCGGGCTCCCCCGGCGGGCGTGTATGCTGTGCGGGAGCGATCCCGGTTCCCGCCATGGCCAGACGCCGCCAACTCGCTTTGATGTCGGTCGAGCAGGACCGCGGCGGGGGTGCGGCCCCGCTTGGCTCGATGCGCCGCGTCGAGGAACTGCTTTCGCCGTTCAACACGGCGCCCGATGGCGGGCCGACGGGGAGCATGGGCACGAAGCGCCTCTATGGTCCGGGAATGGTGATCGACCTGCCCACCGGCCAGGACGAGGTGACGCAGGCCCTGGTCACGATGGTCGAAGAGGACATTGCCTGGCCCGTGCTCTCGAGGCTCTGCAAGGTCCTGAAATGGAAGATGGTGGACCTTGAATCGGGCCGCTCGTTCGGCTAGGCTCGGTTCGTGGGGTGCCCCGGAATTTCGATTGGGAGTTGCCGTGCCCAGGCGGGCCTTCACGCTCATTGAGCTTCTCGTGGTGATCGCGGTCATCGCGGTCCTGATCGCGATCCTGCTGCCGTACCTCGGCAGGTCCAAGGACGCCGCGCGAACGCTCGTGTGCCTCTCGCAGATGCGTCAGCTCTCGGCGGGGTGGGAGATGTACGCCGACGCGAACAAGGACGTGATGGTCCCGGGCCGTGCGCCGAACCTCCCCAACGCGGCCGACAACGTGTACGAGATCGGCAACGGCCGAAAGTTCCGCCCGACGTGGCTGGCGCGCCTCGGTCAGTACGTGGGCATCTACGGCTTCGGCGAGCCCAGCGACACCGACGGGCGGCAGGACTACGTGAACCGCCTCTACCAGTGTCCGGTGACGGCGGACTGGAACGACGAGCGGAACCACTGTTACGGGTACAACTTCCTGTTCCTGGGCAATTCGCGCCAGACGCCGGGCGGCAAGTTTTACTACTTCCCGGTCCGCCGGGCCCGGATCATGACCTTCTCGGGCACGGTGATGGCGCTCGACGGGATGGGCACCGCCGCGTCGTTCACGGAGAGCGAGCGCCTGCCCTACAGCAACAGCGGGCGCGAGGAGGCCGCGTACGGCAACGAGGGGTTCAACCTCGATCCGCCCCGCCTGACCGCCGCGAGCGACTCGACCGGCGACCACCGCTCCGGCCCCCACGCCCGCCATTCGATGCGCGTCAACACCTTCTTCCTCGACGGTCACGGGCGCACCCTGACCCCCGGGGACCTGGGCTACGTCTACGTGGACGGCGCGGTGCAGCGCGAGACGAACGGCACGGACCGCGCGACCAACGCGTTGTTCAGCGGCACGGGCGGCGATGACGACCCGCCCCCGATCCCGGCCGATTGAACCGGTCGCCCGGCGCGGGCCTGCCGGGCGCGCCAAGAATCATCCATGCCGACGTACGTGTACGAGGAGCTCGACCGGGCCGGCAAGGGCACCGGCCGCTGCTTCGAGGTGGTCCAGTCCATCAAGGACGAGGCGCTGACGAAGCACCCCGAGAGCGGCGTCCCGGTGCGGCGCGTGCCGCAGGCGCCGACCATCGCGGGCAAGTGGTCCGACATGAAGGGCAAGGGCGCTCTCTCGAACAAGAACCTCGAGCGCCTCGGCTTCACCAAGTACGAGCGGAAGGGCAAGGGCTACATGGAACGCGTCGCGGGCAAGGAAGGGCCGCGCAGCATCTCGGCCGATTGAAGGCTACGCGTCCGCGATCCGATGGAGCGCGTGCTCGACGCGGGCCGCCATCCCGTCCAGCGACAGGACCGCGCCGGCGTCCCGCGCCGCCCGCGTGGCGTAGGGCCAGCGTTCCAGCGACAGGTACCGCACGATCGCGCGGCGCCACCCCTCGGCGTCCGGGCGGTCAACGATCATGCCGACCTCGGGCGTGCCGAAGTGCTCGGGGCGGATGAGTTCGGCGCCGGGCGCCAGCGGGTGGGCCGTGACCGGTATGCCCAGGCGGAGGGCGTCGGCGATAAACCGCCCGGTGCCGATGCTCCCGTGGGCCGCCCACGGCGCCGCGGCAAGGTCCGCCGCGCCGAAAGCCAGCTCCGGGCGCGCGGTGCCGCCGAGGAACCTGACGAACCTCGCGGCGCCGGCGCGGTGCGCGGCACGGTGCACGGGGATGACGCGCCGACCCATGACCAGGAGCACCGGCGCGTGATCGCCCAGGTCGGCACGCGCGAGCATGAAGCCGCTCAGGAACTCCGCGAAGCCGCGCCGGTGCGGGTGCACGGCGGAGACCTGGATCGCGGCGCGCTCGGGCGACAAGCCCAGCAGCGAGCGAACGGCATGGCGCGCCGCCGCGCGTGCGGGCTCCTCGAACGGCTCGAGCCGGCTGGCGAACCCCAGCGGCACGGCGGCGCCCGCGCCCGACAGGCGCCCGAGGCGGCCCATGACGGGCCGGGCGCCGCCGGGTCTGGACGAAGCCCGGGCACGGGCCTCGGCGAGCGCGGCCAGCGGCAGCCAGGGGCGGGCGGCGATCTCGAACGCGGCGGACACAGGCGAATGAGTGCGGACCAGGTGGCCGAACAGCGCGGTCGAGGTCAGGCTTACCGGCGCCCACAAGTCGCCCGGAACGAGCGGGGTCAGCGAGATCGTCGCGTCGAACCCGCCCCGCTCCGACAGGTCCACCGCCCACGACTGAAACCCGGCAGGGTCGGCCCCGCGCCACGTGCGGTGCGGCCGGCGCACCAGCAGGGGCACTCCGGTGAAGAACGAGGGGTCCTCGACGTTGTCGCAGGCGACGGAGGCGTCGTGCCCGCGGGCCCGGAGGGCGGCCGCCAGATCGGCACTCCAGCGCGGCAGGGACCACGCGAACCGCCGCACGTACTCGGTGACGATGAGCACTCTCACCGGCCGCCCTCCACGGTTTCGCGGAACAGAGGCATGGCCCGCGGGAGGGCCGGCGGGCTCAGCGCCATCAGGGTCGTCAGCATGGCCGCGGTCTGCGCATTCACCTGCACGGAATCGAAGGGGCTCACGAGGACGAGCCCCGCGAGCGCCCAGAACGGTCCGGCGTCGTAAGGGTTAGCCGATCCCGGGTGCGCCGCCCGGCGCGCGAAGAAGAGCGCGAACGCGACGGCGCCGCCGAGCATCAGGGCGCCCGGGATGCCGGTCGTTGCCGCGCCGTGAAGGAGCGCGTTGTGGGCGTGCGCGTGGCCACGCAGGGCGCTGTCGGGCGCGTCCTGGGCGAACCAGGCGCGGAATCCACCGGCCCCCACGCCGCGGAGGGGGTGCTCGCGCACGGCCTCGAACGCACGGCGGGCCATGCGCAGCCTGGCGCCGGTGTCGGAGGCGTCGTTTCCTTCGCGGAAGTACGCGGCGACCTCTTCGCGCCCCGCGTTGAACCGGCGCGCGATCGAGTCACCCGCCGCCAGCCAGGCAGCGCCCGCGAACGCACCGAGCACGACCGTGCACAGGGCGAGAGCGCGCCACCGCGAGCGCGACGACCACACGCCCGCGACCGCGCCCGCGCCGACGAGAGCGGCGCCGGCGATCCACGCGCCCCGCGTGCCGGTTGCGGCGATCGCGACCAGCGTCACGGCGACCCCCACGATCCCCATCCATCGCCGCCGCCCGGCGCAGAACGCCGCGCCGGGCAGGTGCAGCCCGAGCACGGCGACGAGCAGCGTGCCGCCGACGACCGGGTCCCACCATCCCGAGTTGCGCCCCGCCCGGCGGGGCCAGGTCAGCGCCTCGATGTCGAGCCAGACCCCGGCAGCGTGCAGCACCTGGGAGAGGTTCCCCGCCAGCGCCCCGCAGATCATCGCGCCGATGAGCCAGCGCCGGCGGTTCATCGCGGGCCACAGCGCGGGGATGAGCCAGAGCCAGCGGGCGCAGCCGATCTGCGCCGTGCCGGTCTTCAGGTCGTCGCTCCACAGCAGGCTGAGCGCGCCCCACGCCCAGTAAAGCGCAAAGAGCGCGAAGACGGGCTGAAGGACCGCGCCAAGAAAGAAGCGGGGCGCACGGGCGGTGTGCGCGATGAACGCGACCGCCAGCGGGATGCCGGCGAACTCGACGTAGGTCGTGGGCCAGAGCATGAAGAAACACCAGACCACGGCCGTCAGCGCGTAGAGGCGGGTGAGGCGGGGGTGCTCCTGCTCCGCGAACGACCGGTCCAGGCGATCTCGATCGGGGGAGGTCCCGAAATTGCAGCCGCGCGCTGGCAGATGGACGGCACGTACCTGCCCGCCCGCCTTTCCCCCGTCCTGGTCGGCGTGTGTTCGGCTCATCGGTGAGCCCCTAATGTATAGATTGGACGGCGCGGCGGCTTGGATCGGGCTCCCGGGGGACGGGGTAAGGGCGTTGCAACCCCGTCGCAAGGGTCCGGTATTTGAAAGGTCCGCGTCACGGGCGCGTCACCGGCCGGGCGGCGGTGATCCTGAGCGCTGGCTGGGGCGTATATCGTTCGGGTCGTGCAAGAGCCTTGCGTCAAGACCCATGAAGACCGATGCTGAGTGGCCTGGGGAAGCCCGGGCCGGTCTGAAGGAGCGGGCGATGAACGAGGTCTATCGCGTGATCGGCGCGGCGGCGCGGCGGCTTCTGGTGATCGATTTCATCAGGGCCCTCGTGTGGACGCTCACCGGCGCGGTGGGCGCGGTGATACTCGCGCGCCTCGTCGAGCGCGTCTTCGGGCTCGCCTTCCCGTGGTTCGCACCCTACGGCGGGATTTTCGCGTGGGCCGGCGCGGCCACGCTCGTGGCGGCCGCGGTGTGGACCGCGGTGGCGCGCCGGCGCGTGCCCGTCGTGGCGCGCGAGCTGGACGAGCGCGCCGGGCTGCGCGAGTCGCTCTCGACCGCGCTCTACGCCGAGCGGCAGAAGAACGATCCCTGGTGCAGCGCCGTCATCGAAACGGCCCGCGCGCGGGCCGTGAGCACCAACGTCCGCCAGGCGATCCCCCTCGCCGCGCCGCGCCAGTGGCCGGCCCCGATCCTCGGGGCCGCGCTGCTCGCGCTGCTCTGGTTCACCGTGCCCGCGTTCGACGTGCTCAAGATCCTGGAGCGCAGGACGAACGAACAGCAGCGGGTCGCGGCGGTGACCGAGGTGAAGCGCGACCTGGCCGAGAAGCAGCAGAAGCTCGATGAGCTGATGGCCAAGGCCAAGCTCGAGCTCAAGGAAGAGGAAGCCGCGAAGCTCGACGCGCAGAAGCTCAACGAGCCCATGACGCCCGAGGAACTGCAGCGCGCCGCGGTCAAGCAGCTCACCGACGTCTCCGAGCGCCTCGCCGAGATGAAGGACGGCGAGAAGGGCGAGGAGGACAAGGCGATACGCGACAAGATGGCCCAGCTCAAGCAGCCCGGCGATGGGCCGCTCAACGAGCTGGCGCGGGCCCTCTCGCGCGGCGATTTCAGCAAGGCCGAGGAGGCGCTCCAGGACCTCAAGAACAAGATCGAGTCGGGCAACCTCACCGAACAGGAGCGCGAGCAGGCCCAGAAGCAGCTCCAGAACCTCGGTGAGCAGATGAAGAAGCTCGCCGAGGACCGCAAGGAAATGCAGCAGAAGCTCGAGGCCGCGGGCCTCGACGCCGAGGCCGCCAAGGAACTCCTCAAGAAGATGGCCCAGGACCCCGCCGCCGCGAAAGAGGCGATGAAGCAGGCGATGGAGGCGATGAAGGGCCTGACCGAGGCCCAGAAGCAGCAGCTCCTCGAGCAGGCGATGTCGCAGTGCAAGGCCGGCGGCCAGTGCGACAAGATGGGCCAGAGCATGTCGCAGATGGCCCAGGGGATGAGCCCCGAGGGCATGGACTCCGAGGCGATGGAGGGCATGGCGGCCATGCAGGGCCAGCTCTCCGAGATGGAGATGAGCCAGCAGGAGCTCCAGGCGATGGACGCCGCCATGGCCGAGTGCCGCGCCCAGCTCCAGGCCCTCGGCGAGTGCCTCGGCCAGTGCGAGGGCGAGGGCATGGGCCGCAGCCCGTGGGAGCAGGGCAGCAGCAACAGCCGCGGCAACGGCTCCGGGGGCAAGGCCGGCCTCGGCAACGACGGCGGCATGCGCGAGGACAACCCCGCCGACTACACGAGCAAGAAGGAAAAGGCCAAGGTCAAGACCGGGAGCGGCCCGATCATCGGCAGCAAGCTCGTGTACGGCGAGCAGGTGCGCGGCGAGTCGGTGGCGCAGTTCTCCGAGGCCGTCGAGGCGGGGGAGAAGGCCGCCGCGGAAGCGATCGAGAGCTACCAGGTCCCGCTCCAGCTCCAGCCCGCGGTGAAGAGCTACTTCGGGACCCTGAACGAAGCCGCCAAGCCCGCGAGCGTGGCCCCCGCCGCGCCCCGGCCGCCCGCCGCGGACGCCAAGGACTCCGCCGGCGCGAAGTAGCGCGATGACTCACGACCCCAGAGTGTCGCGACGCGGCGCGATCCGCGCGGTCGCTTCGTTCTCGCTCGCGGCGCTCGCGGCGTGCGAGCGGTCTGCCGAGCGCGCCTCGCGCGTCGTCCTTTATTCCAGCGCCGACGACGAGATCCTGAGGCAGGTCGTCGCGGCGTTCGAGAAGGGATCGGGGATCCGAGTCGGTGTCGTCACCGACACCGAGGCCACGAAGACGACGGGCCTGGTCCAGCGATTGCTCGACGAGAAGGATCGCCCCCGCGCCGACGTGTGGTGGTCGAGCGAACCGCTCGGGACGATCAAGCTGGCCCGGGAGGGCGTGCTGGCCGGGCACGCGCCCGGCCCGGAGGCCTCGGGGCGTCCCGCGCCGCTCAACATCCGCGCGCCGTGGTTCATTCTTCCGGGCCGCGCGCGGGTGATCGCGTACAGCCGGGCCCGGGTCGAGCCGGGCGCTGCGCCGCGCCGGCTGCGGGACCTTGCCGCGCCTCGGTGGAAGGGCCGCGTCGGCATGGCCCGCCCGCAGTTCGGGACGACGCGCTCGCACATGGCCGCGCTGGTCGCGCTCGAGGGCGAGCCCGCGCTGCGCGGATGGCTGACCGCGATGAGGGACAACGGGCTGCGCCTGTACGACGGCAACGCCTCCGTCGTCCGCGCGATCGGGCACGGCGAGATCGACGCGGGGCTCACCGACACCGACGATGTGCACGCCGCGGCAAGGAACTCTTGGCCGATCGGCATGCACGCCGAAGAGCCCGATGCGCCGGGGACCGCGCCGGGGGGCCTGCCCAGCCGCGGGGCGATCATTCTGCCGAACACCGCCGCGCGCATCGCGGGGGGCCCCAACCCTGAAGGGGGCGCCCGGCTGCTCGACTTCCTGCTCGGCGTCGAGGTCGAGCGGCTGCTCGCGTCGCACGAGTCCCGCCACATACCGGTCCGGGAGTCGCTCGAGCCCGAGTTCGCGTCCAACGCGATCGGTTCGCCGGCACCGCTGTCGTACGACGACCTGGCCGACGCGGTCCCGGTCGCCATGACCGCGTGCCGCGACGTGCTCGGGGCGTGACCCTGCGGCCGCCCGCGGTCACGCCGGCGGCTTGAGTTCCTTCGGGCCGAGCGTCTGGATGGTCGCGGTCCCCGTCCGGCGGGTCGCGAGGTAGTCGTTGACGTGATCGAGCGTCACCGCGTCGATGCGGCGGGCCCGCTCGTCCAGGGTGCGGGCGCGCCCGAGCCGGTGCACGTCCGAGGCGATCGCCGCGGCCCGGGCGGGCGTGGATTCACCGCTGAAGACCAGCCCGCTCTTCATCCCGACGACCGCGCGCCCGAATTCCTCGTCCGTGATCCGCCCCGCGGGCGTGTTGATGCGATCGAGCTCGGCCAGGAGCACGTCCAGCGATTCCTGGGCGCGCTCCGGGGTCGTGCCGACGTACGAGGTGACCGCGCCGAAGTCGCGGTCGCCGCGGTAGCCGGCGCTCACCGAGTAGCACAGCCCGCGCTTCTCGCGGACCTCGCTGAACAGCCGTCCCGACATGCCCCCCGAGAGCACGGAGACGACGATCTTTTCCAGCAGGCTGCTCTCGACCCGTTCGGGGGGCGCATCGTGAACGACGAGGATCTGCACCTGGTTGGTGGCGTCGGGCTCGTGCGCGTACCCGCGGACCGGGGCGGGGCCGCGGGCGGGCTCGAGGTGCGAGCCGGACCACCCGGAGAGCAGCTCGTTGAGCCGGGCCTCCACGTCGTCGACGTCGACCTTCCCCGCGGCGGCGAAGATCGAACCGGCCGGCACCGCCAGCGTCCGCCACGACTCCATCAGCTCGTCCCGGGTCAGCGAAGCGAGCCCGGCCTCCGTGCCCATGCCGGAGCGGTTGAAGGGCGCGGGGAAGTGGCGCGCCCGCGCGGCCAGGGTCGCGCGCTCCTGGGGGTTGTCACGGAGCGAGTCGAGCGCCTGCAGGGCCAGGTCGCGTGCCGGCTCGACCGCTTCGGGGCTCATGCGCGGGCGCCGCACCATGTCAATAAGCAGGGGGAGCACGCCGGGGAGCCGGTCGCCCAGGAGCGTGGCGCTGAGCCGCATGAACAGCGACCCCGGCTCGCAGCCGCGGCCCGCGCCCAGGCGGTCGAACGCGTCGGCGGCCTGGCGCGAGTCGAGGTCGCCCGAGCCCCGCATGAGCAGTTCGCTCCACATCGCGCCCATGCCCTGTCGGTCCTCGGGCTCGTACGCAACACCAGCGGGCACAAGCCAATGCAGCGCGGCGGAGGAGACGCCGTCGATGCGCTCGACCACCAGCGTGCCGCCGCCGGCCAGAGACCGCGT
>CAZCPB010000087.1:0-15043 GCA_964500365.1 uncultured Phycisphaeraceae bacterium
CTGTTCTCCTGTTCTCCTGTTCTCCTGTTCTCCTGTTCTCCTGTTCTCCTGTTCTCCTGTTCTGCTTCTCCTCTGCTGCCCGCCTCTCAGCCTTCCTCCATCTCCCCGAACGCGCCCTTCTTTTCTTCCTCATCGAGGTACTTCTGGAACTCGGACATCTTGTACGAGATGAAGCAGAAGGCGTGGTGCACGGCGTTCCATTCGGGGTCGCTCTTGTCCTCGCCGATGTCCTTGCGCAGGCGGTTGAGTTCGGCGAGCAGGGTCTCGGCTTTCATGGGTGGGCCTCCGTCGTCCATCATATGTTCAGCGCCGCGTCGCGCCGATCGCCCATGCTGTCGCGCCGCCGTAGATCACCGTCATCACGCCGACGATGCACGCCCCGGTGGGGAGGTCGAGCTCGAAGCTGGCGACGATCCCCCCCAGGATGGCGACCGCCGCGGCGGCGAGGCTCAGGAGCAGGACGGCGGCCGACTTGGCGCTCAGCCGCAGGGCGGTCGCGCCGGGCATCACCAGGAGAGCGGTGGCGAGCACGACACCGGCGAGCTTCATCGCCGTGACTGTCGCGGCGGCGAGCATCAGCATGAGCGCGAACTTGACCGGCGCCGCGCGGACGCCGAAGGCCATGGCCGCGGGCTCGTCGAAGGCCCAGAAGACCAGCGACCGGCGGGTGAGCCACAGGCCGGCGACCGTGGCGGCGGCGAGCGCCCAGGCGGTCGCGGCGTCGGCGGCGGTCACGCTCATGAGCGAGCCGAAGAGGAACGACTCCCACGAGAGCGTGTTGCGCGAGCGGGCGATGAGGATCGCACCCAGGGCCATGGACGCGACGAGGACGATGCCGATCACGGTGTCGGCACGAGCCGCGCCGCGCTCGGTGAGCACGCCGATCAGGAGTGCCGCGCCGACGCAGAAGCCCAGCACGATCAGGAACTGCGGCACGCCGTGGACCGGGGCCGGCGCCGTGGCCGTCGCCGCCAGGCCCGCGATCGCCGCGATCCCGATCCCGCCGAACGCCGCGTGGCTGATCCCCTGGCCGATGAACGCCAGGCGCTTGAGGACGACCACGACGCTCAGCAGAGCGCACATGAGCACGAGCGCCAGTGCCGCGAGGATGCCCGGCCAGTACAGCCCCGCCAGAGCGGGGTCGGTGAGGTAGCGCCAGGTGTTCACGCCCCGCCGCCCTCCGCGCCACGGCCCTGAGCGCCGGGGCCGTCGTCGTGGGGGCCGTAATCGTGGCCGCACCCCGGCCCGTGCTTGTGCGCGTGCTCGGCGCCCTCGATCGGGCACGCCTCGGCCTTGTGGGCGTGCACGTGCAGGTCGGTCCCGAAGATCGCGGCGACATCGTGCCGGAAAACTTCCGCGAGCACGCCGGGCGTGAGGCCCTCGGGCGCCGTGTGAGAGTGGAGCGTGCGCGAGAGGCACGCGACGCGGTCGCACCCCGAGGCCACAGTGCGGATGTCGTGGCTGACGACGACGATGGTCAGGCGCAGCTCATCGTGAAGGCGTGCGAGCAGGGCCGCGAACTGCTGCTGGCCGGCGACGTCGATGCCGACCGTCGGCTCGTCGAGCACGAGCACGCGGGGGGAGCAGGCCAGGGCCCGCGCGATCATCACCCGCTGGAGCTGCCCGCCCGAGAGCCGCCCGATCGGCGTCTTCGCGCGGTCGAGCATCCCGACCACGCGCAGGCTTTCATCGATGCGATGGTTGAGGTCCGGCGGGACGGAGTGCCAGGGCTTCAGCGCCAGGCACGCGGGCATCGCCGCGACCTGGCGGACGGTGAGCGGGAAGTCGAGCTCGGCCTCGATCCGCTGGGGCACGTAGCCGACCAGGCGCCGGCGGCGGGCCTGCGCGGGCGAGAGGCCGAAGACGCGGATCTCGCCGTCGTAGCCGTCGAGCAGGCCGAGCGTGAGCTTGAGGAGCGTGGACTTCCCGCCCCCGTTGGGGCCGAGGATGCCGAGGCGCTCGCTCTCGCGGACCGAGAGCGTGATGTTCTCGAGCACCGGGCGGTCGGCCGGGCCGGGTGCCGCGGCGCTCGGGCGTCCGTAGCGGAACGTCACGGAGCGGTACTCGATGGCGGGCGCGCCGGGGCGGGTTCGGTCGGCGTCCGCGGAACGCGGGTCGGTGGTGATGATGGTCATCGGCGCTGCTCCGGCCTCACCGCCCGCCCAGCCCCGCCGCGAGGCGCTCGAGGTTCCCCTCCATCATGGCAAAGTAATCTCCGTCGCCGAGGGGGTCGAGCATGCCCACGCCGACGCCGGCGCTCTCGGCGATGCGCCGGGCGGCGTCGGGGTTGAACTGCGGTTCGACGAACACCGTCTTCACAGCGCGCTGCCTGATCGCGTCGACGCTCGCGGCGATAGCGCCGGGGGTGGGCTCTCCGGCCTCGACCTCGCGCACGACGGCCGCGACGACGAGCCCGTAGCGGTCCGCGAGCCGGCCCCAGGCGTTGTGGTGGGTCACGATGGCCGCGCCCTTGTGCGGGGCGAGCGTAGAGCGGTACTGCTCGTCTAGCGCGCTCAGCCGCGCGACCACGGCGTTCTGCCGGGCTTCGAGGTCGCCCGGGTTGATGCCCGCGTGGCGTGCAGCGTCGCCGATGGCCAGGGCCAGCGCCGGCACCGCGTTCAGGACGAGCACGGGGTCGAGCCAGAGGTGCGGATCGACCGCGCCGTGGCCGTGGTCGTGGTCGTGGTCGTGGTCGTGATCATGGCTGTGGCTATGGTCGTCGTGATCGTGGTCGTCGCGGTCGCCGTGCCCGTTCCCTGATTGATCTTGGGCGTGACCCTCGGCGCTCTTCCCGCCGTAGTCGTGGCGCTGTCCCGGCTCACCCTTCATGACCACGCCCGTGGCGTTCTCCGCTTCGCTCCCGGCCGCACCGGTCAGCACGCCCGTCGCGAGCGCCAGGCAGAAATCCACACGCCGCGGCGAGGGGTTCTGGTCGAGGAACTTCTCGATCCGGGGCTCGAGGCCGAGGCCCACGTACGCGACCATGTCGGCCTTGCCCATGCGGGCGAGGTCGCCGGGCGTGAACTCGTACCCGTGCTCGGAGCGACCCGGGGCCATCAGGATGGTGATCTCGGCGTCCGATGGGGCCAGGGCTCGCACGAGGCCTGCCAGGGGCGGGACACTGACGGCGATGCGGAGCGGCCCCGGGGTGCGGGGCACGGCCTTGTCGGCCCCGCGCTCCTCGCACGCTCCCAGGATCGCCGCGGCCCCCGCCATGAGCAGGATCCGTCCGATCGCCCGCCGCCGTGTGGCCCCGCCGCGATGTGTGGTCTGCATGTTCATCGCCGCCCGCTCCCGCGTTGACCGTCGCGAGGCTTACTGAGAATCTACTCTCAACAAGCGTAGCCCGGGAGGAGCGGGCCGGCGCGGGGGCAGCGGGCAGCCCGGATCGGGCGCCGCTGCCGCCGGCCTTACTGTTCGTCCCGGTCAGCAACGCTCAGCGACATGTCGAGAGCCCGCGCCCGCAGGGGCCGTGGCTATAATCCGCCCCGCGCGGAGTTCAGGCCCGGCGCGGCGGACAATCCGGGGCGGTAGCTCAGTTGGTAGAGCGCATCGTTCGCAATGATGAGGTCGGGAGTTCGACTCTCCTCCGCTCCACTTGATCGCAGCCCCCGCGGCGCCGGGGGCTCCCGCTTTTTTGGGGCCGATGGTCCCCGGCCGGCCTGGCCCCGGTGCCCCGCGGGCTATTCTAATTACCGACCTTTGTCTCCAGCATCGGAGCGCCCATGTTCTCCCGCACCGCCGAGTACGCCCTCCGCGCCGTCGTCTTCCTGGCCACGCGTCCGGAGGAACTGTGCGGGTCGGAGCTCATCGCCCAGAAGACCCGGGTCCCCGTGTCCTATCTGTCGAAGATCCTCAAGGACCTGGTGGACGCCGGGATCATCTCGTCGCGCCGCGGGCCGAGCGGGGGCTTCACCCTGGCGCGCGGGCCGGGGTCGGTCACGGTGCTCGAGGTGGTCAACGCCGCGGATCCCATCGAGCGGATCCTCACCTGTCCCCTGGGGATCCCGTCCCACGGGACGCGGCTCTGCCGGCTGCACCGCAAGCTCGACAGCGCGATCGCGCTGGTTGAGAAGGCCCTGGCCTCGTCCACGATCGCGGAGATGATCGAGCCCTCGGAAGCCGCCGCGTGCGTCTTCCCCACAGTGGGCGGACGCCCCGCGAAGCGGGCGGGGCGGTAGGGCCGCGGTCCGGCGGCCGTGACCGGCGGCCGTTCGGGCCGGGGGATTGAATTCTGGACATTAAACACGATTTTTTGCTCCGCACGGTTGACCCGCGCCGGAATGGTCGATATATCTACATAGAACTCCATTTATGGCGGGCGCGGCCCGCCGGGCGGGACCCATGAACGCGACACCGGCCACGATGCACACCCCTCCGGCGCGGGGATGGACGCCCCGGACGGACTGCCAGCTCCGCGACGCCGCCCGCGACCTCCTGCTCGGCGCGCTGGCGAGCCTGGCACTCCTGATCCCCGGCGGATGGATGATCTACTCCGACGCGGCCGCGGAGCGCGATGCCCGGGCGGCGCGGGCCGAGCGGATGCTCGCCCATGAACGGCTGATGAAGGGGCCGCCCGCGGCGCTCCTGCCCGTCGACGCCGCGGCACGCGGGCGTGACCAGTTTCTGGCGACCTGCGCCGCCTGCCACCGGCCGGACGGGACCGGCGTCCCGGGCCTGGGCAAGGATCTCACCCGCAGTTGGTTCGTCGCGGCGTCGGACGACGAGGCGATGGCCCGCTTCGTGGCCACGGGGCGTTCGCCCCTGGATCCCGAGAACAGCACGCGGATGCTGATGCCCGCCCGTGGCGGTCAGGCCGCGCTGAGCGACGAGGCACTCCGCGACATCGTCCTGTACATGCGCGGTCTTCAGGACCCGCGGATCATGCCCGCGCTCCCGCCCCCGACGGCGGTGGCCGCGGCACCGGCGACCGAGGCCGAGAAGGCGGCGGCGCTGGCGGCGGCCGGCGGCGACGCGGAGCTGGCCGAGTACATCGCGCACGGGGGCACGCTCTTCGCGACCTCGTGCACCGCGTGCCACGGCAAGGACGCGCGGGGCGTGCCTGGCCAGGGCAAGGACCTGGTGACCAGCGCGTTCTGCCGCGGGCTCGACGACGATGCGCTGCTGGCGTTCCTGAAGAAGGGCCGGAGCCCGAACGACCCGCTCAACACCACCAAGGTGGACATGCCGCCCAAGGGCGGGAACCCGGCGCTCAGCGACGACGATCTTCTGGACATCATCTGCTATCTCCGCAGCCTGCAGGGGCCGGTGGCCTCGAACCAGTGACACGTCGCGTCCCGCGGGCGCGCGGCGTCCCGTGGCGCGTTGAACTCAGAGGAGCCTTCCATGAGATGCGCGAAACATCGATCCCCCGGTGCCTGTCTTGTGCTCGCCCTCGCCGCGGGCGTGGCGGTGACCGACGCCTGGCCGCTGGTCGACGTCTCGGCGGCGCTGGCCCAGGAACAGCCGTCGCGCCGCCGCCGTTCGGCGCGCGAGGAGAAGCCGCTGGAGCTGACGCCGGCGCAGGTCGCGGACCTGACGAAGCTCGCCAACGAGCGCAGGCTCAACGCCGACGACCTCCTCGCCGCTGCCAAGACGTACACGCCCAGCGGGCGGCACGACGAGTACATCCTGTTCTCGTCGGGGGGCCAGAGCGGGCAGGTGTTCGTCATCGGCGTGCCCTCGATGCGGCTGCTGCGCTCGATCGCAGTGTTCACGCCCGAGTCGTGGCAGGGGTACGGCTTCGCGGGCGAGCACGACCGCGTCCGTGAAGAGTTGAAGATCAACGGCAAGGGCGTCGACTGGGGCGACACGCACCACCCGGCGCTCTCGGAGACCAAGGGCGAGTACGACGGGCAGTTCCTCTTCATCGGCGACAAGGCCAACGCGCGCCTCGGCGTCATCGACCTGCGCGACTTCGAGACCAAGCAGGTCGTCAAGAACCCGCTCACGATCAGCGACCACGGCGCCGCCTTCGTCACCCCCAACACGGACTACGTGGTCGAGGGCGGCCAGTACGCCACCGTGCTCGGCTACGGCTACGCCACCCCCGACGAGTACAAAGAGGCGTACCGGGGCATGGTGACGTTCTGGAAGTTTGACCGCGTCAAAGGCCGCGTCGACGTCGCCCAGTCCTTCGCGATGGAACTGCCGCCCTACTGGCAGGACCTCGCCGACGCGGGCAAGAACGCGTGCGACGGCTACGTCTTCATCAACTCCTTCAACGTCGAGATGGCCACCGGCGGCGTCGAGAAGGGCAACCCGCCCTTCGAGGCCGGCGCGAGCAAACGCGACACCGACTACCTGCACATCATCGACTGGAGGAAGGCCGAGGCGGCGTTCAAGGCGGGTAAGGCCGAGAAGATCAACGGCTTCCCCGTGATCCGGATCGCTACCAGCGTCGCGGAGGGGCTCCTCCACTTCACCCCAGAGCCCAAGAGCCCGCACGGCGTGGACGTCACGCCCAACGGCCAGCACATCGTCGTGGCCGGCAAGCTCGACCCGCACGTGACCGTCTACGGCGCGGAGCTGCTCAAGAAGGCGATCGCCGACAAGAAGTACTCCGGCACCGACGAGTACGGCGTGCCGATCCTCGACTTCGACGCCGTGAAGGAGGCCCAGGTCGAGCTCGGCCTCGGGCCGCTGCACACGCAGTTCGACGATAAGGGGTACGCGTATACATCTCTCTTCCTCGACTCCGCCGTCGCGCGCTGGAGCCTTGGCGGCGAGTACGCCAAGCTCCACGCCGAGCAGCCCTGGAAGCTCGTCGCCAAGACCCCGGTCCACTACAACATCGGCCACCTGTGCGCCGCCGAGGGCGACACCGTGAGCCCCGACGGCCGGTACCTGATCGCCATGAACAAGTGGTCGGTGGACCGCTTCTTCCCGACCGGCCCGCTGCTCCCCCAGAACTTCCAGCTCGTCGACATCGGCGCGCCCGGCACGACCATGCCCGTTCTCTACGACTCCCCGATCGGCGTGGGCGAGCCGCACTACTGCCAGATGATCAAGGCCGACAAGCTCAAGCCCTTCACCGTCTACCCCGAGATCGGGTGGAACCCGCACACGCAGTCGCTCGACCCCGCGGCCCCGCAGAAGGGCAAGGAGGGGGTCGTGCGCAGCGGCAGCAAGGTCACCGTGAACATGACCGCGATCCGCAGCCACTTCACGCCCGAGCACGTCGAGATCAACGAGGGCGACGAGGTGACGTGGCGCATCACGGTCCTGGAGAACGCGCAGGACGCGACGCACGGGTTCTGCATCGGCGCGTACAACGTGAACCTCAGCCTCGAGCCCGGCGAGTACGCCGAGGTTAAATTCACCGCCGACAAGCCCGGCACGTACCCCTTCTACTGCACCGAGTTCTGCTCGGCCCTTCACCTCGAGATGATGGGCTACCTGCACATCAAGCCCAGGGCCCCCGGCAAGGCCGACGCCGCGCCGTCGGGCACGCCCGTCGCGGCCGTTCCCGCCGAGTGATCTCCTTCTCAGGGTCCGTGCCGCGCGAGAGCGCCGCGCGGGCCTTCCCCGGAACCCCGCGTCCGGCGCCGCCGGGCGCCGCGAAAGGAGCCATCATGCCGCGCATTCTCCGGCAGATCGTCGGGCCCCGAATCCCGGCCGCCGAACTCAGCCGAAGGCCCGGGCGTTACGCCCTCCCGACCGTCCTTCTGGCGCTGGCGCGGGTGCTGCTGCTGTGCTCGGTCTTCGTGCCGTACTGGCACATGGAGCTCGACGCGCCGCAGTACCCCAACGGCCTGTTCGTGACCGCGTACGTCAACCGCCTCGAGGGCGACGTCAAGGAGATCAACGGCCTCAACCACTACATCGGGATGCGGCCCCTCGAGGAGGCCGCGCGACACGAGCGGGCCCTGGCGGTGTGGCTCATCGTGGGCATGTTCCTGCTCATCGAGGGGGCGGCGTTCGTCCACACCAAGTGGGCCGTGCTGCTGGCGCTGCCCGCGATCCTGTTCCCCGCGGGGTTCCTGGTCGATCTGCAGTTCTGGCTGGCCCACTTCGGGCAGAACCTCGACCCCGATGCCCCGCTGTCTTCGGCCGTCAAGCCATTCACTCCCACCATCCTGGGCGAGGGCGGCATCGGCCAGTTCAAGACCTACGCCGAGGCGGGCTGGGGGCTCTGGCTCGCCGGCGCGAGCTCCGTGCTCACCGTGATCGCGTTCGTCTTTCACCGGCGTGCGTACCGGCCGCTCGTGCTGGCGGCCGCCGACCGCCCGAGGAGTGCCGCGTGCGCCGCCTGACCGCCATCCTCGCGGCGTGCGCCGCGCCCGCGCTGGCCTTCGACGGCACGCCGCCCGCCCCTCGCGCCCCGTCGGCGCCCGCGGTCAAGGGCGAGATCGGCCGCCGCATCGACGCCGCGGAGCCCGGCGGCACGGTCATCATCGCCCCCGGCGTCTACCGCGAGCACGTCGTGATCGACAAGCCCGTCACGCTCGTGGGCGAGGGCCGGCCGGTCATCGACGGCGGGGGCGCGGGGGATATCGTCGAGATCACCGCCCCGGGCGTGACGCTCCGCGGCTTCACCGTGCGCGACACCGGCATCGACCTCGACAAGGAGAACGCGGCGGTCCGCGTGCTGGCGCCGCACGCGACGATTGAGGACAACGTCATCGAGGACATCCTGTTCGGGATCGACCTGCGCGAGGCCCACGACAGCGTGGTCCGCAACAACCGCGTCGGCGGCAAGGACCTCGACATCGCCCGGCGCGGCGACGGCGTGCGGCTGTGGCGCTCCGACCGCGTGCTGATCGAGGGCAACACCATCCACGACGGACGCGACGCGATCCTGTGGTACTCCGAGGGCGTGGTCGTGCGGGCCAACACCGGGGTCCGCTGCCGCTACGGCTTCCACCTGATGTACAGCGACTCGGTCACGCTCGAGGGCAACGAGCTGATCGACAACTCGGTCGGGATCTACCTCATGTACAGCAAGCGCGTGCGGCTCGAGGGCAACCGGCTCGTGCGCAACCGCGGGCCCAGCGGCTACGGCCTTGGCCTCAAGGAAGTGGACCAGTTCAGTGTCGTGGGCAACGTGATCGCCGGTAACCGGGTCGGGGTGTACCTCGACGGCTCGCCGTTCACGAACGCCCGGCCCGGCGAGTTCTCCGGCAACACCGTCGCCTTCAACGACGTCGGGCTCACGTTCCTCCCCGCGGTCCGCGGCAACCGCATCGCCGGGAACAACTTCATCGACAACCTCGAGCAGGTGAGCGTGCTGGGGCGCGGCGAGCTGAAGGGCAACGAGTTCTCGCTCGACGGGCGCGGCAACTTCTGGACCGACTACACCGGCTTCGACCAGGACCGCGACGGCGTCGGCGACTTCGTGCACGAGCCGTGCACGCTCTTCGAGAACATGCTCGACAAGGAGCCCAAGCTGCGCGTGCTGCTGTTCAGCCCCGTGCAGCAGGCGGTCGAGCTCGTCGGGCGCGCCCTGCCGGCGACGCGGCCCGAGCCCAAGTTCGCCGACGAATGGCCGCTCATGGCGCCGGTCGCCGTCGCGGCGCCGACCGGCGCGCCGGGCGGAGTGAACGCCGGGCTCGGGCTCGCGGGAGCGGGCCTTGCGGGGGCCGGGGCGGCGGTGCTCGCGGCGTCCGGCCTGGGGACCGCCCGGCGGCGGACCGACTGACCGAGGGAGGTGCTCCATGATCCGCATCGAGAGCCTGACCAAGCGCTTCGGCCGAGTCACCGCCGTCGACGGCGTGACGCTGACGATCCACCCCGGCGACTCGGTCGCGCTGTGGGGCGCCAACGGCGCCGGCAAGACGACCATTATCCGGTGCGTGCTGGGGCTCCTGGGCTATCGCGGGCGGATCACCGTCGGGGGGCACGACGCGCGGCGCGCGGGGAAGCTCGCCCGCAAGCTGATCGGCTATGTGCCGCAGGAGCTGGGGTTCTACGACGACCTCGGCGTCGCGGAGGCGGTCGCCTTCTTCTCGCGACTGAAGGCCGTGCCGGTCCCGCGCGTCGGGGCGGTGCTGGAATCGGTCGGGCTGGGAGGGCACGAGCGCAAGCGCGTCCGCGAGCTCTCAGGTGGGATGAAGCAGCGGCTCGCCCTGGCGATCGCCCTGCTGGGCGACCCGCCCGTGCTCGTGCTCGACGAGGTCACGGCCAGCCTCGACGCCTGCGGGCGCGAAGAGTTCGTGTCGCTCCTGGCGCGCCTGCGCTCCAGCGGCAGGTCCATGCTCTTTGCCTCCCATCGCGCCGAGGAAGTCACGGCCCTGGCCCGGCGCGTCGTGCTGCTCGAGCGGGGCCGGTTCACCGCGGAGGTCGCCGCCGACTCGTTCCTCAGTGCGCTCGGGCACGGGGCGGTCGTGCACCTTCACCTCGCGCCGTCCGTGCGGCGCCCCGCGGCCGACCTGCTCAGGAGCCACGGGTTCGACGCCCGGTTCAACGGCGTCGGGCTGCTCGTGCCGGTGCCGGCGTCGCAGAAGGCGGCGCCGATCCGTGTGCTCGCCGAGAGCCGGATCTTCGTGGACGACTTCGAGGTGATCGCCGGGCGCCTCGCGGACGCGATCGAGCACAAGGAGTGCGCGTCATGACCGCTGTTCCCCTCTGCCCGGCCGCTGCCGCGCACGTCCCCGCCGCGCCGCCACGATTCGTCGGGGCGACCGTCGCCGTCGCGATGCGCGAACTGCGCGAGGCGCTGCGCGCCCGCTGGTTCGTCCTGTACACACTCGCCTTCGCCGCCCTCGGGCTCGGGGTGTCTCTGCTCTCGGGGACCGGCAGCTCGAGCGTCGGACTCGCAGGCTTCGGACGCACCGCCGCGGGGCTGGTCAACCTCGTCCTGCTCGTCGTGCCCCTCATGGCCCTGACGGCCGGCGCCGGGACGATCGCCTCGGACCGCGAGCGCGGCATGCTCGCGTACCTGCTCGCGCAGCCGGTCTCGCGCCTTGAAGTCCTGCTCGGGAAGTACCTGGGCCTCGCGGCGGCGCTCACGGCGTCGCTCTGCCTGGGCCTCGGGTCGTGCGCGGGCATCCTTGCATGGAAGGGGCACGCGACCAGTCCCGCGAGCATCCTCTGGCTGGCCGGGCTGTCCGTCGCGCTGGCCCTCGGGATGCTCAGCGTCGGTGTCCTGGTGTCGGTGTTCGCACGCAAGGCGTCGGTCGCGATGGGCACGGCCGTGTTCCTGTGGCTCACGCTGGTGTTCGTGAGCGACCTCGGCATCATGGCGGGGACGCTGGTCCTGAAACTCCGCATCGAGGAACTCTTCGCGATCTGCCTGATCAACCCGCTGCAGGTCTTCAAGATGTGGTCCCTGCACGCCGCGGATTCGTCCCTCGACGTGCTCGGGCCCGCCGGCCTCTATGCCGCCGAGGAGTTCGGGCCGCGCCTGCACCTGGTCTTCGGCGGCTGCCTGGCCGCGTGGGTGCTCGTTCCGCTCGCCGCCGCCGCGGCAGCCTTTTCTCGAAGGAGTGCGGCATGAACACGTTCAGGCAGCTTCTCGTCGGCCTCGCGGTGTTGTCGCCGCTGCTCGGGGCGTGCCGCCCCGAGCGCGCCCCGGCGCCGCCCGACCTGCGGCCCGGGCGCGACGAGTGCGCCGAGTGCGGGATGCTCATCAGCGACGACCGCTTCGGCGCGGCCGTACTGCCCGCCGGCGAGCGCGAATTCCGGCTGTTCGACGACATCTCCTGCATGCTCGAGTTCGCGCGCGACCACGACACCGACGGCCCGTGCCGAGCGTGGTACGTCATCGACCACGACAGCCGTCGCTGGATCGACGGCGCCTCGGCCCACTACCTCAAGGCCGACCCCGACCGGCTCCGCACGCCCATGGGCTCGGGCGTCGCCGCGTTCGCCGAGTCCGGCCGGGCCGGCGCGGCCCAGCGACAGTTCGGCGGAACCGTCACGTCCGCCGAAGCGCTGTCGGCCGGCGCCGGCGAACACGCGGACTCGCACTGCGCCTGCCGGACCTCCCCCGACTGAGGCCGACGCATGCTCTCGCGGACCAGCGAGTACGCGATCCGGGCCTTGATCCTCCTGGCGGGCGCGCCGGACGCCGCCGCCACCGCGGGCGACATCGCGCGTCGCACGCACGTTCCGCGCGGCTATCTGTCGAAGGTCATGAGGAGCCTCGTGGTCGCGGGGCTCGTCGTGTCGCACCGCGGGCGTCGCGGAGGCTTCGCCCTGGCCCGCCACCCGCGGGCGATCACCGTCCTGGAGGTCGTCAACGCCGTGGAAGCGGTTCGCCGCGTCCGGCCCGCTCCGGCGGAGACGGCGCCGGGTCCCACCCGCCCGCTTCGCCGGGGAGTGAACTCCGCGATCGATGGGCTCGAGTCCGTCTTCAGGACAATGACGCTCGACGCGCTCGCGGCCGCGGACGGAACCTGCTCCGCGGCGTAGATGGTTAAAGGCCCAGGCCCCGACGATCCCGGTCGCCGTGGCCACTCAGGCGCGTCGCTCGAAGGCGTAGTGAGAGATCATCCACTGCGATCCGCGGTCCAGCGCCCAGAGCTCCTCGCACGCGATGAAGAAGGTCCGCCAGCGATTGAGCCAGGCGCGCGCGGCATCGCCGTAGTGACCCCTGAGTATGGCGAGAATCTCGTTGCGGCGCCCGTCGAGGTTGTTCAGCCACGCGCGGGCGGTGCGCGCGTAGTGAATGCCGGAAAGACGCCAGTGGTCGCGAACGCGGACATCGTCGGTGAAGTGAAGGAGCAAGTCGTCGGACGGCATCGTGCCGCCGGTGAAGAAATGGCGCCCGATCCAGTCATCGCTCTCGAAGTGGTACGCGAACCGGGCGTGGGAGAAGACGTGAACGAAGAGGCGCGCATCGGGCTTCATCCAGGAGGCGATGCGGGCCAGGAGCGTTCGATAGTTCCTGACGTGCTCGAACATCTCCACGGAGACGACTCGATCAAACCGGTCGCTGAGATGCAGGTCGTTGACGTCGGCGGTGATGACGGTCGGCGGCCGCAGCCCGAGTCGGCGGGCCCGGTCGAGGATGAACTCGCGCTGCGTCCGGGAGTTTGAGACGGCGGTGATGCGTGCGCCGGGAAAACGCTCGGCCATCCACAGGGTGAGCGAGCCCCAGCCGCAACCGAGCTCGAGGATCCGGAGCCCGTCGCTGAGATCGGCGCGCCGGCAGGTGAGGTCGAGCATGGCGTCCTCGGCAGCGGCGAGCGAGCCGACGCCGTCGGGCCAGAAGGCGCCGCTGTACTTGAGGCGCGGACCGAGGCAGAGACGGAAGAAATCGGGGGGAAGCTCGTAGTGCTGCCGGTTGGCTTCGCGCGTATGGATCGCCAGGGGTGCGCGCGAGAGTTCGCCGATGAACGCGCGGAATCGATCCGAAACGGCGTCTGTTCCGCCGCGGAGCTCCCGGGCGATGCGTTGCCGGAGCCGACGGCGGATCCCGGCGCGGAGGACGGGATCGGGTATAAGCCCCCGGTCGAGCAGACGCTCGTACAAGGCGGCGGACCCGTCGAGTGGCGCGGCCTCGACGCCGTCGTGAGGAACCGGCTCGGCGCTCGGGGCAAGGGCGGGGGTCATGACGTCGCCTCCGTTGAGAGGTCCGGCGTTCGGGTGCGCGGGAACCAGGGGAAAAAGGCGGAGGTGGTCTGCTGGTACCGGCGGTACTCCACCGGGCGGGAACGCAGCGCGCGGGCTTCGGTGGGCGGGATGCCCGTCACGCGAAGCACAAGCACGAGGATGAGCGCGGGGGCCGACCACGCCAGCCATCCGAGCGGCGCCGCCGACGCGACCGTGGCGTACCCGATCCACATCAGCCATTCGAAGAAATAGTTCGGGTGACGCGAGTAGCGCCAGAGCCCGGCGTCGCACACGCGCCCCCCGGAATCGGGGCGGCGCTTGAACGCCCTGAGCTGAGCGTCGGCGATGCTCTCACCGGCGAGGCCCGCGGCCCAGACGGCCAGTCCGAGCCAGTCGTGCCACGCAGGGGCGGCGCCGGAATCACGCGACGCGATGACGAAGGGCGCCGAGAGAGTGACGACGAGAACGGCCTGAGCCTCGAAGAACGCCAGGAACACGGGCGCGGCGCGAGGACCGAGTTTCTCGCGGAACATCCGGTACCGGCCGTCTTCGGGGCCCTTCAGCACGCGGTCGAAGAGAAGGTGCGACGCCAACCGGAAGCCCCACAGCGCGCCCATCGAGCCGATAATCAGGCGCCGAACGGGGTCGCCGGGGCCGGTCAGTGCGCAGAACGCAGCGGCGAGGCCGAGGCAGCCGGCCCAGCCGACATCGACCACGCCGGCATCGCGAGTGCGGAGCTGAACGGCCCACAGGACGAGCATGATCACAGCGGAGCCAACGCCCGTGACCAACACTTGATCTGTCCAGGAGAGCGGCAGGGTCAACGGTGAACTCCCGGCGCGATGGAAAGGAGGCTCACGATGACGGTGACACGCGCTGTCGGGCTCGGAGCGGGAGGGATCGCCCTCCTGCTCGTTGGGCTCATCGTGCGGTCGTCCTTCGAGATGTCCCTGGGGGCGGGCCTCCGGGCGACGGTCGATTCGTGGTGGGGCATCACGACGATGGTTGACCTGTACGCTGGACTCGCCGCGGCGGCGGCGTGGATCGCGTACCGCGAAAGAAGCAAGGCACGAGCCGCGGGGTGGATCGTGGGACTGGCCCTTCTGGGGAATCTCACGACCGTGGTGTACCTCGCGGTGGCGGGCTGGAGATCGGGGTCTCTGGACGAGCTGGTGAACGGGCATCGCCGAGCAGACGCGAAGCCGCGGTGAGCCAGAGGGGCAGCGTCAGCGCGTACTGAGCGGAACACCACGCCAGCGCCCGCCATTCGGGGGGCGTCGGCGTGATCGCGCCGAGGCGCGCCGCGACCCAGTACGCCAGCGGCCCCGAGACCGCGCCCAGCGCCGCCGCGATCACCGGCCGGCGCCACAGCCAGCGGAGGCCGGGCCGCACGATGGTCCCGAAGTTGATCCACATCGCGAGGAACACGACGAGGAACTCCGGAGTCGAGTCGGAGGCGTAGCGGAAGAACCCCAGCCAGCGTGCCCCGACGTCGAAGCAGACGCCGCCGAGCGCGCCCGAGACGATCAGCGCCGCTTCCCGCCTC
>CAZCPB010000088.1:0-14990 GCA_964500365.1 uncultured Phycisphaeraceae bacterium
GGCTCGTTCATCTGGCCGAAAACCATCGCGACCTTGTCCAGGACGCGGGCCTGCTTGCCGTCGGCATCGGTGTAGACGGCTTCGCCCATCTCGCGCCAGAGATCGTTGCCTTCGCGGGTGCGCTCGCCGACGCCGGCGAAGACGGAGTAGCCGCCGAAGTTCTTGGCGACGCGGGCGATCATCTCCTGGATGACAACGGTCTTGCCGACGCCGGCGCCGCCGAAGAGGCCGATCTTTCCGCCGCGGACGAAGGGGCAGAGGAGATCGATGACCTTGATGCCGGTCGCGAGGATCTCGGTCTTGGGGTTGAGCTGGCTGAACTCGGGGGGCTGGCGGTGGATGGGCATCTTCTTGCCGGTCGCCACGGCGCCGGCCTTGTCGATCGGCTGGCCGAGGAGGTTGAAGACCCGCCCGAGCACCTGCTCGCCGACGGGGACCTGCACGGGCTTGCCGGTGTCGCTGCACGCCATGCCGCGCCGGAGGCCGTCGGTCGAGCCCAGGGCGACGAGGCGGACGCGTCCGCCGCCCAGGTGCTGCTGCACCTCGCCGACGAGGTCGAGTTCACCGGCCTTGGTCTGGGCCTTGATCTCGCAGGCGTTGTAGATGTCGGGGAGCTGGTCCTCGGGGAACTGGGCGTCGAAGGTGGAGCCGATGACCTGGGTGATGATGCCCTGCGTTGCCATGCCTGATTCCTGGTACGGTCGGGTCCTGTTCAGACCTTCGGCGCGGGCTGCCCGGCCGAGGGGGTGACAGGATAGGCGCGGTGATCGCCCGCTTCAGGCCCCGGGACCGGTGGGTGGAGGGTGCCCGGGAGTCAGGCTTGGCGCGCGATCCGGGCTCGGAGGAACCGCTCGAGGTTGGCGGGGTCGTCGGTCCCGATCCTGACGGTGCGGCCGTCGCAGCGGAGCTTGACGCAGCGCCAGCCCCAGAGGTTGAAGGTCCAGCCGCGCCACGGGATGTAGTGGATACCCCAGCCGTCGATGGGGCGGGTGCGTCCGGCTTCGACCTCGGTGATCGTGGAATAGGGGATGCGGGTGCCGAAGATGGGGAGCGGTCCGAAGCGGACGCGGAGGTGGTCACCGGCGTCCTCGACGCGGAGCGAGGCGAACGACGCGGCGAAAACCAGGAAGACCCCGGCGAGCGCGGCGAGCAGGACCCCGGCGAAGGCGTGGTGCCAGAGGTGCCACGCTCCGACGGCCATCGCGGCGCCGACGGCGATGAGGATGAGGGTGAGCGGCGCTCTCTGGACGTGGGCGTAGTCCATGGCGAACTCCCTTCATCCGGATTCTTGGGGGTTGGGCGTGCCGGCTTCCACGGGGCGCGACCGGGGGGCCGGGCGCGGCCGGGCGCGCGCGAGTGCCGGGATCGACTTCTGATCAGCAGCCGGATTCGAAGGAGACCACGAACGTGTCGAAGTCGTCGCCGTTGACGAAGCCGTTGTTGTCGAAGTCTGCCGCGAGGTCCCCGGCGGAGAAGTAGACGATGAAGGTGTCGAAGTCGTCGCCGTTGACGAAGCCGTTCTGGTCGAAGTCGGCGGGGCAGTACTCGGCGACGAGGTGGACCTCGAACTCGGGGCTGTCGGCGTAGAGGCCGTTGCGGTCGCGGGCGATGAAGCGCAGGACGAACTCGCCGCCGCCGGGGCCGTCTGGGATCTGCCACAGGGGGTGGTAGTCGAAGAAGGGCGGGCCGAAGTGCAGGGTTTCGCCGACGTCGAGCGGGGCGCCGATGCCCCACACGTAACACCCCGGGTCGAAGTGCGTGAGCACGACTTCGATGTCCGAAGCGCCCGAGGGCGCGTACATGTCGAGTTCCGGGACGTCGACGAAGAGCGACTCGAAGCCCAGGGCGCCGAAGGCCCACCCGGGGGCCTCGGGGAACTGAGAGAGCGGCACGATCGCCGCGGAGTTGCCGGGCAGGACCACCTTGAGGTGGCCCGTGGAATCATGTCCGATCACGATGGCGGTGTGAGCGATGGCCCCGGAGGGGATCAGCACCGCCGCGAGCAGAAACGTCCGTGCGAACAGAAACCCGTGGCGGCGGCGGCGCGCGATATCCATCAGCACTCTCCGGCGAGAACCGCGTTGCGAACCACCCCGGCCTCATGACTCTACCGCAACTCCCGGCGGCGGCCAAGCGAATCTCCGGATGGTCCGCGAACCGGGGCGCGGCGTGCGTGAACGGCGCGAAGGCGTGCGTTCGGTGCTCGCGATTCTTTTCAACCGGCGCGGAAGCGGGGTTATGCTTTCCGGGATGGGTGCGTGGAGGCCAGGCTGCCGTCGGGTCGTGGGTGCGCGGCGCTCACGGCGATCGGCGTTCACGCTGATCGAGCTGCTGGTCGTCATCGCGGTGATCGCGCTGCTGGTCTCGATCCTGCTGCCGGCGCTGGCGCGGGCGCGCGAGTCGTCCAAGGGCATCCGGTGCCTGAACAACCTGAAGGCGTTCGGCGCCGCGGTGGCGCTGTACGCCCACGCGAACAAGGAGCACTACCCGCTGTCGAGCCACACGGTCGTGAACGTGACCGACGCGCGGGCGTGGCGCGCCTCGCTGGAGCAGTACGGGGTGACGGCGGTCGTGCGTGAGTGCCCGCTGGACCCGGTGCGCGGCAGGCGGTGGACGACCTACGCCACCAACGAGCAGTTCGAGCCCTTGGCGCCCGGCGTCGACTTCAACCCGTTCACCAAGGCCACGCTGCCCGGCGGGCGCACGCGGGCGCTCGATCGGACCTATCTCACGCCGCGCCCGGCCACCACGGTGCACGTGGTCGAGATCAACTACTCGATCAACTCGCTGGGCCTGATCGGGACGGAGGACCACACGCACTCGATCGGGTGGACCAAGCCCGAACAGTTCGGCGCGGCGATCCTGGCCCGGATGCACCGCACGGGCGCGAACTATTCCTTCGCGGATTCCCACGCCGCGCCGATCTCCTGGGCCGAGATCTCGTCCACGTTCAGCGCCGAACGGAACATCCTCGACCCGCTCCGCGCCCCGTGACCCCCCTTCCCCCGGGAGTTTTTCCTCATGCTGCTCCGCCGCGTCGTTCCGGGCCTGATCCTGCTCTGCGCGGCGGGCGCCGCGCGCGCCGACCACAACCACATCACGGTGGCGAGCATCTCGACGCCGGAGGGTCCCAAAGCGGTCAGTGTCGCGGGGTACTACCCGCTCGAGTCGGACGTCTGGATCGACGAGGAGGACGGGCGGCTGATGAAGGGCGAGCGGATGCTCGTGGTCGAGTTCCACGATGAGCTCGTGGACCCGGGGCCCTACTCGGGGTGGATCGGCTCGCTCGAGCTGCGCCTGACCAGCGATTACTACTTCGCCACGGGCCTGCTCGACGGCGGGAACTTCTGGTACGAGATCGCGAGCGTCGAGTTCATCGGCGGCGTGCCGGGCGACCTTGTCTACGGGCACTTCGACGAGGACACGGGGCTGTTCGTGGGCGACGCCGACTCGACGGGCGCGACGAGGGTCGAGCGGAGCATCAACGTCGGCACCGGCTCGCACGACCACTCGCAGGCGGCGGTGATGTCCAGCACGTACGGGGCGTTCGACGTCACGCTGGTGGCGTGGGATTCCAACGGGGTGTACCTGGATTCCGATCCGGTGATCGTCCGGTTCGCGGTTCGCCCGTGTCCCGCGGACTATGACCGCAACGGGTTTGTCAACGGCGACGACTTCGACACGTTCCTCGCGTACTTCGGGGCGGGGAGCGACGAGGCGGATTTCGACGGGAACGGCTTCGTCAACGGGGACGACTTCGACGCGTTCGCGGCGGCGTTCGACGCGGGGTGCTGACCCGAACGCCCGGCCAATTCTGGATGAACGTCCGCGTTTGGTGGCGTTCCGAGAATCCTGACGCATATTCGAGGTGATCGGGCGGGCAGTTGCCGGGGTGCCGCGTCCGCGTTGTGGCTATCGGGGTTACAGGACATGCAATTCAAGATCTGTTCGGCCGTCGTCGCGGCGGGGCTTTTTCCCGCGGTGGTTCTGGGTCAGGCGACACCGTTCCGCGGCACGCACGTCGGGTTCGACACCGCGACGGGCGCGGCCGGCGAGCAGCTGCTGCTCAAGACCGGCTACGGGACCAGCGGAGCGCCCGAGAGCGAGATGTGGGCGTGGCGCTTTCAGAACGGCGATGCGGGCGGGCAGTTGCAGACCCGCACCAAGCGGCACGCCGAGGACCCGAACGCCCCGTTCGACATCGCCCGGTACAACCTGTTCTACGGGGCGCCGGCGACGGTGATCGCGGCCGAGGGCGGGGGCGCTTCGCCCGTGGCGGGGTGGTACGCGCAGTCGAGCATCGCCGCCAACCCGGTGACGCACCGGCAGACGTTCAACCCGACGGGCGCGGACGCGTTCGTCGCGGCGGGGCGGCTTGATGGAGGTTCATTCTTCTATGAGATCATCGGCGTGACGCCGCTGAACGGCTCGCCGAGCGCGAGCTTCGCGATGGGGCTTCTGGAAACGACCGGGATCTCGAACGACTCCGAGCGGCGGCTCAAGACCATCGAGTCGGGCCTCGACGTCTTCGGGGTGTTCGATCCGGGGCAGGGGGGCGGCGGGTCGCTGGCCGACCGCAGCATCAACGTCGGCTTCGGCAACCACTTCCACGGCTGGGGGTTCTTCCTGAGCGGGGCGGGGACGTACGAGGTGTCGATGCGCGTGCACGACGCGAATGGGAAGTACGCCGCGTCGGAAGCGTTCTCGTTCCAGGTGACGTCGATCCCGGCCCCAGGGGCGGTCGCGCTGGCGGGTGTCGGCGCGGTGGGCGCCTGGCGGCGACGGCGGGCCTGAGCGCGGCACGCTCGGGGCGCGGTCACTCGATCTCGGCGTTCATCTGCCGGTACGGCGAGTCCGTCGGGCCGATGTAGAAGTACCAGCTCTGCCACGGGAACTGCAGCTTCGAGCGCGTCGGCGCGTAGTACGACGGGTTGGCGCTCGCGACGTTGTCGAGGGCCTCGACGTGCCCGTCGAACATGCCCGCGTTCATGCGCTCGTCGTGCCGGAGCGAGATCTGCTTGAGGATCGCGCTGGGGCGGCCGCCGGGGCGCGACGACTCGCGGAGGTAGTACTCCCCGGAGCCCAGGAACGCGCTGCCGCGGGAAAGGAAGTTGCCCTGCGGGCTCCCCGAGAGGCCCGAGCCGTTGGTGACGGTCGAGTAGTCGAAGCCCTTGATCGAGGCGTCGTAGTAGCGTGCTCCCTCGAAGGAGAAGATCTTGCGGTGGGGGAAGGGGCCGACGGCGTCGATGCGCGGCACATAGCCGCGGCTGAGTTGGACGGCCTCGCCCGAGGGGAGCCACTCGACGGGCCTGCCACCGACCTGGGTCACGCCGGTCGGGTAGTGCTGAAAGTACGCGGGGGTCATGTAGGAGAGAGTGAAGGGCTGCTCGCCCTTGAGTTCGATCTGGAGGGGCGGGCCCTGGTAGCGCTTGATGTACCGCAGGCGGTTGCTGGGACAGCGGAGCTTGGTCATGCAGATCTGCTCGAACTTCCCGAGCTGGTCGGTCGAGAAGCCCATGCTCGAGCCGATGATGGGCGAGAGGTAGTCCCAGTCCTGCGAGGGGGTTTCCTGGCCGGGTGTGTACGGAAGGCCGGCGTGGAGCCTCGCGCCGGAGGTGTTGGGTCCGGGGAGCCAGCCCTTGTTGGCACCCTCGTAGGCGGCCAGGCCGGTGACGATGCCGCGCATGTGGGCCTGGCAGACGACCTGGCGTCCCGCGTCGCGCGCTCGGCCGAGGCCGGGAAGGAGTAGGCTGATGAGCAGCGCGATGACCGCGATTACGACGAGCAGTTCGATGAGCGTGAAGGCGCGTCGGCTCATGGTTGGTCGATCGGCGGTGGGATCGAGGGCGCCCGGCAACGCGGCCCTGAGTGTATCACACGCTCGGCGGGCGCCCGAGGGCGGGGCCAGCGGAACGGATGAAGATCGTGTTGAGTGCGGCGGGTCCCGGGGGCTTTCTTCGCGCCGGCGGGGCCGCGCTATCCTTTGAACGGGCCACGGCTTCCGGCACGGAAAGGGCGACGCGATGGGCATCGAATCGGCACTCCCGGTGGACGGATTCGCCACGACACAGCTGAAGCGGGTCATCAACTGGGCGCGCCGGAGCAGCCTCTGGCCGATGCCGTTCGCGACGGCGTGCTGCGGGATCGAGCTGATGGCGACGGCGTGCTCGCGCTACGACCTGGCGCGGTTCGGGGCCGAGGTGATGCGCTTCAGTCCGCGCCAGAGCGACCTCCTGATCGTGGCGGGTCGGGTCGCGATCAAGACGATGCCGGTGCTCCAGCGGATCTACGAGCAGATGACCGAGCCCAAGTGGGTGATCTCGATGGGGGCGTGCGCGTCGACGGGTGGCGTGTTCGACACCTACGCGGTGGTGCAGGGGTGCGACCAGTTCATCCCGGTGGACGTGTACGTGCCGGGCTGCCCGCCTCGCCCAGAGCAGTTGATCGAGGGCGTGATGGCGATCCAGCGGATCATCGACCAGGAGGGGGTGCCCCCGCCGGGCGGGAAGCGTGCGCCGCTGGGGATCGTGCTGCAGCCGTCGCGCGTGCCGCGGGCGCAGCCGGTGGGGTTGACGGTGGGGATTTGAAGCCGCCGGGCGGCAGGGCGTGTGATGGGCCGTTGAAACCCTGACGGGCACTTTGTCGAAGGCAGCGTCGGTCGTGCGGTGTGGAACGTCTCTAGCCCGACTGGCCGCCATCGCCGCGAGCATCGCCTCGCTGGCGTCCTGCGCCACCCGCACGCTCCCCTCTGCCGAGCGCACGCTGGTCGGCTCGCGGCCCGCGGCGATCGCCGAGGAAGACTGGCCGCGGCGGGCGCAGGCCGTCTTCCCGCTGAGCGCCCCCACCCTTGGGCGCACCGAGTCGTCGCTGATCGACCGGCCGGTGACGTTCTTCATCCCGCAGGAGGACTGGCGGGCGTGGCAGCGATCGATGGAAGCGGGCGGGGCGATGCGCCGGGTGGGCATGATCGGGCGGGGGCACCTGAGCGAGGTGATCACGCCGCAGGGCGCGGACGGCGCGCTGGCGGGGCGGCCGCTGGGCGTCGAGTGGTCGAGCCTGATGCTGTTCTTCACGACGGCCGACGACGACGACCTGCCGTACACGCCGGAGCGGGCGGGCGTGATCCCGACGGGCGCGGCCCCGCGCGAGTCCTCGCTCACGACCATGAGGCTCTTCGAGCCGGCGCGGACGCCGCGCGGGCTGGTCGTTCACCTGACCGGGATCCGCGGGCTGGACTCGGAGATGTTCATCGTCCGCGAGTTCACCTCGCGGGGCTGGGCGGTGCTCAGCATCCCGCCCCCGAGCAAGGCCGTCGAGCACGGCGGCCTCAAGCACTGGACTCGCCCGCCGATCGACCGCGAGGAGGGGCTGGACGGCGCGGCGCGCCGCCTCGCGCGCCTCACCGACTGGGGCATGGCCGAGTGGGCGTACGCCGCCGAGGCGGGCGTCGCCCACGCGCGGGCCGAGCACCCCGAACTCCGCGACGTGCCGCTGGTCGGGGTCGGGTGCAGCATCGGCGCCATCGCGATGCCCGCGACCGCGGCGCGGCTGGGCGAACTCTCCGCGGCGGTGCTCATCGCCGGGGGCGGGCCGGTGCTCCGCGTCCTTCACGAGAGCGACGCCACGGCGTCCGAGGTGCGGATGAGGTGGAGCGACCGCGCGCTGCGCGAGGACGAGTGGCAGTCGCTCATCGGGGCGACGCGCGAGGCCAGCCGGCTCGACCCTGTGCGCGCGGCGGAGTTTCTCCGCGTGATGCCCACGCTCCAGGTGCACGCGGCGCTGGACGGGATCGTGCCGGCCGACACCGGCGACGAACTGTACGAGGCGCTGGGCCGGCCGGAGCGGTGGAGCTTCCCGGTCGGGCACGTCGGCATGTTCCTGGTGCTGCCGTTCCTGATCGACGACGTGGCGGACTGGGTCGGCGCGAGGGTCCCCGAGGGTTACGGTGCCGCGGGCAGCGGTGTGTGACCGGAAGGTCGGCGCGACGGCTCAGCGCGCCGTCTTGCGCTTTCGGGGCTTGGCGGGGGCCGCTGCGGTGTATCCGGCGGCGCCGGCGAGAGGCTCGGCCGGTGCTGTGCCGCCGCGCCGCTTCTCGAAGATCGCCGTGCTCTGCCCCCGTGCCGCGCCGAGCGGGCGGGCCGGCCCGGCCTGGACGCGGGCGAAGGCGCTGCGGGCGTTGTCGACGCTGAACTCCGAACCGATGAAGCGGCGCTTGAGCGCGTGGGCGATGACGGCGGTCGTGCCCTAGACCGTGAAGGGATCGACTACGAGTTCGCCCTCGATGCTCGTCTCGCGGATGACGCGCTCGAGGTAGGCCTCGGGCAACTGGTTGTCGTGGTTGGCGCGGCGTTCGGCGTTGTTGCCCTGGATGCGCCCGAAGTATTGCCCGTACCAGACGTCCATGGGCACGCGCATGCCCGCGGGCATGCCGTCGCGCTTGGTCTGCGTGCGCGCATCGTTGTAGATCGCGGCGCGATCTGACATCTCGAGGACCTCGAGCGGGTTCCAGGTGCGCTCGGAGGGGTCCTTCGAGAAATAGAGGACGTGCACCTTGCTGTTGATGAACGCGTCGGTGCGGTTCTGGCCGAAGCGGTAGTGCCAGATGCACCAGTTGACCATCGTGAGGCCGCGCGATTTCAGGTGCATCACGATCTCGGCGGCGGTGTCGTCGGGGATGTTGACCCAGATCGAGCCGGTCGGCTTGAGCGCTTCGATGCACACGTCGAGCCACTGGCGGGTGAACTCGAGGTAGTCCTCGCGCCCCATCGAGTCGTTCCACTTGTCGTAGCCTCGGTTCCAGTTGAAGGGCGGGTCGGCGAAGACCAGGTCGACGGACTTTGACTTGAACTCGGGGAGCGCGGGGAGCACCACGCGGCAGTCGCCGACGTGGATCTGGAGCCTGGGATCGGCGATCTCGTAGAGGTCGCGTTCGCCCAAGGCCGCGACGCGGGTTTCGTGCTCGCGCTGGCGCTCCTCGGCGTACTCCATCGCGAGGGCGTTGACGGTGACGGCGCCGTTGCGGACGCGGCGGGGCGCGGACGCTTCGGGCGCGCCGGGCTCCGGCTGCGGTCGCGGTTGCTTCCCGGGCTTGTGAGGCTCCGCGTCAAACCGGGAGTCGGCGGAGCTGGATGGGTGCGCGTGCGCGGTCTTCATGGCGTGGGACTCGGAACGCGCGAGCCGCGCGCGTGGCATGGGTCGATGAGTGTACAAGGCCGTCGGGGCGTGATCGCTCACCGACGATGGCGCGTCGGCAACTCAATTGACAGCATCGCAGCCCGTGGGGGCGGTGCCTCGGATCGAGGGCCCGTCTGCTTCTTTGCTTGACCCGACATCTGGCCACGACAATAATGGAGTCATGAGTCCGTTTTTCCGCTCAGCACGCGGATTCATGCTCGCGATCGCGGGCGCGGCGTTTGTGATGGTTTCCCTTGGACTCGTGCCGTCGCGTGCGCAGATCGCCGGATGGCTGGGGACGGCCGTTTCCGAACGCTTCCCGTGCGAGGGCCACGGCTGCGGCTGCGCCTCGGCGGGCGAATGCTGGTCGGCGTGCTGCTGCCACACGGTCGAGCAGCGTCTCGCGTGGGCCCTGGCCAACGGAGTTCGTCCGCCCGCTGACCGGACGTTCCTGCCCGAGCAATGGACCAGGGCGGCGCGGCTTGCCGCGCCCGGCGAGCCTCGTGCCTGTTGCGCCGGAGCCAATGAAAACCTCGGTGCGCGGACCGCGGAGGCGACGGGGCCTGGTCCGCGCGGCCTGGTCAGCGCCGTCCTGACTCCTCTGGCATGCAAGGGCGGCTCGGCCTCGGTCCCAACGGGGCTGCCGCCGGTTCCGTTTCCAGAGCCATTGAGCACGTTCATTCTCGCGCCCGCGTTCGGCGACCCCCCGCGGTCCGACGACCGGCGTTGGCGCTCGCTCGCGCTGGACCCGGTCGTGCCGCCGCCGCGGGCCTGAGCCGGCCCGGCCTCTCCCTCAATCGTACCCGACTTTCCCACGTCCCTGGTGCGCGTTCGCACGCGCCGCGAGGTGTGTCATGGCTCCGCTCTCGCAGGGCCGGCGATCCGGCTTCACCCTGATCGAACTGCTCGTGGTCATCGCGGTCGTCTCGCTGCTGACGGGGCTGATACTGCCCTCGCTCGGGCGGGCCCGCGATGCCTCGCGGTCGGTCCGCTGCCTGGCCCAGCTCCGTACGCTGGGCCAGTTCACGCACATCTACGCGGACACCAACCGCGACCAGATGGTGCGCAGCCAGCATTCGGCGTTCGCCTCGCACGCGATGCCGTGGGGCTACGCGTTCTTCGAGTACGTCCGCGGCACGCGCTTCACGAGCAAGGACGCGGCGTGGGAGAGCGTCTTCAACGGCGTCTACCGGTGCCCGCTGGACCGGCGACGGGACCGTTGGAGCTACGGGTACAACGTGTACTACGAGCTCCTGTCTTCGGAGACCAAGGGAAGGACGTGGAGACGCATGGGCCAGGTCCCTCGCCCCTCCGCGACGGTCGCGTTCGGCGAAATCTCCGACGCGACCAGCGCGGACCACGCGATGGCCCACTTCTGGACGCAGTACTCGGCGTTGCCGGAGATCGATCCGGAGCGCCACCGCTCCACGACCGGCGTGCTCTTTGTTGACGGGCACGCCGCCGACAGGCGGTTCCGATCCCTGTTCGACCGTTCCGGCCAGATTGACTCTTTCAACCCCGAGACGGCGCGCTGAGCGTGGCCGTCGCAAGGAGAAGTTTGCCATGAGAACCCAGGTTCTGTGCGCCGCCGCGCTCGCGGCCGCGTTTGCCTCCGCCGCTCCGGCCCAGATGCCCCAGATGGGCGGGAGCATGAAGCACATCATGGTCATGCGCATGGAGAGCATGATCGAGGCGCATCTCGACACGTCCGTCGCCACGCCCGAGCTCAAGAACTACGGGGCGATGTACATGGGCAACGCGTCCGTCCTCAACGGGACGTGGTACAACGCCCAGTACGGCTGGATGAAGGACGGCGCCTGGGCCCCGCCGACCGATTCGTTCGTCTGGCTCGAGCAGCTCTCGGCGACCCCCGGCCTGATGGCGTTCAAGGGCGGGCGAATGAGCGACATGGCGTCGCACACCTTCGAACCGATCTTCGGGACCGCGGGGTCGTCGGCGCGCCTCCGGTGGGACGGCACGATGCTCCACAACTGGTACGCGGTGAGCAGTCCCGGCGGGACGTACGAAGCCGCGTACCGCGTGTACTTCGGCGACGCCGCGGGCGCGCCGCTCCCCGGGTACGACGCCGCCGGGGTCACGCTCACGTGGAATTCCGTGCCCGCGCCCGGCCCGAGCGCGACGCTCGCCGTCGGCGGGCTGCTCGCTCTGCGGCGCCGTCGGGCCTGACCACCCGCCGGTCGGCGGAATCCAGCGCCCCTCGCGAACCGGCGCGGGGCGCTCATTCCCTCGACCGGCCGCCATCGACGCTCACCGTTCCGGATCTACCGCCCGGGCGGGCCCCGGGCCGCATCGAAAGGACGAATCGTGACCACGACGACGACTCACGTGTTCTGCCTTGTTGTCTCGCTCGGCCTCGGCGCGGGCGCGCTCGCGGACTCCCCCATTCTCGGGGGAGAGATGAAACACATCATGGTCTGGCTCGACGGCGGGCCGGGGCTCGCGTGCGAGGCCGATCCTTCGGTGCCCACGCCGGAGTTCCAGAACTACGGCCATTCCTACGCCGGCGGCGCGGCCGTGCTCAACGACACGTGGTACAACGCCCAGTTCGGCTGGGTGATCGAGGGCTTCTGGGAAATTCCGGGGGGCGCCTCGATCTGGATCGAACAGGTCGCTGCCGACCCGGGCCTGCGCTCGTTCGCCGGCGCTTCGCCGGTCCTCGAGGAGTTTGCGCCGATCTTCGGGACTGATGGGAGCCCGCCCCGAATCGCGTGGGACGGGCGGATGCTCCACAACTGGTACGCGGTGACCGAGCCCGGGCTCTGCCGAGCAACGTACCTCGTCTACTTCGGCGGTCCTGCCGGCGAGCCGCTGCCCGGCTACCTGCCCGGCGAAGTCACGTTGGAGTGGCGGGCCGGGTGCGCGTCGGACTTCAACCGCGACTGGTTCGTGAACGGGGACGATTTCGACTCGTTCGTGGCCGAGTTCGCGGCGGGCGCGCCCGGCGCGGACTTCGATGGCAACGGGTTTGTCAACGGCGATGACTTCGACTCGTTCGTCGTGGCGTTCGAATCCGGCTGTTAGCGACGCCGGGAGGATTCGACAGCGACGGGTCAAGGAATGATGCGGGATGGGCTCGGGGAATGGCGGCGCGGCGGGCGCCGCGCCCCGGGCCTTCGCCGCGTCAGCCGATCCTCCGCAGCAGCCCCATCCCGTAGTTGAGCGGCGACAGGTACAGCTCGACCTTTTCGTACAGCCCCGCGCCGATGGTCTCGTGGTTGTCCATCAGGTGGCGGGCGCCGTGGGGGCCGCCGGTGCGGAGGCGCTTCAGGAAGCGCCAGATGTTGAGGTGGTCCAAGACGTGGCGCGGCCCCTCGTGCCCGCCGCACTGCTCGGGGTAGACATCGTGGACCATCATGTACCCGCCGGTGTTGAGGACCGGCTCGGTGGCCCAGAAGTCGGCGCACATGCCGCGCACGGTGTGGTCGCCGTCGATGTAGGCGAAGTCCACGCCCCCGGCGGCGCGCAGCTCCTCGTGGGCCGCGCCGAGCTGCGTCGGGCTGTCGCCGGGGTGGAAGCGGACGAGGTCGATGAGCCCGGCCTTCGTGAGCCGTTCCTGCACCCATTCCAGGCGGCCCGAGAGCATCTCGGCATCGCGCCACGGGCCCTTGTGGACGGGCCCGAAGTCGTCGAAACAGTGGATGATGCCCCCGCCGTACTCGCGCATCGCCGCGGCGATCCAGTGCGTGCTGACCGACAGAAACGTCCCCACCTCCACGACCACCCGGGGACGCAGGTTGCGGATCAGCGAGTGCAGCATCAGCCCGGCCTCGGGGGAGACCGAGGCCGGGAAGATGATCGGCATCTCGTACATCTCGCGCAGGCACTGGAGCCAACGGCAGGCGGGGTTGTTCAAGTAGTCCGGAAAGGTCCACCGAGTCGGGTGGTTGCCGTCGAAGCGCGGAAAGTGGGCCAGATTCTCCCTAGGAACCGGCTCGAGAGGCGTGGCAGGCCTGGCGGGCAAAGTCTGCGTTGACATCGGGGGGAGGGTATGGAGCGACGTCGGAGGGGTGGTGTCGGATGTCGGATGTGCGAGGAACACACCGGCAGGAAAGCGACCTGAGCGGATCCCGAACGAAGTGACGCCGAGTGCGGAGTTCCTCACCTCCCCGCTCGGCGGCTACCGGAATCAACGGCCGCCTCCGACATCCGACATCCCCCGTCCGACATCGACGCGGCTCTCTGAACCCTTCGCCCCGCCCGCCAGTACCATTCCCGACCCATGCCAGTCCTTCTCCGTTGGCTCTTCCGACTCGGCCCCACGAACCCCATCACGGTTCGGCTGGTGCAGAACGGCTCCCGCCGCGGCAGGCACATGTACATCCGGTCGGGGTACCTCGCCGTCCTGATCGTCGTGCTGCTGTGGTCGCTGCTCATCGGCCTGGGCGGGGCGCTGTCGTACCGGGACCTGGCGGCCAAGGGCGCGGCGAGCTTCACGACGATTGCGTTCCTTCAGGTGTCGCTGATCTGCGTGCTGGCGCCCGTGTTCATGGCCGGGGCCATCGCGCAGGAGGCAAGCCCGCGAACCTGGGAGGTTCTGCTCACCACGCCCCTGACGGCGGCGCAGATCGTCCTGGGCAACCTGCTCGGTCGGCTGTTCTTCATCCTCGCGCTCCTCTTCTGCTCGCTGCCCCTGTTCGCGCTGACGCAGTACTTCGGGGGCGTGCCGGGGACGTCGATCATGGCCAGCTACCTCATCGCGGGGTGCGCGGCACTCATGGTCGGCTCCATCGCGATCGCGCTCTCGGTGTCGCGGATGGTGGGCAAGCGGGCGGTGTTCGCGTTCTACGTGTCGGTGATCAGCTACCTCGCGGTCACCATCGGGATCGACCAGTTCCAGGGCGGCAGCGCCCCGGGCGTCCGCGTCACGTACATGACGGCGCTCAACCCGTTCCTCACGCTGTGGGCGCTGCTGAACCCCTCCACGTACACCGCGGCGCCCGAGGGCTCGATGACCGGGCTGGCGTCGTGGTTCCTCGAGCACCCGGTGCGGACGTACTGCATCATCTGCCTGGGGCTGAGCGGGGCGCTCATGATCGTCTCGGCGATCACGGTGCGGGCGGGCGGTGTCGCGCTGCTCACGGGCGAGTCGGGCGGCGTGCCCTGGTACCGCAAGCTGTTCGGGCTCGCCGCGGCGGGGGCCGAGCACCGCGCGCCGCGCTCGGTGTGGACCAACCCGATCGCGTGGCGCGAGGCCGCGGCACGCAACGCAACGCTGGGCCGGATCGCGGCGCGCTGGACGTTCATCACGCTGGGCGGGCTCTTCGGGCTGCTGCTGGCGATCCTGTACCACACCGGGGGCATGAACACCGCGGACTTCCAGCTTGCGATCATGTTCACGGTGATGGGCGAGATCGCGGTGACGGCGTTGGTGGCGATCAACATGGGGGCCACGGCGATCAGCCGCGAGCGCGAGGACGGGACGCTGGACCTGCTCCTGACGACGCCGATCACGCCGGGGCAGTACCTGTGGGGGAAGCTGCGGGGGCTGGTGGCGTACCTGCTGCCGATGCTGGCGGTGCCGCTGGGGACGCTGGTGGTGGCGTGCGGGTACGTGCTGCTCTGCCAGACTGCCGACGGCTTCGGGCCCTCCGGGGGTTTCACATATACAAGGAACATGGGCGCGGGCGTGGTGCTGACGCTCCCGGCGGTCCTGCCCGAGGCGGCGCTGATCATGCCGCTGGTGGCGCTGCCGTTCATCGCGGCGTGCGCGATGGTCGGGCTTCAGCAGTCGCTCAAGAGCAAGGTGACGATCTCGTCAGTGGTGGTGACGGTGGCGTTCGTCGGCGTGGGCGCGG
>CAZCPB010000089.1:0-14969 GCA_964500365.1 uncultured Phycisphaeraceae bacterium
GCCGCCAGGGCGAGCATGAGCAGCGCGCCGACAAGGGGGCCGGTCAATCCGCCAGAGAACGCCAGTATCGCGCACGTCATGCCGCTCTCCGGGGACCGGGACCCCGCACGGGGGTACGGTCGGTTATCGGAGAGCCCCCCTGCCGACTTGAGCCCGGGGGGGCGGGCCGCGGCTGGTTCTCAGCGCCCCAGCACCAGGAGTTGCTGGAACAGGTCGTTGGTCGTCTGGATGACGCGCGACGACGCCGAGAAACCCGTGGCGGCCTGGATCAGACCGATGAACTCGCTCGAGAGGTCCACGTTGGAGAGTTCGAGCGCTCCGCCGACAATCCGCCCGGCGCCCATCGTCTTGCCGGGCGTGATGACCGGTGTCCCGCTGTTGGGTCCCACCAGGAACAGATTGCCCCCCGCGTCGACCAGCCCCTCGTTGTTCGCGAACGTGGCCAGCACGACCTGCCCCAGCGTCCTCGTCAGCCCGTTGCTGAAGGCGCCCGTGATCGTCCCGTCCTCACCGACCGCGTAAGTCGTCAGCGTCCCGATGGGCGAGCCGTCCCGGAACGTGGCCGCGATATTCGAATCGGTGTCGGCCAGCGCCGTCACAGTGTCCTGCCCGCTCGAGAGCGAGAGGTCGAACACGAGGGGCGACTCGGCGCCGGTGTTGTCCCGGTCCACCACCACCTGGATCGGCGTCGTGGTGATGAGCTGGCCCGCGGTGTTGAAGCTGACCACGCCCGTGCCCAGCGCGATCGCCAGATCGCTGTCCTCCGCGCTGTCGAGGTAATACCGCCATTCCGTCCCGCCGTTGGACTTTCCGTCGAGCACCATCGCGACGTCCACTTCCAGCGGCGAGCCCAGCGAGTCGAACACGACAAAGGTGGTCCGCACGCTCTCGCCGTCGGCCGTCTGCTTGGTCTCGGTCGCGAAGGCCGTGCGCCGGAAGTCACCCGAATCGTCCAGGATGCGCAGGTCCGACGGGTCGATCCGCAGGCTGTTGGCGGTCCCCGTGTTCCCGTCCACCGTGATGATGCCCAGGTGCGTCTCAAGGCTCACGCCCGGGGTGCGCCCGTCGGGGTTTGGTCCACCCACGTTCTGGATCCCGAGCGCCGCGGTGATGAAGTCCATGAGATCCTGGACCGTGGCCGTGCTGGTGATCGCGAGCTGCGCGGGCGCGACGACCTTGGTGCCCTTCTCGACGCCGCGCAGCTCGAAGGTGTCGCCCGCGAAGAACAGCGGGATCCCCGAGAGCACCTGGTCGGGGTCCTCGATGTCCACCAGACGCGTGGTCGGCTCGAGCTGGTTCCCCGCCGCGGGGGGTGGGTTGGCCGTGGCGATCGCGCGGAGGCCGACGCTGGGCACCTGACCGACCAGCTCGGTCCGCGATCCGCGCGTCGGCAGCGGCCCGGCGGCGTTGAGGTTCCCGGCCATGTGCACGTTCCGGGTCGCCTCGGCGAGCGTGAGGGCCCCAACGGGGATGTTGAGCGGCACCAGGGCGCCCGGCGTGATGTTGAAGCTGCCGTCCAACCCGTAGCCCAGCACCCGGTCCCCCGAGATGTTCACGAGATCGTGCTCGGCGTTGGTGCGGAACGCCCCGGCGCGGGTGTAGGCCTGCCGGCCGCCCGAATCGACGACGAAGAACCCGTCGCCCTCGATCGCCAGGTCCCGCGAATCGCCCGTGGGGGAGATCGTGCCGCCCGAGAAGTTCCGCTGTGTCCCGGCGATCGCCACGCCCAGGCCGACCTGTGCCGGGTTGGTTCCACCCGTGGACTCGCCCGGGGGCGTCCCGATCGAGAACGTCCGGCTGAACATGTTGGAGAACATCAACCGGCTGGACTTGAACGCCGTGGTGTTCACGTTGGCGATGTTGTTGCCGATGACGTCGAGGCTGCGCGCGTTGGCGTTCAAGCCGGAAAGCGCCGTGTACATCGCGACGGTGGAAGCCATGAGGAGAAGCTCCGTTGAGGTACGTCAGGAACGCCGCGCCCGGCCGCACGCGCGGTCGCGCTCAGCCGTCGAGCGTCGCGGGGCCCGACCTCGCCAGCGTGCGAAGCAGTGATGCGTTGAGCGCCCCGGTGTCCGGGAGCGGCCCGCCCGCGCCGCCCCCCGCCGTCGGGCGGGCCTCCGGCGCGTGGACGACGCCGTCGATACCCGCCGCCGCAAGCCCCGGTCCCAGCTCCACGGGGCCGGTCACCTGGCGCACCGCCACGTCCAGGCGGAGCGCCATCCCGTCGATCATCACGAGCGCGCGCGACACGCCCGCGGCCTCCGCGCGGTCCGCCGCGATCGAAAGCCGCTGAAGCTGCTCGTCGGTGAGCGAGACCCCGCTGTCCTTGCCAAGGGTCACTGGTATCCCGCTGACGGCCACGCCCGACTGAGCCTTGGAAAGCAGGTCCGCGAAGCTCTGCCCGGCGCTCGCCGCCGCGCCGGCCGACCTCACGGGCGTCCCCGCAGCGCCGATCCCGCGTGCCGCGGCGCCGGCGCTCAAGGCCCGAAGCAATGAAGTTGCGTCCGTGCTCACACCGTTGCTCCGGGGTTGTTCAGGATCACGACCTCGTCCACCTTCTTCATGGGCACTCGGCTGCCGTCATCGAGCGTCAACACCGCCCCGTCGTCGGTCCTCGACACGCCGACCACCACGCCGGCGACCCGCGTCCCCTCTTCCGAGATCCCGCTCACGCCACGCCCGATCAGCCCGGCGCCCGACGCCCATTCGTTCTGGCTCACAAGCCCCTCGAGCCGCGACGACAGGTCCACGTCCGACTGGATGGACCGGATCGTCGAGAGCTGCTCGAGCAGCGTCGAGGTGTCGTTGGGTTTGAGCGGATCCTGGCGGGAGAGCTCGCTCAGGATGATCTTCAGGAAATCACCCGAGCCCAGTTCGCTGTACCGGTCGTTGGCGCCCGCCGCGGCGCTCGTGCTCGATGCCAGTGCGCTGATCGCCGACATGATCGTGCTCCTCGTTCTTCGCGGTCTCACGCCAGCGCGTCGAGCCGCAGCGTCGTTCCGTCCCATTCGATCAACGCGGGCTCCTCCGTCCTCAGTTCGGCGGGAAGCCCCGCTCGCTCAAAGCGCCCCGCGCTCGACTGCGCCGCTCTTTCCCCGCCCTGGTCCGGGCGAGCGTCCTGCCCGTGCTGCCCCGCACCGCCCGACCCGGCGCCCGACTGGTGTGAGACCTGTCCTTCGGCGGACCGTTGGGAATTCGCCGCCGCATCATCCGGTTCGCGCGACACGATCTGGAGGTGCTCGACTTTGAGGCCGCGTGCCTCGAGCCCGCTCCTCAGAAGGTCCGAGTCGCGCATCAGCAGGTCCCGGGAGCGGGGGTCCGCCGCCGTCAGCGTGGCGCTGACGCGTTCGCCCCGCAGGCTCAAATCGATGCGGACCTGGCCGAGCGCCTCGGGGGTAAGCCGCAGCGTGATGGAGCCCGATTTCTGCCGCAGGGCCGCCGCGAGCCCGCGCGAAACCTGCGCCGCAAGCCCGTCGTCGGATTCCGTGAAGCGAGCCCCCCGCGCCGTCGGCGACGGCAGCTGCACGGCCCGCGCCCCGCCAGCGCCGCGAGCGGTGGCGCCCACTCCCGGCGCGGCAGCAACTCCCGGTCGTGCAGGGGCACCCTCCAACCTGCCCGCGGAGGCAGCACCGGGACTCGAGGGAGTGCCCGCGGGCGCCGCGAGAACCGCCCCGGCGCGCGGCGCCGAAGCCGCCGACTCCCCGCTTGCGTTTGACGGCGTCGATGCAGCGGAACTCGTGTTCTGCTCGGCACCGTTCACCCGTCCACCACCCGGCGGGGCGATCAAGGTTGAGGGCGGCGCAGGCTCCGTGCTTCGCGCCCGGTCACTTGCGCTTTCCGTCGCGGCGGATCGAAACTCGTGCGCTGTCCACTTCGGAGCGTCGCCCGCCGCGCTCCCCTTTGATCCGTGATTCGCAGACCCCGCGTCGTCCGGCGAAGCGGTCCTGTTGTGCAAACCGGAGTCGGGCGCTCGATGAAGCTCGCTCTGGCCAGCGGGCGTCACCAGGAGCGCGGCCGCGGCGGCCGCGGGCGACAGAAGCTGAGTGGCGGCAACGCTCACGTCCGATGCGGTCGTCGCCTGAACCGTGTTCGGCGTCGTCGATGCCCGCTCGGTGCCCGACTCAATGTCCGCCGTGGACTCCGCCCCGCGCGGACTTTGCGGACTGTTGTTGCCTGTCGGCGCAACAATCAGCACCGACGCCGCCCCGCCGCTCGCGAAGGCCGTGATCGCCGCGCCCATGGCCGCGGCGAACGAACCCGCACCCGGGCGCGCTTCGCCCGGCCGTGCTGGCTCCCTGAAGCTCGGATTGGGCGCGACGGCGCCTGCGTTCATCCGGTGGACTCTCCGGGCACGGGGGATGGCACACCCCGCGTCCGGAGCCGTTCCAGCAATTCCGCTGCCAGCTTGGGGTCCTCTTTTGCGAACTCCTGGACCACGGCCGTTCGGATGTCGTCGTCCATCGCGTTCAGGTACGCGATCGCCTGGGCCATCCCCGACTCGCCCATGTCCATGGTCTGGCGCAGCATGGACTTGGCAATCTGCGGCTTGAGCCCTTCGAGCACGGCGAGCGTCTTCTTGAACTGCTCGTCGGTCGCCTGGTCGCGTGCCCGCCTGGTCAGGCTCTCGAACTCCGCGCGTGCCGCGGCGATCTGCCCGTTCAACCGTTCCAACTCGGCGACGCGCTCGTTGAGGATGCGCTGAAGCTGCGCGATCTCGTCGTGGATGCGCTGGCGACGCTGACGGTCGATCTCGGTGGCATCGAACCGGGCCTGCAGTTCCTGCTCCGACGTCACGGCGGGCTTGGAGAGTCGCGCCCGCTCCTCCGCGGCACGCGCGTCCGCTTCCGCCTGAGATTGCGCGCGCCGCTCCTGCTCGCGGACCTGCGCCAAGGTCGGCGCGAAGATCGCCCGGACCTGTTCCAGTCGGGCGCGATCGACGCGGTCTGTCGCGCTCAGCCACCCGAAGAACGCCGCAAGTCCCAGCACGTTGGCGACCGCCAGCACCGACAGCGCAAGCCAGATGGTTCTCACGGCTCATGCTCCTTTCGCGCCGCGCTCATCACGCCGATCTCGTCGAGCGCCGCCGCTTCCCGGCGCGATTCCGCGAGCCTCCACGCCGCTCGCCGGCGCTCGCGGAGCGTCTCCACCGCGCGCCGGCGCGTCGTCGCCTCCATCAACTCCAGGCGCACGCCGCGCAGCCTCGCGAGCACGCCCGAAAGCCGCAGGGCCTCTCGGTGGGCGAGCCCGACCATGCGGAGCGAGGCCCCGGCCTGCAGCCGGACCGTGCGGAGATCGACCGCGCCCCCCCCTGACCCGGGCGATAAATGCTCACGAAGGTCCTCCTTCTCACGGACGATTCCCTCCTGGATCTCGCGGAGCCTGGCCTCCAGTTCCATCCGCTCCCGCTCGAGGGCCGCGACGGCGAGCTGCTTGGCGCGCTCCGCCGCGCGCCGCTGCTCAAGCACCGCCTCGAGTTCGAACACGAACCTCGCCACGACACGCTCCCCGGCGCTCCCGGCGCGCCGTCACGCTCACCGCCGCGCACGACCCGCCCGGGCCGTCATCTCCGCCGCCTGTGCCGCGAGTTTGATCAGCGATCCTCTCGCCTCCTCGAACGCCGGGGTCTCCCCGCGACCCTGGCACAGCAGATCGTCCACCGCACGGTGCAGGTCGATCGCCACGTCCGTCTCCGGGTTGCTCCCGCGCGCGTAGGCCCCGATCTGCACCAGGTCCTCGACCTCGCGGTGCTGCGCGATCAACCGCACCACGCGCCGGCGCGCCTCGGCGTGGTCCGCATCGGCCACCTCGTCGCCCACGCGGCTGATCGAGTCGAGCACGTCGATCGCCGGGAAGTGGCCCTTGTGCGCCAGGGCCCGCGACAGCACCACGTGCCCGTCGAGGATGCCGCGGGCCGCGTCGGCGACCGGCTCGGTCATGTCGTCGCCCTCGACCAGGATCGTGTACAGGCCCGTGATCGACCCCGACTCCCCCACCGCCCCGGCCCGCTCCAGCAGCAGGGCCATCTGCGCGAACACGCTCGGCGTGTACCCCTTGGTCGCGGGTGGTTCCCCGACCGAGAGCCCCACCTGGCGCTGGGCGTGCGCGAAGCGCGTGATCGAGTCCATCACCAGCAGCACGTCCAGCCCCTGGTCGCGGAAATACTCCGCCGCGGTGCACGCCAGGCGCGCCGCCCGCAGCCGCATGAGCGGCGACTCGTCCCCTGTTGCCGCGATCACCACAGACCGGGCGAGGCCCTGGGGCCCGAGGCTGTGCTCGATGAAGTCCTTCACCTCGCGCCCGCGCTCGCCGATCAGCGCGATCACGCACACGTCGGCGCTCGTGCCCCGCGCGATCTGCCCGAGCAGCGTGCTCTTGCCCACGCCCGGCCCCGAGAAAATGCCCACCCGCTGACCGCGCCCCAGGGGCGTGAACAGGTCGATCGCCCGGACCCCCGTCAGCAGGGGGCGCGTGATCCGCCGGCGCGACATCGGCCCGATCGGGTCGGGGCTCATCGCCCGTGGAAGCGTGTCGCGGATCGCCGGACCCCCGTCGATCGGCGCGCCAAGGCCGTTAATCACGCGCCCGAGCATCGCGCGCCCGACCGGCGCCGTCTGGTGGCTCTGCATTCCCCACACCGCGTCGCCCGGCCTGATCCCCGTCGTCTGGCCGAGCGTCATCACGACCGCCTGCTCGCGAGTGAAGCCGACGATCTCGCCGCGGCAGGGAAGGAACCCGTGCGCGTGCGGCTTGGCCGCCCTGGTGGGCCCGTGCGCCATCGGACCGATCTCGACCAGCGACCCGACCGGGAGAGGCAGCTCGTCCACCAGCACGGTCAGCCCCCGCAGCGCGGCAACCACGCCGCGCACCCGCATCGGCTGCACTTTGCGCAGCGTTTCGATGGCGCCCGCCAGCGCGGTCACGGCGCGATCTCCTCACCGCCCGCGCCCGGCGCATCGCCACTCGGTTCGCGGAGGCCGGGGTTCCGTGTGTCCCGGTCGGGCAGCAACGCCTCGACGATCCGATCGAGCTGCGTCCGCACCGACGCGTCGATCTCCCCCGCCCCGGGTGTGCGCAGAACGCACGATCCGCGCTCGAGCGAAGCGTCCGTCTCGATGCCGACATGCCGCGCCGCTTCGAGCCTCCGGCACAGCGCGGGCATCGCCTCACGGACCAGTGCCTCGTCCTCGGGGTGAACGGCGATCCGCGATTCGGTAGGTCGTGCGACCGCCTCGATCACCGCCGCGACCTGGTCCGCGACGAGGACCGGGTTCAGCCGAAGGGCCCGCTTGACGATCTTCTCGGCCGCCAGGAGCGCGACGTCCAGCACGTCGGCCCGGGCGCCCTCGAGGAGCCGATCGCGCTGGGCCGTGAAGCCCTCCAACGATTCGGCCCACGAACGCTCGAGCCGCCCGAGGCGCGCGCGATACTCCTCGAGCGCCTCCCCCCGCCCCTTTTCCAGCCCGACGGTGTAGCCCTCGGCCCTTCCCTCTTCCCGCCCCTCGGCGCGGCCCTGCTCGCGGGATCCCGCGAGGATCCTCGCCCGCTCGGCGTGAGCCTCCCGCACGATCTCCTCGGCCTTCGCCCGCGCCCCGGACTTGAGCAGCTCGCCCTGGCGCGCGAGGTCTCCGAGATCGAGCACCACCGCGTCGCGCACGGCGTCGGGCGAACGGGATTGACGGATCAGGGCCATGGGTCAACAGGGGGAGTGGGTCGCGAAGCGCGCCGACTCCACCCTCCCGGAGCCAGGGGTCGGAGGAGTGGGTTTTCCGCACGATCGACGCATCACTTCGTAACTCCGAAGTCGAGCCCACGCTCGAGCCGCCAGAATCGCGGCCCACAGACTCCCGCGACTCCTCGCCGCACCTCACCCCGCGACCACGCCCGACCTCCCCTACACGATCAGGTCGCTGTCCCCGCCGCGACCCTGGATGATGATGTCCCCCGACTCCTCCAACCGCCTCACGATGTCCACGATCCGCTGCTGCGCGGACTCGACGTCGCTCACCCGCACCGGCCCCATGTACTCCATGTTCTCCTTGATCATCGCCGCGGCACGCTCGGACATGTTCGTGAACACCTTGGCCTGGAGCTCCTGCGACGCGGTCTTGAGCGCGAGCGCCAGCTCGTCGTTGTCCACTTCCTTCAGCACCGACTGGATGCCCTTGTCGTCCACGAGCATGATGTCCTCGAACACGAACATCAGCCGCCTGATCTGCTCGACCAGGTCGGGGTCCTCGGCCTCGAGTCCCTCCAGGATCGCCTTCTCCGTCGCGCGGTCGGCGAGGTTCAGGATCTCCGCCACCGTCGGCACGCCCCCGGCCTTCTCCATGCTCTGCACGAGCATGTTCGCCAGCCGGCTCTCCAGCCCCCGCTCCACCTCGCGGATCACTTCGGGGTTGGTCTGCTCCATGTTGGCCATCCGTCGGATCACCTCGACCTGCTTCTGCATGGGCAGGCCGCCCAGGATCTCCGCCGCCTTGTGGTGCGGCAGGTGGCAGACAATCAGCGCGATCGTCTGCGGGTGCTCGTCCTGGATGAACGTCAGCAGGTTCTCGCTCTCGGCACGCTGCAGAAAGCTGAACGGCGTCTTCTGGACCTGCGTCTGGATCTGCTGCAGCACCCGGTCGGCCTGCTTGCCTTCAAGCGACTGGCTGAGGATCGCCTTGGCGTACTCGAGATTCCCCTCGCTGGCGAACTGGCTGGCGATCGAGAGGTGGTAGAACTCGTTCACCACGCCCCGGACCAGCTCGGGCGGCACGCGTCCCAGGCCCGCCAGCTCGCGCGTCACCTCCTGCACCGCCTCGGGGCTCAGCTGCTTGAGGACCGTCGCCGCCGTGTCCGGACCGACGGCCAGAAGCAGCACCGCCGCCTTGGTGAGGCCCTCGAGCTCCTCGGTGCTCGCCGGCAGTTTCTCGTTCGGCTTCCTCGGCATTCGCTCCCCGTCAGGTCTCCGCCGCGATCCACCGGTTGATCAGTTTCGCCGCAGACTCGGGGCTGGTCTTGACCATGTCCCCGACCTGCTCGAGCATCTTGTTCGCCGCCGCCTGATCCTCGCCGACCTCGATACCCGCCATCGGCGTGTCGGTCTCCTCCGCCTCGCCCATGAGGTCGCTCGGCGTCTCCAGCTTGGGCGGTACGCCCACCAGTTCCTCCGCCGAGGGAAGGTCCGCGTTGCGCGCACTGCGCCGGACCATCACGATCATCATGCCCAGGGAGAGCACCGCCAGCGCCCCGATCACGACCTTCTCGATCATGCCGCCCCCGAGGGCCAGGCCCGTCCCGAGCACGCCCCGGCCGCCGGCGTCGCCGGCGCCGCCCGGGCCGTACCCGTTCATCGGGCCGAGCTCCAGCGGGATCAAGCCCACCGCGATCTGCGCCTCGAGCATTTTGGCCAGCGAGCCCGGGTCCGCGGTCCGAGAGGCCTCGGCGCTCAGCGCCCGAACGTGCGGCAGGATCATCTGGACCAGCCCCGGCTTCACGTCGCGGGTGAACTTGTCCACGATCTCGGTCTCGGTCGGCTCCCCCGCGTCGGCGCCGGCCTCCGCGCCCGCTTTTTCCCGCTTGATCAGGCCCGCGACATAGGCGCGCGGCACGTTCAGCGACACCGCGACCATCGTGGGCATGCCCTTGGGGTCGAACACCTCCTCGGTCTTCGAGCCCACGCGGTTCTCCATCTCCTTCTCGAGCGTGGTCTGCTCCGTGCGTGCGCCCCCCGCCGCGCGTCCCCGGTTGATGTCCGCCGTCACGTTGCTGTTCAGCCCCGGCTCGGCCGACGGCGAGAGCTCGTTCGAGGTGTTGGTGGTCTCGTTGGTACGTCGCGGCAGGGCGACCGTCCCGGTCCCCTTCTCCAGGAAGCTCGTGGTGGTATGGCTCGACCGCGTCACGTCCACCTGCGCCGTCACCGCGATGATCCGCCCGGGGATGTAGGCGAACAGCTCCATCAGCTTGGCCTGCATCTGGTTCTCGACGCGGGCCTGCTGCTCCAGGTACGTCGTCGGCAGCGCCTCGCCGTCCCCGGTCGGCTTGCGCTGGCGCCCGCTCGTCCCGTCGATCACGCGGACGTTCTCGGCCTTCAGCCCCGCGCGCGCCCCGGCGATCAGGTGCGCGATCGCGTCCACCTGCGCCTGCTCGAGCGACCCGCCGCCCTTCATGAAGACCGTCGCCGAAGCCGTCGGGCGAGGCACGGCGGCTCCAAGCCCCTGACGCTCCGGCGCGTCGATGATCACCGTCGCCCGCTCGACCCCCGCGAAGTGCGAGATCACGCCCGCGAGCTCGTTCTGCAGCGCGATCGTGAAGAGCTGGTCGTTCTGCTGGCGCGACATCTGCCAGCTCTGCCGGTCCAGGATGTTCTTGAACATCAGCGACGTGTCGACGGGCATCCGTCCCGACTCCGCCAGCGCCGCCTGCGCGTTGGAGCGGTCCGAGTCGGCGACGTAGATCATCCCCGACCGGTCCTCGACCTTGAACCCGGCGTTCCGGAGCACGGGCATCACCGCCTGCTGCTCGGCCGCGGGAACGCCCGGCAGCAGCGGAGTCATGTCCGCCCGCCCGGTGTACTGGGCCACCACGAACAGCGTCATGAAGACAATGACCGCCAGGCTCCCCACGAGCAGCTTCTGGGTCGTCCCCATCTGCCCGAGGTGCTTGACGATCGTCGCCAGGACCCGTCGAAGCTGGTCCATCCGCGCGGCCTCCCTGCCGGGCACATTCGCGCGCTCCGCGCGCCGCCCCGCGGGCGCGCACGAACACGCCCGCGGCTCCTCTTTCGGACCAAGCCGTCACCCACCTTGAAAGTCAGAACTCCAACCACCCCCCGAACTCGCCCCTCGGCCGCCCTCAGCCGCTCACCGCTGTTCACCCTTCACCGTTTGTTTTCCTACGTCCTCATCTGCTTCAACTCGTCGTACGCCTCCATGACCTTGTTGCGCACCGACTGGAGCATGCGGAAGGCCGTGTCAGCCTTCTGGGTCGCAAGGATCACGCCTTCGAGGTCCGTGCGGTTCCCGGTCTGGAGGTCCTCAATCGCGCGGTTGGCGTCCTGTTGGAGCGAGTTCACTTCCTTGAGGCTTTCCGTGAGGACATCCTTGAAGGACGGCTGGCCCGGCACCGGCGCGCGGGATGCCGGGTGGTGCGCCCCCGGCGCGATCTGCCGCGCTGGCCCGATCCCGCTCACGAATCCCAGTGGGTCCGCCATGACTTCGCTTCCCCGCGGGGTGGGCCGCATCGCCGGCCCGCACGCCGCACTTGAGACTCTACCCCGGGCGTCCCGCCCGCGGTCCCAGGCTCCTTCGCACCGCTCATGCCAGCAACCGCAGTGCCTGAGCGATCATCGTCTTGGTGGCCTCCGCCGCCGCGACGTTCGCCTCGTACGCCCGCCCCGCCTCCAGGGCGTTGATGTTCTCGACGATCGGGTTGATGTTCGTCGCCGGCACGTACCCCTTGTAGGGCCCGGACGTGTACGCGTAGGGGCTGTCGGGGTCGTACTCGCGCGGCCGCGCCGGCGTCCGGTCCAACTCGATCTTCGCCACGTGGACGCCCAGCGCCCTGGCGCTCGGGTTCGAGGAAGAGGGCGCTCCCGGCGCGAACATCACCATCCGCCGCTGAAACGGGCTGACGTTGCCCTGCGCATCCAGGATCGTGTTCGAGTTGGCGATGTTGGCCACGATGGTTTCGTGACGAACCCGCTGCGCCACCATCCCGCTCGTCGAAATGTCGAGTGATCCGTACATCTGAATTCAACCGCGCCGGCACATCTTGTCCTGCGCTCCTGTTCACATCCCCGCCACTACACCCTCTGCGCGATAGCCATCTTCAAAAGATCGAACCGAGTCCGCAGCAGGTCGCTGGCGACTCGGAACGCCCCGGTGTTTTCGACAAGGTCCTGCATGTGCGTCTCGAGGCTCCGGTTGTTGCGGTCGTGGAAGAGGATCCCGGGCGAGTCGGTCCTCGGCGTCAGGACCAGCGTGCCGTCGGGCAGATTCTGCACCTCGCGCGAATCCTGCAGGCGGATCTGGCCGTTCCCGCCCCGCGCCCGCCTCGCCTCCACCGCTTCGGCCAGCGCCCGCCGGAACCCGGACACCGAGACGTCCGCGGGCCTGTAGTCTGGTGTTTCGAGGTTCGCGATGTTCCCCGCGATGATCTCCTGACGCCGTGCCGCGAAGCGCATCGACGCTTCGAGGACAGGAATGGCCCCGGAATTGGTGATCTCAGAGAAGATCATCACGCCGCCTCACGCAAACCGCGCGCCGAATCACCGCGACCTTTTTTCACCCCTGACATCACCGTCAGAGTTCCGCCTCCACCAGGTGCATCTCCTTCCACTTCTTGAGCTTGAGCCCGAGCGTCCTGACCCCGATCCCCAGGGCGGTCGCGGTCTTCTGACGGTGCCCGTTGAAACGGTGCAGCGTGCAGACCACCGCGTCGCGTTCTATGTCCTCGAGCGACCGGCCGTCCACGACCACCAGGCCGTGCGGCACCCCGGGCATCACGCCCATCTTGGGCTCGGTCATCGACCCGTTCAGCGTGCCGTTCACCGATTCGCGGACGGGGACCGACATCGTGAGCCACGGCTCGATGAGCCCGCGCGTCACCACCCCGACCGAGCCCGGACCCGAGCAGGCCCCCAGCACCACCGCCCGCTCGCAGATGTTCTGGAGCTCGCGCACGTTCCCCGGCCAGGGGTACGAGGTCATCAGGTCGACCGCCTCGCCGGAGAGTTCGACGCCGCCCCGGCCCTCGCGCTCCGCGATCCGGGCGACGAAGTGCGCGGCCAATTCCGGCACGTCCTCGAGACGCGCCCGCAGGGGCGGGACGGCGACCGGGAGCACGTTGAGCCGGAAATAGAGATCCTGCCTGAACTCGCCGCGAGACACCGCCGCGGGCAGGTCGCGGTTGCTCGTCGCGATCACCCGCACGTCCACCCCGATCGTGACGCTCGAGCCGACCCGTTCGAACGCCCGCTCCTGCAGCACGCGCAGCAGCTTTGCCTGGATCTGCGGGCTCACCTCCGAGATCTCGTCGAGCAGCAGGGTCCCGCCGTCGGCCAGCTCGAACCGGCCCTTCCGGAGCTTCTCGGCGCCGGTGAACGCTCCGCGCTCGTGCCCGAAGAGTTCACTCTCGAGCAGCGACTCCGAAAGCGCGGCGCAGTTCAGCGCCAGGAAGGGCCCCGTCGCCCGCGGGCTCGACTCGTGGATCGCCCGCGCCACCACCTCCTTGCCGGCCCCGCTCTCACCGGTGACCAGCACCGTGCCGTGCGACGCCGCCACCGCCCTGACCTGCTCCCGCAGCGACCGCATCGGGGCCGAGCCCCCGATGATCCGGTCCAGCCCGCGCCACCGCCCCGCGCCCCCGCCGGCCGCGCCCGGCTCCCCGGCGCACGGGCCGCCCAGCCGCAGCACCGCGTTCTCCCGCACCACCCGCGCGTGCTCGATCGCCCGCTTGACCGCGATGATCAGCTCGTCGCCCTCGAACGGCTTGGTCAGGTAGTCGAACGCCCCGAGCTTCATCGCCTCGACCGCGCTCGACACGTCCCCGAACGCCGTCATCAGGATGACGGGCAGGTCGTCGTCGATCTCGCGGACCCGCGCGAGCAACTCCACGCCGCTCATGCCCGGCATTTTGAGGTCGCTCACGACCGCGTCCGGGCGCTTCCTGGCGATCTGCGCCAGCGCTCCGGCTCCGTCGCCCGCGCTCGACACGCCGAACCCCGCGCGCTGCAGCGTCGCCGCCACGCTGTCACGCATCATCTCCTTGTCGTCGACGACCAGCACGTTCATCATCGCACAGCCTCCACGTGTGAGGACCCGGCCGCCGAACGGATGCCCCGGACCGCCTCGTTCCCCGACCGACCCGCGTCGCCCCCGGCGGGCGCCCGCCGGGGCAGGATCAGCTCGACCGTCGCACCGCGCGGGTCTTCCCCGGCCCGCGCGTGTTCCTTGTTGTTCCGCACGCTCACCCGGCCCCCGTGCGCGTCCACGATCCGGTGGACGATGGCCAGCCCCAGGCCCGTGCCGGTGGCGCGGGTCGTGAAGAAGGGGTTGAACATCCGGCGAACCACGTCGCCGCTCACGCCCGGGCCCGTGTCGCGCACCGAGAACACAACACACTCGGCCGCGCGCGCGCCCGACAGCGCCGCCCGCCCCTCGAACGCGTCGACGACCACCTCGTGCCCGTCTCTCGCGCCCGCCGACACCGACTCGTGCACGGCCTCGAAGGCGTTGCGCACCACGTTGACCAGCGCCTGCCCGACCAGGCACGCGTCGCACTCGACGCCGACCGCGCCCCGCGCCAGGTCGAGCCGCACGAGCTCCGCCTCCGCGCGCCCCGGCACGCCGTCGTGGGAGCACGACTCGACCGCGCGCGACACGATCTCGACCCCGTCGCACTCGGCCGCCCTCACCCGGACCTCCCGGGCGAAGCTCAGCACGTCCCCGACGATCCCCTCCATCACCCGCGCCGCCGACGCGATCTTGCCCACGGTCCCCCGCGCCGCCGGCCGCTCGCGGAGGTCCTCGTCGAGCAGTCGCGCATAGAGCCGGATCGAGCCCAGCGGGTTGCGGATCTCGTGCGCGATCCCCGCCGCCATCTCACCGAGCGCCGCCAGGCGGCGCGAACGCTCCAGCTGCTCGTTGGCCGAGCCCAGCTCGGCCTTCAGGCGCGCGACCTCATCACGCAGCTGACGGTGCGTCGCCTCCAGGCGCGCCGTCACCTCGCTGAACGACGCGACCAGTTCGGCCAGCTCGCCCGGCTCGATCGCACCGGGGGAATGTCGGTCGATCACGCTCACCTAAGCCCTCCGCGTCCTGCATGCGAGGCGCGGCGCCGCCCGGCGCTCGCGAGTACGCCGCGTGCGCCGCCCGCCCGCGCCCGGCCGCGCCCAGCTCGTCGGCCAGCTCGTCCCGCCGTCGCGCCAGGCGAGCCCGCAGTTCCTCGTCGGCCGTGGCGAGCCGGCGCGCCGCGCCCGCCACCGC
>CAZCPB010000090.1:0-14852 GCA_964500365.1 uncultured Phycisphaeraceae bacterium
CCTCGGGGAGCCCGCCCGCCTCGCGCGTGCCGCGGCTGGGCAGGACTATGTCGGCCGAGACCGCCGCGACGTCCGGCGCCTGCGCGGCCAGCAGCGGCAGGAACGCGAGGTCCAGGGGGTGCGAATCGTCGTCGAGCATCACGACCCACCCGCTCCGCGCGGAGCACGCGCGGGCCGCGATGTTCCGTGCCGCGGCACCGAGGTTCTCGTCGAGCCTGATCACCCGCGCCGGCAGGCCCGAGGGGAGCCTCTCGGGCGCCCGCGCCGGCTCGCGCGAAGCGTTGTCAACGATCACCACCTCGGCGTCGTGCGGCCCGAGCGCGCCGATCGCGCGCACCGTCTCTTCTAGCCGCTCGGGACGATCGCGTGTTGGGATGATGTACGAGATCATGCGTCGTGAAGAGCACGCCCGTCGGCTCAGATTGCCCCAACTCCGCTATCCCACCGCCAGCGCCCGCGTTTCGAGCACTTCGCTCGGCTGGTAGACCATGTGAGCCCCGTGCACCCGCGCCACCATCTGGCGCAGGTCCGTGGACGAGATCGGGATGTTCCCGAGCCGCTGCACCTGGGCGCCCGCGGCGCACGCGCCCAGGAACGCGGCCTGCAGCATCGACCCGCCCGCGCTGAGCGTCAGCGTCGCCGCGGCGAGCAGCGAGTCTCCGCAGCCCAAGGGGTCGAGCGCCAGCGGGCATAGCGCCGGCACGTGCTCTGCGCTGAGCCTTGTCTGCCACGCCCCCGTGCTCGCGTGGGCCGCGTCTTCGGGGAGGCGATCGAACGCGATCAATCCGTCCGCGCCCATCGTGACGATCGCGCGCCTCGTTCCCGTCTCCTCGAGCAGCTTCCACGCGACCAGGGACAGGCCCTCGCCGTACAGCCTCAGGCTGTCGCGGAGTTCCGCCTCGCTGGGACACACCAGGTCCAGCCCGCGCATCGCGCGCAGGCTGCTCCGCCGGCCGCTCACATCGCCCGTCAGCACGCCGACCCTGGCGCGCAGGCCCTTGCACAGCGCCGAGAGCATGGCGGGGGTCATCACGCCCAGGCCGAAGTCGGCGATGACCGCGGCGTGGCACCCGGCGTCCGTCGCCGCGTCGAGCGCCGCGCCGATCACGGCCTGCTGCTGGGCCGCGTCGAGCACGGCCGGCTCGACGAGATCGAGCTTCATGACCTTCTGCGCGCCGACCAGGAACCGCTGCTTCTCCGGGACCGCGCTCCCGACGTCGATCGACCGCACCTCGATCCCCTGCGCGAGCAGCCTTCGCCGGATCGCCGCCGCCTCGTCGTCGCGCGGCAGGGCGGTCACGAGCACCGGCCTTGCCCCCATCGACGCCAGGTGCCGGGCGATGACCGCCGCGCCGCCGTCGTACTGGCGGCGTTCGAGCGGGCGGAGCGTCATAATCGGGCTCTCGCCCGCGACCTCGGGCCGGTCGCACATCACGTAGGTATCGAGGATCGTCTCCCCTACGACCAGCACGCGCCGGCCGGCGAACGACGCGACCACGTCGTTCAGTTCGCGGGGCGCGAGGTCGGGCTCGCGCGTCAGGGCGCTCAGGCGCTTGTGGAAGGGATCGGCCGACTGCTCCATCGCCGCGATCAGCGCGGTCGAGCTGAACACCACCTCCCCCGACGAGAACACGACGCGTCCGCCGGCCCGCTCGACGATGTCGCGCTCGGCCCGGAACCGCGGGTCGCTGTTGGTCTCGTACTCGCGCCCCTTCACGTAGACGTCGGGCTCGACCTCGGCCAGCAGGTCCGCCGCCGTGGGCCTTGGCTCGATGTACACCCAGTCCACGAAGTCGAGCGCCGCGAGGTTCTCCGCGCGGAGTTCCTGCGGGATCAGCGGCCGCCCGGTCCCCTTGCTGATCAGCGAGTCGCCCGTGATTGACACCAGCAGGATGTCGCCCTGGGCCTTGGCGTGGCGGAGGTGTCGGATGTGGCCAGGGTGGACGATGTCGAAGCAGCCGTGGCACTGCACGACCCGCCGGCCCGACGCCCGTGCCTCGGCGCGCAAGGCCCGCAGCCGCTCCCTGGTCAGCACCTTCTCGACGATCGCCTTCATGCTCGCCTCCGGGGTGTTCTCCCGTTATCGGCGGAAAATCGGCGTGCGGCCCAGCGGCGGGGCCGATAAGAACGGCGTGACGCCCGTGGCGGCTCCCTCTCCGTGCGCGCCGACCTCGCGCAGTTTCAGCCGCGCCGACATCGTCACGCTCGGCCAGGCCGGCCGGCCCTGGGAGTTCCTGCCGATCGCGGCACGGGCGCTCGACATCGCGCCCGTGGACGCGGGGATTCGGTTTCTTGCCGCGGCGAACCTCGCCCAGCTTGCCCTCCCGACGCCGGCTCTCGCCATGCTCGAAGCGCTCCCGGCCGAGGTCCGGGCCGACGAGGCGGTCGCGTCGCTCGAGCGCGGCCTGCGGGCGGCGCCCTCGGATCTTCTGCTCCCGCCCGTCCTGCGCGCCACCTTCGAATCCAATCTCGCGGCGCTCAACTCTCGCGGGGTTCTCATCGACACGGACCTCGGCCGATGGCTCGACGCGCTCCCGTCGTTGGTTGTCTGCCGCGCCAAGGGCGGGCAGATCGTTCGACTTCCCTCGCGCTCGGCCCCGATGTCGGGGTGGGTCGGCCTCGCCGACTCTCGGGCCGCGGCGGCCCGGGCCGTGGCCGGTCTGCCGGCGGCGACGGACGGCTTCCCGGCGCCGGTCGTGCTCGACGGGCTCGACCCGCCGTGGCTCCTCATCGAGTGCGCACGCTCGCGGGCGACGGGCGCATCGGGGTACCGTCCGCCGATCATCGCCGTGGACGAGAGCCTGGACTCGGTGTTCTGGGCCCTCGCCTCGTTGGACCTCCGCGAGTTCATCGCGCAGGAGCGCATCTCGTTCTTCCTGGGCCCGGGGGCGATCGGGCGGTTCGAGCACTCGCTGCAGGAACGGCTCGACACGCAGATCAGCGGGTTCTGCATCCCGGCGCGCCCGGGCGGGACTCCCGCCCTGCGCGAAGCGTTCGGTCGCGCCTGCGAAGCCCAGGAAAACCTGACCCACTCGCTCCGGGCCCGAGTCGCGGCCCTGTACGCGCCCCGCGACGAGGCCTTCTGGCGACACCGCTTCGAGGAGGCACGCGCGGGCGCCAGACCGCTCCGCATCCTGATCCCCACGACCCGCTACTCCACCTTCGTCCAGCATTCGAGCCGGGATCTCGCCAACGCCGTGGAGCGCGCGGGGCACCGGGCGCGGGTCATGATCGAGCGCGACGACCACTCACGCTTCTCCGGCGCGGCGTACCTCCGAGAGTTGGCGGAATTCGAGCCCGACCTGGTCGTCCTCATCAACTACCCGCGCGCGACGATGCGCGACATCTTCCCCAAGAACCTTCCCTACGTGGCCTGGCTCCAGGACCCCATGCCGCACCTGTTCGACAGCGCGGTCGGCGCCGCGCAGACCAATCTTGATTTCCTCGCGGGTCACCTCTTCGCGGAACTCTTCGAGAAGTTTGGCTTCCCGTCCCAGCGACTTGTCCCCGCGCCCGTCGTGGCCAGCGCCGCCAAGTTCCACGAGGGCCCGTGCGCTCCCTCGCTCCATCAGCGGCACGAGTGCGAGGTTGCGTTCGTCAGCCACCACACGCAGACGCCCGACGAACTGCTGGCGGCGCTGCTGAGCCAGGTGGGCGCCGACCGGGGCATCCGCGCGGCGCTGGAGAGCATTCTCCCGGCCGTGCGCGACGCCGTGACGAACGCCTGCCGCGTCGCCCCGCACCAGGCCCTTGCCCGCGAGGTTCGCGCCCGGCTTGCCGCTTCGTTGGGGGAGCAGCCCGACGAGCGCACCTGCACCGGCGTGCTCCGGAACTTCGCCCTCCCCCTGGCCGAGCGGATGTTCCGCCACCAGGCCGTGGAGTGGGCGTTCGAGATCTGCCGCCGGCGCAGATGGCGGCTGCACCTCTACGGCAAAGGCTGGGAGACGCACCCGCGCTTCGGCCCGTGCGCCCGCGGCGAACTGGCGCACGGCGAAGACCTTCGCGCGTCGTACGGCGCCGCCACCGTCCATCTCCACGTCTCGCTCGGAACTCTCGTCCACCAGCGCGTGCTCGAGTGCTCGCTCTCGGGCGGCCTGCCCCTCTGCCGCCTGCACCGCGACGCCATCGCGGGGCTCAAGTCCCGCGCGCAGATCGCGTGTGCCGCCCTCGGCGAGCCCCACGCGGCGGACGAGTCGCGCGAAATCGTCGGCTGGCGCGCCGCCGACTCTCCCGAGGCGATGGCAATGACCGCTCAGTTCCAGCGCCTCGCGGGCGTCCTCGAGAACCCGACCGGGCTCGGCGATGTACCCCAGGAGTTCTGCTGGGTCCGGCGCGACCGGCTCGAATCCAACCGGCGGCTTGGCGCTGCCTTCGACCACCGCTACGACCCCATGTGGCTCCTCGGCGATCTCGCGGAGATGACCTTCTGGAGCCCAGAGACGCTCGAAGCCCGCGTCGAGCGCGCCATTTCTCGCCCCATGTGGCGGCAGAACGCCTCCTCCGGCATCCGCACGCGCGTTTCGCGCGAACTCACTCACGACGCGTTCCTGGCCCGACTCCTGAACGCCGTTCGAGCCGGGCTTGCCCGTGATACCACCAGCCCCTTGACACCCGCGTCCATCGGGTATTCTGATCCCACTCCTGCGGGCTCGCGATGACCTCCGCGTCGCCCAACCCCGCGCCACCTCCGACACGACGGCAGGTGACCGTCGTCACGGTTCATCGCGCCCAGGCGTTCAGCGGCGTGAGCGCCGCCGGCGCGCGACTCGCCCATCTCGCCCCGCCCCACTACCCCTGGCGGCCGCTGGTCATCGGCGCCGACATCACGCCCGAATCGCTCGCGTCAACGCCCCTCGACGGCGCGCCCGGGCTCGACTTTGTCTCGTGGCCCTCGGGGGCCGACCCGGTCCGGCAGGTGCTGCTCGTCCGCGACCGCCTCCGCAAACTCGGCGCGAGCGTCATCGTCCCCAACGACCTGCCCCACGCCTTCATCGCCGCGGCGCTCGATGCGCACCGCGGCGTGCGCTGCGCCGCCGTGATCCACGGCTCGTACCCCGTCGCCGACGACCTCTACCGGCGCTGCCTCCCGCTCGCCGACGCCTGGCGCGCCGTCAGCCCCGACATCGCGGCGGCGGCGCGCGAGTGGTCCGCCCCGGGGACCGGCGGCGGCACCATCACGATCGGGCTGGACGTGCCCGAGGAACCGCCGCCCCTGGCGCACCCGCTCCCGCCCGCGCGCCCCTTGCGCATCCTCTTCGCCGGCTACCTCGACGCGATGAACAAGCGCGCGACCGACCTGGCCGATCTCGCGGACGAACTGCACGGCCTGGGCGCCCGCTTCCTGCTCACGATCGCGGGCGACGGCCCGGCCCGCGCCTCGCTCGAGCGGCACCTCGCCGCGCACATCGCCGACGGGCGTGCCGCGCTGCTCGGCGCCGTCCCCCAGCACGTCATGCCCTCGCTGTACGAGACGCACGACGTGCTCGCCCTGGTCAGCCGCGCCGAGGGCTGGCCGCTGGTGGTCATGGAGGCGCTGGCCTCGGGCCGGCCCGCCGCCGTCACGACCGGGTGCGGCGCCGCGGCACGCCTGGTCCGCGACGGGGTGAACGGGCTGGTCGTCAACACCGGCGACATGCGCACGCTCGCCGCGCGCTTGGCATCGCTCGCGCAGTCCCCCAGGGCGCTCGAGGACATGAGCCGCGCCGCGCACGAGACGGCCCGCGATCATCTCGACCTCGGGGCGCTCGCCCCGTCCTGCGATCGCTTCATCGAGGAGGCGCTCGGGCGGCAGACCGATTCGGCGGCGAGCGATGCGCCACGGCGCGCCGCGCTGCTGGCGGCGCGATGGACTCACGTGCTTTGCGCGCTCGAAGCGATCGGCCCGTGCGACCCCGCGCCCCTCTGCGCGGCGTGGCTGGCCGACCTGCGCCCGCCGCCCCTGGCGATCCACCTCGACAGGCACGCCATCGACCTCGCGGAGCGATTCGCGCCCGTCGCCGATCAACTCGAGTGCGTCGTCCGCGGCGAAGACCAGGACGCGCCCGGACACTGGCTGGGCTGGGACGTGCGGACGCCCGCCGAACTCGCGCCCGGCACGCTCGTCCTGTCGCGCGAACCCGGCGCGCTCGGCCCGCTCCCCTCCGGGATCGCGGCGCTGCCGCTCCGCCTGCCCGAGCTGCCCGGCCCGGGCGCCGAGCGGCTGCTCTACGCCGCGGAACGCCTCCGGGCCAAGGGGTGCACGCGGATCGCGCTGTACGGCGCGGGCCGGCACACGCGGAGGCTGGTCCGCGCGCTCGAGCGGGTCCCCGAGATCATCGCGATCATCGACGACCGCGCGGGCGCCGAGGGCGGGCCGCCGTCGCGCCTGTGGGGCCTGCCCGTGCTCACGCCGGCCGACGCGGTGCCCCTCGGGCTCGACGCGGTCATCATCTCGAGCGACGAGCACGAGGCGGCGATGCTCGCCGGCGCCGCCCGCTGGGCGGGCTCGATCCCCGTCATCCCGCTGTACCAGCCGTAGCCGGCTCGCCGAGTTCGCCGTAGAGCCGCCGCACCGCCACGCCGCGCGACCGCGCGGGCTGCGATGCCCGCCAGATCCCGTCCTCGTGGGCATCGCTGGCGATCAGCACGACCTCGCCCGCGCGGAGCGAGTCGGGCGAGCGCACCGTCATGCCCGCGCGCTGCGCTCCCGCGCAGGCATCGTCGACCAGCCCGGCGATCTCGACCCCGAGCGCTTCGGCACGGCGCGCGATCCACTCGGCGTGGACGCCCGCTCCCCACAGCACGACCTCGCGCACGCCCTCAGCCCGCAGTTGGGCGCCGACCTCGCGCAGGCGGGAGAGCGCGCACACCTCCGCCGCGCGCCGCGACATCCGAGGCAGGCTGTCGCGGGCCCACAACCAGGCGGTCAACCCCTCGCGGCTCGGCCCGCGCTCGTTGAGGAAGTCCGCGAGGCGCGCGAGCCCGTCCTCGGAGCCGCCCGGCGCGCTCATCGCCTGCGCCAGGATCCCCGAGAGCGTGTGGCGGTCCGAGGGCGGCATCGGTTCGAGCGCCGCCCATTCACGCACCATCACCCCCGCGGCGGTCGCCGCCTGCGCCGGCCCCGCGCAGTACGACCCCGACCCGTCCCGCACGCTGTGGGAGTAGAGCACCTCGGGGACGACGCCGATGGGGGCCGCGCGCGACAGCCGCAGCCACAGGTCGAAGTCCTGCCCGCGCTCGAGGCGCTCGTCGTACCCGCCCACCGCGCGGACCGCGCTGCGCCGCAGCATCATCGAGCCGTGCGCCAGCGGGTTCTCGGTCAGGAGCCGCCAGCGCAGCTCGCGCGGTTCGGCCGGCGGGCGCTCCACCGACAATCGCGTGCCCGCGGCGTCCCGGCGGTCCCACCAGCAGCCGACGGCGCCGGCGGCGGGGTTTGCCCGCATCCAATCGCGCTGGGCCGCGAGCCGCCCGGGCGCGCAGCGGTCGTCATCATCCATGCGGGCCACGAGGTCGTGGCGCGCTTCGCGCAGGGCCAGGTTCAGCGCCGCGCCGAGGTTTGCGCGCCCCAGTTCGAGCACGCGGACGCGCCCGTCGCGCTCGGCGGCCCGCGCTGCGCCCCGGGCCCGTTCGCCGGCCCCGTTGAGGACGACCAGCACTTCGATCTCGCGCAGCGTCTGGCCCAGGACGTCCGCCAGGGCGTGCTCGAGCCCCGAGCCGTCGGCGTGCACGGGCAGCGCGACCGTCACCCCCTCCCCTCCGTTCACCCCCCCGGCCGAACTGCTCGCCTCCGGGATCACGGGATCAAGCATCGGTCGGGTTCGGCCCGGTCCGCGAAAACTGCGGCGGTTCACGCGCCCCGGCCGAACGGCGTTGCGATCGAGCAACTCGACACGACCGAGCGCGGCTGCCCGCCGCTCCGAGACGCCTCGGGCCGCAACATGCTGGAAGGCCCGAACATTCAGTTCGGGACGCTGTGTTGCGTGCTGGAGAGGCCGGGCCCGACCGCCTGTTCGGGAATACCTAAAAACCGCTTCATCCCCGGACACAGTCCGGACTTGCATCAGGATGACCCGCCCCGGATGCCGATAATCGAGATCACACCGTTCGGCCATTCGGCACGGACGTGCCGCGCGTCTCCGCCCGAGCGCCTTGATGACCGACCGCATCGCCGACGCCCTGGTCCTCGTGTTCACCCCGGGGATGTCTCTGCGCGAGTGGGACACCCTCGGCCTCCTCGAGCGCGAGTGGGCGTTGTACGAGCGGCTGCTCCCCCACTACTCGCGCGTGCTCCTCGTCACCTTCGGAAGCGGGGACGACCTTCAGGTCCTGGGGCGCCTCGGCCCGCGCGTGGACCTTATCTGCAACTCGTCGCGTCTCGACGCCGCCCGGTACCTCGCAACGATCCCGGCCCGCGCCGCCGAGGCGCTCGGCGCGTCGGCTTCCGTGCTGGTCAAGACCAACCAGTTCCCCGCCGGCCCCGGCGCGGCGGCCATCGCCGACGCGCTCCGAGCCCGCGCCGCGACCGGGCCGGTCGCGCTGCTCGCCCGCGGCGGGTACCTCGCCTCGCGGTTCGTCGCGCGAGAGAAGGGCCCCGCATCGGTCGACGCGCGACGGGCGGGCGAGGTCGAGTCTACACTCTGCCGCGCCGCGGACCTGGTTGTCGGTACCAGCGCCGACATGACCGACGACCTGGCGTGGCGCTACGGCCTCGAGCCCGAAGGCGTGCGCCTGATCCCCAACTACGTCCTGACCGACTACCCCCCCGCGGGCGTTGCAGAACGCGAGCCGGGCCTGGTCCTGTACTGCGGCCAGCTCACGGCGCGCAAACGCGTGGATATCCTGATCGACGCCGTCGCGGGCCTGCCCGATTCGCTGCGTCCCGGTGTTTCGCTCCGCATCATCGGCCATGGCCCCGAGGAAGCGCGCCTGAAGGCCCGCGCCGCTGAGCGGCGCATCCGCTGCGAATTCCGCCCGCGCATGCCCCACCGCGACCTGCTCAAGCAGATGTCGCGGTGCACGGTGTACGCGCAGGCCTCCGAACTGGAAGGGCACCCCAGGACGGTCATCGAAGCCATGGGTGCGGGCGCACCTGTCCTGGTCGCCGACTCTCCCGGCCTGGGCAACGTGGTCCAGAACGGCGCGACGGGGCTGCGCATCCCGGGCAACGCCGAGAGCTTCGCACAATCGCTCGCCGCGCTCCTGTCCGACCCCGAATGGCGTGAACTTCTCGGGACCGCCGCCGCGAGCACCGCGCGCCAGACGTGGGGCCTTGACCTCATCGTGCCGCTGGAGCTCGACGCCCACCGGGCCGCGATGCACCGCGCCGCGCAGCGCTCGGGCTCGACGGGCGCGGCGTGCCGCGATGCCGAGGTCCGCTGGGAGCCGGACCTGCTCAACGCCTCCCCCACCGTCGCCGCGGACCGCTGGATGCACAGCCTGGAGGCGTTCGCGCGCAGATTGTCGAACGCCAACCGCGCCGAACTGATCGCCAGGCTCGAACAATCTCTCCGCGGGCGCGAGCCTCGCTCGGCCGCCTGACCCGGAGAACACGGATGCCCGGCGCACCATCCCTGCTCGCCAAGGTGAAGTTCCTCGTCCTGGACTTCGACGGCGTCATGACGGACAACCGCGTGCTGGTCCTGCAGGACGGGACCGAGGGCGTGTTCTGCAACCGCTCCGACGGCCTGGGGCTCGAGATGCTCCGCAAGGCCGGGTTCCCCGCGATGGTGCTCTCCAAGGAGCTGAACCCCGTCGTCTCGGCCCGCTGCCGCAAGCTGAAGCTCGACTGCGTGCAGGGGTGCGACGACAAGCTCCCGGAGCTGAAGCGCCAGGCCGAGGCGCGCGGCTTCGCCAGCGCCGAGATCGCGTACGTGGGCAACGATGTCAACGACCTCGAGCCGATGGGCTGGGTCGGCGTGCCCATCGCCGTCGCCGATGCGCACCCCCGGGCGCTCCGCGCGGCCAAGATCGTGACCACGCACGCCGGCGGTCACGGCGCCGTACGCGAGGTCGTCGAGTGGATTCTTGAATCGCGCGGGGGCCTCGCGTGAGCGGGGCGCTCTGGACCACCGCCGACCGCGCCGCGCTCGGGGCGTGCTTCGACGCGGCGGCGCCCGACCCGCGCCGTGCGGCCTCGTTGACGCGCGACCTGGCCGGGCGGATCGACGAGGCCTTCCCCGCGTCGCGCGCGGGGGTCCGGTTCTTCCCGCTGCTGACCAACATCCTGGCCGGGTACAACGCCGACCTGTTCACGCACGTCTCGCGCCTGCTGCGCGCCGACGCCGGCGCGCGGGCCATGCTCTCCTCGAGCCCGCGGGACCACGTGGTGTTTCCCTTTCGCGACATGTATCTCGCGGAGTACACGCTGGGCCAGCGGGTCCGCGATCGCGGCGGGTCGTTCGTGGTGCTGCACGAGGAGGCCCGGGCCGGCGCCGCCGTGGAGAGGCGCTGGGCGTGCCGCAGCGAGTCCCCCGGGTTCGAGCGGTTTGATTTCGAACTGAACTCGTCCGCGCCGCGGCGTTCGGGCCCGGACGCGCGGACGCCGCTCGCCGACCCCGCGCCGTCCGTCGTGTGCATCGCGTCGCTGCCGAACTACCTCCACCCGATGCGGCCCGTGATGCACACGCTCGCCGAGCAGGGCGCGCGGGTCACGCTCCTGTGCCCCGCGGCCTCGCGCTCGTGGCCGCCGGCGCGCGATCTGCACCCGGCGGTGCGCACCGTGTTGCTCGAGGACCTTGTCTGTCCCGAGGTCTCCGCGTGCTACCGAGCCGAGCGCCGCGCGGTGGCCGAGCGCTTCGCAGGATCGCTCGAAGACCTGCGCCGCTGCTTCCTGCTGGAGGGCGTCGACCTCTGGCCCCTCGTCCGGCGTGACGTCACGCGCTTCATCCTGGATCACACACCGGCGTGCGCGGCCCTCGTCGAGATGGCCGCAAAGATCAACGCGGCCTTTGCTCCCAACGCCTGCGTCGTCGCCCGCCTGCGACGGGCGACCGAGTGCATCCTGTGCGCCGGGCTGCGCGGCCGGGGCGTGCCTGTGACCATGCTGATTCACGGGCACATCAGCACGTTCCCTCAGCGTGCGTTCGATACCGGCAACCTCGACGCCGATCGGATCTGCGTGTGGAGCGAGGCGCAGCGGCGCCAGGTCCTCGCGTCGCACCGCCCGCCCAGCGCCGACCGCGTCGTGGTAACGGGCAACGCGGCGTGGGACAGGCTGATCGTGTCGCGCGGGGCGGGCCCGGGGCGCGAGGCGGATCGCGCGGCGGTGGCCCGTGAACTCGGCCTCGACGCCCATCGCCCGTGGGCCGTGCTCACCGCGCAGGACATCACGGCGCCGTACTTCCCCGACGTCGTCCGCGCCTTCGCCCTCGAACCTCGGTTCACGCTCATCGTCAAGCCCCACCCCGCCGAGTCGCCCGACTGGTACCGCTCGCGCTGCGCCGATCTCCCGGGCGCACTCGTGCTGGAACACGCTCAGGCCGACCTGCACGCGCTGCTCCGTGCCGCGGACCTCACGCTCACGTTCTCATCGACGACCAACCTCGAGTCGCTCATCCTCGGCACCCCGGTCGTCACGTACACCTTCGGCGACCTCGCCGGGCAGGACCGCGCGGCGTACCTCGAAGAATGCGGGCTGCCCCTCGCGCGCACCCCCGACGAACTCGCCGGGCTGCTCCGGCGCGGCGCGGACGATCCCGGCGCGTTCCGGGCCTCGCTCGCGCCGGCGGTCGAGGCGGCGCTCCGGACGTTCGTGGGCAACTACCCCGCGGGCGATGCGGCGCGCCGTGCCGCGGACGCCGTGCTCGAGTGCGGTGCGCGGGCGCGCCTGGCCGGAGCGGCGTGATGGCACCGGCGCCCTACCTCGTCATCCTCCCCAAGGGCCTCATCGTCTCGGGGATCACCACGTGGGCGCTGCGGGTGTGCGGCGCGCTGGGCGCGGCGGGGAGGCCCGTCGGCATCGCCGCGCACCGCGCACCGCCCGGGCATGAGACGCTCCACGCGAAGATCCCGCCGGGCGTCCGCGTGTTCGACCTGTCGCACCTCCCGGAGATGGAGCGATGCGGCGGAGATCTTTCCGAGTTCATCCCGGCCTACGCCCGCGCCGCGCGGGACCTCGCGCCCGCGGCCGCCGGTCCTTGCGTCATGACGCCGTACTACCTCGGGGACTGCGTCGGCGCCGTGAGCGCGCTCACGCTCGCCGACGGCGCGCGGGTGCGCCTGCTGGCCGTGCAGCAGCTCTTGGTCCCGTACGAGACGCACGTGCTCTCGCACTACGAGCCGGTGATCTCGCGGTTCGTGGGCGTGAGCGACGAGATCGCGGCGGGGATCAGGGGTGCGCTGCCGCATCGCTCCGGCGATGTGCGTTCGATCCCGAACTGCGCCGTGGTCCCGGCGACGCCGCCCCCGGCGCGGCTGCCGCTCGAGGGCCGTCCGCTGCGGCTGATCTACACGGGACGCCTCGAGCAGGCCCAGAAGCGCGTCTTCGCGCTCGTCGAACTGTCGCGCGAGCTCGCGCGCCGCGGCGTGGAGCACCGGCTCACGGCGGTCGGCGACGGTCCCGCGGCCGAAGAATTCGACGCAATGATCGGGCACACCGACCTGGGCGCGCGGGTTCGGCGGCGGGCGCCCGTCGCGCCCGAACTGGTGGACCGCCTGCTCGACGACCACGATGTCTTCGTGCTGCCGTCGCGCTCGGAGGGTCTCAGCCTCTCGCTGGTCGAGGCGATGGCCCGAAGCTGCGTGCCGGTGATCGCCCGAACGCCGTCGGGAGCCGCGCAGACCGTCGAGCCGGGCGTCAACGGAGAGATCGTGGACATCGCGCCCGACGCCGACGACGTCGCGGCGGGCTCGCTCCTGGCCGACGGGGTGCAGCGCGTGCTCTCGCGCGGCCTGCCCCGGCTCGCGCATGCCTCGTGGGAGAAGACGCGGGCCAAGTTCTCGCTCGAGCGCTGCGCCGGGGACTTCGCGCGGGTGATCGACGAGTGCGCGGCTTCGCCCCCGCGGTCCTGGCCCGCGACCCGCCCCCTCGCGTTCACCGGGGCGCCGTCAGAGCAGGGCTCGGGCTCGGTCCCACCCGACGGCGCGATCAGGCTGCGTGAGGCCCTCGCCCGCCTCGCGGGCCGGCGCGTGATCGTGCACGGGACGGGGCGGCACACGCTGGAGCTGGCCGGGGTGCTCGCCGAGTCGCCCGCGTCGATCGTGGCGCTGGCCGACGACGACCCGGCACGCCACGGGCGTTCGCTCTGGAACTGGCCGATCGTGGCCCCGGCGGACGCGGCGCGGACGGGGGCGACCGACGTGGTCATCTCGTCGTGGATCAACCAGGGGGCGATCTGGGAACGGCGGGCGGTCTACGTGCGCCAGGGCCTGGCGGTGCACCGCCTGTACGAGGCTTAGCCCGCGCGGCGCGTCTGGCGCCCGGTGATGAAGTGGTCGGCGCGCATCCCCGGCAGCGGGTAGTGGCGCGACATCGCCTCGCCAAGGTTCAAGGCGTCGGACATCACGAAGCGGCAGATGGCGCCGATCTTCCAGCCCACGAACTTGAGCGCGCGGGGCAGGTGGTGCTGCGTGGTGCACACGACCAGCTCCTCGCCGTCGAAGCACAGGGGGAGCACAGCGAACTGCCACGCCTGGCGGCGGCCGACCTGGCGGAGGGCGTAAATGTCGACCTCGACCAGGCGCGGGTCCACCCGCTCGGTCAGGTCGGCGACCTGCGCGGCCCACGCCCGCTCCACCTCCTCCGGGCTGATGTTGTACATCCACTCGGCCAGTTCGCCGAAGGGACGCCCGCCGAGGCGCTGCTCCTCGAGCACCTCGTCGCGCTGCGCGGCTGTAAGGACGCCGTGCTTCACCAGGATGTCGCCGAGCCGGAGTGTGCCGTTGCGGAGGTCAGCCATCGTCGCGCTCCCGCGGCCCCTGTTCCCGGACGCCCCCCTTTGACGCGTCCGGGAATTCAGGGAGGTACAGGGGCCTGTACGCAAGATCGGCCGCGCCCCGCGCGCACTTCGCGCTGTCCGAGCGCGTTGTGCGTCAGGCGTCGCGGGCGTGCCGCGTGCGCCGCCCGCGCCCGGCTCTGGCGCGGGTGACGAGTAGCGGTCCGTTTTTTCGTGCGCACACCCTTGCATCTCGGGCGCTCGAATGCCCCCGCGTCACAGGACGGACGGCGCGGGGGTCATCAACGCAACAGCCACATCAAACCGCCCGCGAGCAGCGGCATGAGGAAGATGAGCGCCACCATGAAAGGCACGAGCGCGACCAGGGCGACCGCGAAGGCCCCGGGCGCGGACAGATGGGCCAGCGGGTCGCCGGACCGCTCGCCCGGATCGGCGTGCTGCTTCGCCAGGCGCGCGAGCTGCGCCGGCGTGTTGAGCAGCACGACGATGCACGAGACTCCGGAGACCATGAGGCCGGTGCTCCGGGTCGGCGTCGCCGGCGACCACGACGCCCCCCACCACAGGAACAGCCCGATCGCCACTCCCGCCAGAGGCCAGCCGAAAAGGATGCACATGTCCGCCGCGGAGCGATGCCTGACGCCTCCCGAAGCGAACGGAGGAAACGCCGCGCCACACTCGGGGCACGCGCCCGACCCCGCCAGCCCCACTAGCGAGTACCCGCAGACGCGGCAGGATCGAACGGCGTCGATCTCCTCGGTCTGCGCGCGGCGCTTGCGAGTCTCAGCCCCCATGAAATCACGTACGACTGACGTGCGCTGCGCGTTCGTCACTGCGCTTCTTGCCCGTCATGTCGACGACCTCGCCGTATGCAACCGAGAAAGCCCGGGCTGTCTTCGGCATGTACGCCAAACTGCGCACAATGGCGGACATGCGCGAAAGAATCCCGCCTGTTACGCCCCCGTGACGGAACTCGCCGTGGCC
>CAZCPB010000091.1:0-14493 GCA_964500365.1 uncultured Phycisphaeraceae bacterium
GGCCGCGGCGAACCTGCTCCCGGCCGAGGGCGGCGGGGGTCCGACCGTCGCGCTGGTGACGATGGACCCCGGGAAGATCGGCGTGATGTCGTGCAACCCGGCGATCGGGGGGCTGGCCAAGGGGCAGCTCGTCCGCGAGGTCGATGCGCTCGGCGGGCTGATGGGCCTTGCCGCGGACGCGACCGGGATCCAGTTCCGCGTGCTGAACACGAGCAAGGGCCCGGCGGTCCGGGGCCCCCGGGCCCAGTGCGACAAGCACGCGTACGCCGAGTGCGTCCAACGGATGATCGCGTCGCGCCCCGAGATCGAAGTGATCGCGGGGAGCGTGGAGGAGGTTCTCGTCGAGAAGGGGCGGGTGGCGGGGGTCTTGGTTCAAAGCGCAGAGCGCACAGCGCACAGCGCACATACGGAGAAGCCCGGAGCGCCTGAGTGCGACTTGTGCTTTGCGATTTCTGCGCCGGCCGTCGTGCTGACTACGGGCACCTTCATGCGCGGGCTGATGCACACCGGCGAGCGGAAGACCGAGGGCGGCCGGCACGGCGAGCACGCCGCGGCGGGGATTTCCGGGGCACTGCGCACGCTCGGCTTCGAGCTCGGCCGGCTGAAGACGGGCACGCCGCCGCGTCTGAGGCGCGGGTCGATCCGCTGGGACGAGCTCGAAGCGCAGTGGGGCGATGCCAGGCCCGTGGCGTTCAGCGACTTGTCGGACGAAGGGCGTGGTCCCGAGGGCGTGACCGCGCCACCCGTCGCGCCGTCGCTGGCGCGGTTCCCCGCGCTCCCGCAGGTCGAGTGCCGCCAGACGCGGACCACGCCCGAGGCGCACGCGCTGATCCGCGCGAACCTGCACCGCGCGCCGATGTACTCGGGCCAGATCGAGAGCGCGGGCCCGCGCTACTGCCCGTCCATCGAGGACAAGGTCGTGCGCTTCGCCGAGCGCGAGAGCCACGGCGTGTTCCTCGAGCCCGAGTCGCTCCGCGACGACTGGGTCTACTGCAACGGCGTCTCCACGAGCCTTCCCGCCGACGTGCAGGACTCGATCGTGCGCTCCATGCCCGGGTGCGAGCATGCCGAGGTCCTCCGCTACGGCTACGCCGTCGAGTACGACATGGTCCGCCCGCACCAGATCACGGCGACGGGCCAGACGCGGCTGGTCGAGGGGCTGTTCCTCGCCGGCCAGATCAACGGGACCAGCGGCTACGAGGAGGCCGCGGCGCAGGGCCTGGTCGCCGGGATCAACGCCGCGCGCCGCGCGCGGGGCGAGGGCGAGTTCGTGCTTGGGCGAGAGCAGGCCTACATCGGCGTCCTCATGGACGACCTGGTCACCCGGACGCCCGTCGAACCCTACCGCATGTTCACCAGCCGCGCCGAGCACCGCCTGCTGCTGCGGGCCGACAACAGCGCCGACCGGCTCACGCCGCTGGCCGAGGCGGCCGGGCTGCTGGCCGACGACGGGCTCGGGAAGCTCCGTCGCGGCGCCTTCGCGGAGCGCTCGCGGCGGATCGCGGAACTGAACTCGCTGATCGACCGCGCGGAGCTCGAGGGGCGGCCGCTGTCGCGGGCGCTCCTCGGGGCCGAGTTCACGCTCGACGATCTCCGCGCGGCGCTGCCCGGCGCGCGGTTCGCGCCCGGCGTGTGGGAGACCGTGTGGGCCGACCGTCGGTACGAGCCGTACATCGTGCGCCAGCGTGCAGAGATCGAGCGTCACGCCGAGATGGAGCACCGCCGCCTCCCTGACACGATCGACTACACGGTGCTGACGCCGCTGCGGACCGAGGCGCGGCAGGCCCTCGCGAAGTTCCGGCCGCGCACCTACGGCCAGGCGGCGCGGCTCGAGGGTGTGACACCCGCGGACCTCACGCTGCTGATGGTGCTGGCCCGCCGTCCCACCGAGGGCGGGCTTCGTGGTACGGTACCGGCGTGACGGTCGCGCCGTTGATCCTGGGCTTCGCGGAGGTCGGCGAGGGCCGTCTGTTCGTCAACCTGCTGGTGATCCTCGCGACGGCGTCGGTGGTGGCGACGCTCTTCAAGCGGGCCCGGCTCGAGACGATCCCGGGGTACCTCGTTGCGGGGGCGATCGCGGGCGCCGTGGCCGGGCCGGGCGGCATCGGCATCATCCGCGACCTCGACGAGGTCGAGCCGATCTCGGGGCTGGCGATCATCCTGCTCATGTTCACGATCGGCCTCATGCTCGACACGGGCAGCATGCGCCGCGGCATGCTCCCGATCCTGGGCGTGGGCCTGGCGACGACCGCGCTCAACACCGCCCTGGGCTGGCCGATCGTCATCGCCTTCGGGCAGCACGCCGCGCCCGCCCTCGTCATCGCGATGGCGATGTCCATGTCGTCCACGGCGGTGCTCGTGCGCATACTGCAGCAGCGCCGTGAGTTCCGCCAGACGCACGGGCGGGTGTGCCTGGGGATCGCGATCGTGCAGGACATCGTCTCGGTCCTGCTGCTGGCGATGATCCCGCCGATCGCGGTATGGGCGTCGCGCGCGGGTTCGGCGCCCGCCGCGGAGGAGACCGGGCTGAGCGGCGTCGTCGACCTGGTGAGCAAGGGGGCGCTGTACTTCGGCGGCATCATCGTCATGCTCGCGGCGGGGCGGGTTCTCCTGCCGCGGCTGGTCGGGGCGGTCGCGCGGAGCGAGGCCCGTGGCGGCGGGTCGGAACTGGTGCTGGTGCTCTCTGCCGCGATCGCGATGGGCTCGGCCCTGGCGACGGCGGCGCTGAAGTTCAGCCCGGAGATGGGGGCGTTCCTGGCCGGGCTGATGCTGAGCTTCACGCCCTTCCGCCACCAGCTGGCCGGGCAGCTTGCGCCGATGAAGGACCTGCTGATGGCGGTGTTCTTCACGGCGATCGGCCTGAAGATCAGCCCGCAGGTGCTCGGCGCGCACTGGATGGAGATCGGCGCGGGGCTGGTGATCCTGGTCGCGCTCAAGACTTTCGTGCTGGGGGGCACGGCGTGGGCGTTCGGTGCCTCGGGCTCGGTGGCGGTGCTCACCGGGGTGTACCTGGGTCAGGCCGGCGAGTTCACGCTCGTGATCCTCGGCGTCGCGGACCGGGCCGGGGTATTCGGCGCGGGCGGCGTCGGCGTGCCCATCGCGATCGTCGTGCTCTCGCTCATCATCTCGCCCATGCTCATCGACCCGGCCCACGCCCTGGCGGCGCGTCTCTCCGGGCTGCGCCCCGCGCCGTGGCTGCGGCAGCCGATCCTCGCGCAGACCCCGCCCGGCGCCGAGTCCGAGGACGCGCCGACGGGTCGCGGGCCCGAGGCTTCGGAGGGCCGCGTGCTCATCGCGGGGTTCGGTCCCGTGGGCCGGCACCTGGCCGACAAGTTCCAGCGCACGGGGCGCCCTTACACGATCATCGAGCTGAACCCGGTGACGGTCTTCAAGCAGCACCGGCTCGGCCGCCCGATCGTCTTCGGCGACGTCACCAACCCCGAGGTGCTCGAGACCGCCGGGCTGCGGCACGCCGACGCCCTCATCCTGACCATTCCCGACGAAGACGCGATCGTCCGCGCGATCGAGGTCGCACGGCGCATGGCGCCGCACCTGTTCATCGCGGCGCGGACCAACTACCTCAGCCAGGCGATCCAAGCCCGGCAGGCGGGGGCCGACCACGTCACCGTCGAGGAGGTCGCGACGGCGGGGCTGCTCGAGCGCGAAGTGACCGAGAAGCTCGCGGCACGGAAGAAGGCCCGCGAGGCGCTCGACGTGGAGGCGCAGGGGGAGAAGGGGTGATGGCGGGGGTGCCTTGCGCGGGTCGGAGGGAACGCGGGGCCCGGCGCTGACGCTTCGGGTTCGTGATGCGCGGGGGTGGAGGGTGGCGATGCGGTAAAGGAGCCCCGCGGCAAGACGGTTGTGAGCGCGGGCGGTGTGGCTCCGGGTGCCGAGGGCCAGCGACATGGCGGCGTGGGGAAGGTGGTCGAGGGCGGAGAGACGGGCGCGCCGTGCCGCGGCGGCTTCGAGGGCGTCGAGGGTGGCGGCGATCTCGGGCCGGGCGAGCCAAAGGGCGAGTGCGTCGGGGGTGGTTTCGTACTTTGCGGCTATGGCGGAGAGGGACAGGTTCGACTGGCAGAGGTCGGTGAACAGTGGGGAGGGGTTGGCGGGAGGGAAGTGCGGCATGGGAAAGCGCAAAGAGCGAAACAGAAGCCGGAGTGTACGGTATTTGGGCGGTATGTCAATCGGATTTTGATAGGTATCCGAGTATTCTCCATAAGTAATGATTTCATAAGTGGTTACGGTCACGACGATAGAGCCAGGCCCAGCCCCAGATGGCCCTGATGGACCCAGATTACGAGGCTTTGATCTGGGCTCATCTGGGTCATGTGAGGCGCTGTTTCGATCGGAACGACAGGACTGAACCCCGCTTCAGTGCGCGCGGCCGCGTTGTCGCCTCGCAGCAGACCGCCGAGGACGCGAAGAAGCGGAGATCGACGCGAGCGCTACCGGCCTGCTTCGCCTTCGGCCTGTACCGTTGAGTGAGCGCCGAACCGGTCCGAGAGCGACACGCAGGAGTACGGGTTCGAGTGGCCGCAGATGTCCCTGGGCCTGGTCGCGTTGCGGCGGCCCCAGGCGATCAGCCCGGCCTCGGACATTTCCGCGAAGGTGTTGACGTGGACCATAAGCCCGAGCACATCGCGGTCGAGCGTGCCCTGGCCGAGGCGATCGCTGTTGAGGCGGCGCCAGCGTCCCCCGATGTACACCTCGTTGAACGTGTGCGAGGCCCACGACGTGCCCATGGTCTCGGCGGCGCGCTGCACGATGCCCCGCACGTCCGGGTGCGTGAGGCCGTCCGGGAGCGACCGCTCCTGCGGGTCGGAGGCGTCGATCGCGGGGACGCAGATGATGGTGCGCGTCGGGATGCCCACGGCGCGGAGGCAGGTTGAGAAGTAGATCGCGGTGGACGTGCACGAGCCGCGGATCCTGGCGCGGAACATCCCGGCGCCGAGGAGTTCGCGCTCGAATTCCGCCTGGAGCGTCCGGCCGCCGCGGCGCAGTTCGTCATCGACCATCGGCTGCATGTCGGGGGGGACGCGGGGCACGCCGTCGGGGAACTCGACGGCGAAGCACGTGAACCCGTCCTCGTAGCGCGCGTGCCGATCGAACCAGCGTGCGGCGGTGATCACGAACTGCCGGTCGGTCAGGCCGTCGGGGCGGATGCCGCTCGCGTCGAGCGCCTGCCGGATCTCCGCCTGGAGCGCCGCGTCGAAGTTGTTGGTGGGGCCCGGGGCCAGGTACGGGGCCAGCCACGGCTGCGGGGAGCGCCAGTCCATGGTTGCCGCGGCGTCGCTCGAGCAGGTGTTGAACGGGTAGAGGGTGAACTCGATCTCGGCGGCGCCGTCGCGCTCCCACACGACGCGCGCATCCTGGAAATCGTCGTTCATGCAGGCCGGGTCGTAGGGCGCCATGATGTGCATGACCGCGCGGACGCTGTAGGTGTACTCGCGGCGTTCCTCGGGGTCGGAGTCGGGGGTGCCGTCGCCGTCGGAGTCGGGGGCGTCGGGGTTGGTGAAGTACTTGTGGGTTTCCCAGAAGTCGGGCAGGCCGTCGCCGTCGCGGTCGGGGTCGGCCGGCTCCTGGGCAAAGCCGGGGTTTACGGCGGCGATCAACGCGAGGCAGCAACTCACAGCCGTGCGGGCGAGTCTTGTGTGCGCCATGGCGGGGCCTCCCGCTGAAGGCTACCACGGCAGTCCAGAGGGGCGCTGACGATGGAGTGCGAAGAGCGGGCGTCGCGTGCGACGTCGCAGGGCTTTCGCGGAGGGAGCACCGCGAAAGCCGCGGCACGCGCGCGGCCGCTATTCCTTGACCTGCTTCAGTTCATCGCGCAGGATCGCGGCGAGCTCGTAGTTTTCCTGCTCGATCGCGCGGGCGAGGCGTGTGCGGAGTTCTGAGACCTGGCTGACGGGGAGCTTGGGGACGAGGCTGTCCCGCATGCCGCGGAGCATCTCGACCTCGCTGGACTGGTCGAACATCTGGGGCTGGCCGGTCTCGGCGAAGTACTGGCGGAGGGCTTCGAGCCCCTCGTCGATGGCGAGGAGGGCGGCCTTGGGCTCGTTGTCCTTGAGGGCCTGGCTGGCCAGGGCCCGGGCGCGGACCATGGTGATGTAGGGGCGGTAGCGTTCGAGCACGGTGCGGTCGGCCTCGGTCTCGGCCTGCTCGGCGCAGAGGTCGAGGACGCGGAGGTTGCGGGTGGTGTCGCGGACGACGCCCTCGAAGTCCTCGAGCGCGAGGAGCGCGACGTATCGGTGGTAGTACTGGACGGCCTCGTCGCGCAGGGCGGCGCACTCTTCGGGCGTGAGGCGGGCCGGTTCCTCGCCTCCCGCGGTCGCCTCGTCGTGACGGGCTTCGAAGTATTCGAGCAGGCTTTCGAAGCCCTCGGGGCGCTCGCCGTCGGGTCGGCCGGTCGCGAACATCTGGAGGATGCCCAGGTCGATCCTGACCTGGACGCGGGGCTCGCCGTCATCGCCTCGTATGAAACGGGCGTTTATCTGACCGGGCTTGTATTCCCAGGCGGCGAGGAGCGCGGAGAGGTCCGGGTTGGGCTTTCGGGATTCCATGGGATCGGGCTATGTACGGTAAGCGATGATCTGTACGCTGGCTAGGGATTGCGGGATCGTGGAATAGGGACTACACCAGAAGGATACATCGACTCGGGGCGGGCACCAACGCGGGGTGGGTCCGGTAAGCAGAATCTCGAATTTTCTTGCGCACATTCCTTGCAAACCGGTTATGTCGTGGCATTGTTCAGTTGGAGGAGAACGTCGATCGCGCGCGTGAAGGCGCAAGTTTTGGCGGTCGATGAAACTCCGCGGCTGGTTCGTCCGGATACTGGTTTCGGCGTGGCCCTCTGTGGTGGGGGGTTCCGTTGACGGCAGTTTCTTGCCGTGGAAGGTGGGAAGACACGTGAGTCGCAGTCTTACGTCGGGCCGAGCGGCCTCGAAACCGCTCCAGTCTGATCTCCAGCTTTACCTGCGGGAGATCAACCAGGTCGCACTCCTTACCGCCGAGGAGGAACGAGAACTCGGCTGGGCGGTGATCAACGAGAACTGTCCCAAGGCCCGGGAACGGATGATCCGGGCCAACCTGCGCCTGGTGGTGGCGATCGCGAAGAACTACGCGAACCGTGGTCTTCCCCTCACGGACCTGATCGAGGAGGGGAATATCGGACTGATGCGTGCGGTCGAGGGCTTCGACCCCGCGCAGGGCGCGCGGTTCAGCACGTACGCGTCGTGGTGGATCAAGCAGGGCATCAAGCGTGCCCTGATGAACGCGACGCAGCCGGTGCACATCCCGGCGTACATGATCGAGCTGATCGCGCAGATGAAGGAAGCGGCCCGGCGGCTGGAGGCCGAGACGGGGGCCCCGCCCTCGATCCAGGACCTGGCGCGGGCGATGGACCTGCCCGTCAAGAAGATCCGCGTGATCCGGCGGGCCGTGAAGGCGTTCCAGACGCCGGCGCAGGAGGCCTCCAACCGCGACAACTCGCTGCTCTCGATGAGCGAGTCGATCGCCGACTCGCGCACGGCGGCCCCGGACGAGACGATGCTCCGCAACGACGAGCTGCGGACGCTGGGGCGGCTGCTCGAGACCATCGACCAGCGGGAGGCGCAGATCCTCCGGTACAGGTTCGGCCTCGAGGGGCGCGAGCCGCTGACGCTCAAGCAGATCTCCGACGAGATCGGGATCAGCCGCGAGCGCGTCCGGCAGATCGTGGACGAGGCGCTCACGAAGCTGAACGCGCGCCTGACCGACGAGCGGCCGAGCAAGTTCTTCCGGCGCGACCCGTTCGCCGACGAGGCCGAGAGCCAGACCGAGGCCGCCGCGACGGGGCGCGCGATCGTGGACTGACGCTCTCCGGCACGGAATGTTTGATCGGGGCCGGGCGTGTTCGCCCGGCCCCCTTTGTTTCCGGCGCGAATCGTCCGTCGGCGCGGGCTTCTGCTACGATCGCGCCGCATGAAGCTTCCAGCTTTCTTACGGATGGGGCGGCCGGCGCGAGGTCATCGCACCCGGCGCGGGGATGAACCGATCGCTCCGGGCTCCCTCCCCGCGGGAGGGTGGGGATTCGGCATCGTTGCCGGCGCGGTGTGCGTTATCGGTGCCGCGACGCCGGCTCACGCGGACGAGTTCGTGGACCGCGTCAACGCGGTGTACACGGACATCAAGCCGGAGCGGCGGAGCGACCGGCTGATCCTGCCGCTGGTCGCCAAGATGACGCCGCCGCCGGTGGCGGTCGCCGATGTGGATCGGGCCATGATGCTGCCGTCGGGCGTGGCGGGCTGGTCGGACGCGGCGGCGTGGGCCGAGAAGCCCGAGCAGCGGGCGGTGCTGGACCAGGTGCGGGCGATCGGGAAGCAGTGGGACCAGCCTCCGGCGTGGGGGTTTGCGCAGCCGTACGGGGCCGAGGGCGTGTCGATCGACCTGATCCGCGCCAAGCTGTACACGGACCTCGGGGACCCTCCGACGCTCGCGGCGGCGCAGTTCCTGTACCTCGATGCGGTGCAGAACGTCGAGATCCTCGTTCACGTCGAGGCGACGCGCCTGGCGGCGGAGGGGAAGGCCGACGAGGCGATCCGGCTGCTGGTGGACTGGGGGTTCCTGGCGCGGCAGATCGCCGACCGGCAGTTCTATCGGGAGTTCACGTGGGGTCTGGCGGCGCTGACGCGCTCGGCGACGCGGATCCGCGACGTCGTGTATACGGACTGGCGGGACAAGAAAGTGCTGGCGGAGTCGGGGAAGCTGCCGGTGCTCACGGAGGTCGTGGAGCGGCTGGACCCCGAAAAGGGTGACGTGAAGACCGCGCGGCTGCGGTTCCCCGTGGGTGAGCGGGCGGCGGCCGAGCAGATCATCGCGCGGGTGTACGTGGCGCGGGGGAAGGTGGACGCGGCGGCGTTTGCGAGCACGATGTCGGCGCTGGGGAGCACGGAGCGTCCCCTGCGGTTGTTCGGCGAGGCGTCGGCGTGGCAGGGCCTGGCGGCGGGCCAGCGCGACTGGCACGACGTGACGGCCGAGCTTCCCAAGCTGTACAACGACTGGACGAGCCGGTGGGACCTTGATCCCTTCGACCGGCGGATGGACATTCCGTTCTATTACGCGTCGATGGATCAGCGGAGCATGGCGGCGATCTCCAAAGTGATCCCGGACATGTCGTGGCTGTTCGGGGCGCGCCAGGCGTTCGCGGCGGAGGTTGTGGGGACGCGGGGGGCGCTGGGGGTGGTGGGGTTCTGGTACGCGAACCGGAGCCTGCCGCCGACGCTGGCGTCGATCCGGCCGCGGTTCGTGAACCGTCTCGACGCCGATCCGTTCAATCCGGACCGGGCGCGGGGTCAGCGTCCGCCCCTGGAGTACTTCGTGCCGATCCGGGACCAGCCGCAGGCCGACCGGACGGCGGCGCAGCCGCACGAGGTGCACGTGTTCATCCCGGGCGGGGCGAACTTCGTGCGGCGGTTCAGGGACGACCAGTTCATCCTGTACTCGGTGGGCAAGGACGGGGCGAAGAACTGGGCGGCGCGGGTGCAGAACACGTGGGAACTTGCGCCGGGGGCGGATTACCTGATCTGGCCGCCGGTGATTTCGCTGTACCGGCAGCATCTGATCGATTCGGGGGCGTTGAAGTGACGTGATGTCGCGCAGCGTTCGGTGTACAGCACCCAGCACCCAGCACACAAGACTCAGCACCTTTCATGACCGACACTCACCAGCTTGTCATCATCGGCTCGGGGCCCGCGGGGTGGACCGCGGCGATCTACGCGGCGCGGGCGCAGCTCGCGCCGGTCGTCTACGTCGGGGTGCCGAAGCAGACGCCGTCGATCGTGCTCCCGGGCGGGCAGTTGATGCTGACGACGGACGTCGAGAACTACCCGGGATTCCCGAAGGGCGTGGGCGGGCCGGAGATGATGGCGCTCTTCCAGGAGCAGGCCGAGCGGTTCGGCACGCGGGTGATCGGGGAGGACATCGAGCGGTGCGAGTTTTCGCGCGACGGCTCGGCGCCGCACGTGCTGCACACGTCGGAGGGCAAGGCGGTCCGCGCGCACGCGGTGATCATCGCGACGGGGGCGACGGCCAACTGGCTGGGGCTGCCCAACGAGCTGCGGCTGGCCCAGACGGGCGGCGGCGTCTCGGCGTGCGCGGTGTGCGACGGGGCGCTGCCGGTCTTCCGCAACCAGCCGCTGGCGGTCGTGGGTGGCGGTGACACGGCGATGGAGGAGGCGACGTACCTGACCAAGTTCGGGTCGACCGTCTACGTCATCCACCGGCGCGACGCCTTCCGCGCGAGCAAAGTGATGCAGCAGCGGTTCATGTCTCGGCCCAACGCGCGGGTGCTGTGGAACAAGGTTCCGGTGGACGTGCTCGGGGAGGACAAGATCACGGGCGTGCGGCTGCGCGACACGGTCAGCGGCGAGGAGTCCACGCTCGAGGTCAAGGGCCTCTTCATCGCGATCGGCCACACGCCGGCGACGAAGTTCCTCGAGGGGTCGGGGGTCGAGCTGAACGGGTCGAAGTACATCGCGCTCAAGAGCCGGCACAGCGCGACGAACATCCCCGGGGTCTTTGCGGCGGGAGACGTCGCGGACGCGGAGTACAGGCAGGCGGTCACCGCCGCGGGGATGGGGTGTCAGGCGGCGCTGGACGCCGAGCGCTGGCTGGCGGGGCGCGGGGTCGGCTGAGCGGCGGTCGGTTAAGAATGGCGGGAGCGGGCCGGAAGGCTCGGCGGCGCGGTTCTTCGGCGCGGCGGCCGGCGGTAGACTGATGCTGGCATGCGCCCGCGTTGGCTCATCACGGCGCTGGTTGTTGGAGTGGCGGCCGGACTCTGCGCCGGCCAGAACGCGCCGTCGCCGAAGGCTCCGGTTCCGGGCCCGGCGAAAAAGGCGGCGCCCGATCCACTGTCGGCGGTTTCGGTGAAGGGCGAGTTCGAGTCGATCCTGGCTGCCGCGGCTGATGCCAGCTCGTTCGCCGAGGCGGTGCACCGGGCCCAGGCGGCGTTCGACCGGCTCGCGGCGTACGGGAACCCGCGTGGCGACGCCGAGTCGTTCCGGGTCGCGGGCCGGTGGCTCCGGCTGCTGAGGCACCTGGAGAAAGTTCCGAAGGAGCAGCGCGGCGCGGCGCTGCGGACGCTCCGGGAGCACGAGCCGCTCGCGTCAGCGCTCTCTCGCGCGCTCGACCCCGAGCACGACGACATCGCGAAGGTGTACGCGCTGGTGTGCCGGCTGGGGGAGGAGCGGCGGGCGATGCTGGGGCGGTTCGGCGAGTTGGGCGCGGCGGTGGCGCTGGTGCACGACGAGCCGCCGTCGTTCGAGCGGGCCCGTGCGTCCGATGCGCTGCGGGTCTTCGACTACTTCACGACGGTGAGCGACCGGGCGCCGGTGTCGGCGACGCGCCTGCCGGTCGAGCTGCTCGTGTTCGTCGTGGACACGCCGGCGGACGCCGACGAATTGTGGTGGGCGCTCAACCGGTACCCGAACGAGCGCCGCCCGGGTAAGAAGTTCTTCGAGATCAACTACGACTCGGACAACTTCAAGCGCAACAAGCCGCTCAAGCTCGATGCGCACGACTTCACGCTGCAGAGCATCCTGAAGGTCGGGGGCGTCTGCCGCCACCAGGCGTACTACGCCTCGCAAGTGAGCAAGGCGCTGGGGATCCCGTCGGTGATCGACTCGGCGCGGGGGGCGGGGACGGGGCACGCGTGGGTCGGGTACCTGGACACGACGGCGTCGCCGCCCCGCTGGAACTTCGACGAGGGCCGGTACACGGAGTACAAGGGGCTGATGGGGAACGTGCGGCATCCTCAGACGCGCCGGGACACGCCGGACAGCACGGTGGCGCTGACGGCGCAGTTCGTGTTCGAGCCGGTGGCCGCGCGCGAGCTGAGCCGTTCGCTCGTCGATGCCGCGGCGCGCCTGGGCGTGTTCGCGGGCGAGGGTGCGGTGGTCGCGCGGGCGGGGCGTAAGGCGGCGTCGCCGGGCGAGTACCCGCCGGCGGTCGAGTGGGGCGGCGCGAAGCCGCGCGAGGCCCGGGCGTACAGCGTCGCGTCGCGCCTGGCGCTGCTCGAGGAGGCGATCAACGCCTCGCCGGCCAGCGCCCATGCGTGGGGTGCGGTCGCGTCGATGGCGGGGGGCGGCAGCCTCGACCACAACCAGATCGTGCGGTGGTCGGAGGCGGCGGTGAAGTTCTGCGGCACGGACTACCCGGACTTCGCGCTCGAGGTGCTCGCGCCGATGTTCGAGGGCGAGGAGGACCCGGCCCGCCAGGACCGCCTGTGGGAGTGGGCGTACGACACGTTCTATCGGGGCGTGAAGGATGCGCGCCGGCGGCGGGTGGACCTGGCGGCGATGATCCGCTTCGCGCAGGGCGAGCAGTGCGAGAAGCACGGGCGGCTGGGGAGCGCGTGGGACCGCTACAAGCAGGTCATCGTCGAGTTCCCCAACGACGGACCGTTCGCGGTCGAGGCGGTGGCCCGGTGCGCCGAGATGCTGAAGAAGCACGGCAAGCCCGCCGAGGAGATGGTGAGCCTGTACAAGGACGCGTGGCGGCGGATCGAGAAGCCCGGGGAGATGTCGCGCGAGTTCGCGCTGGGGAGCAACTGGTTCCGCGTCGGCAAGGCGTACGAGAGGGTGCTGAAGGACGCGGGGCGCGAGAACGAGGCCAGGTCGGTGGCGTCGGCGCTGCGGATGAAGTAGCGGCGAGGTCCTGGCGCAGCGGGCCGCGATCGGACAGGGCCCCAAGACCCTCCGGGGCTTTGTTTCCGGGGCGATCACGCGCGGACAGGGCCCGCTCAGCGTGCCGCGGCGCGGTCGATGTCCACGGTGGCGCCCGGGGCTTCGATGCGCTCGGTCGTGCCTTCGCGCAGGGCGGCGACGAGTGCCGCCATGTCGCCGCGGAGGGGGGCGGTGAAGACCATCCGCATTTCGGTGATCGGGTGGGTGAAGCCCAGGACGCAGGCGTGGAGCGCCTGGCGCGCGATGATCGGCGCTTCGCCCTCGCGGCGGGCGAAGGGCCGGCCGCCGTACATGTCGTCGCCGACGATGGGCCAGCCCAGGTGTGAGAGGTGCACGCGGATCTGGTGGGTGCGGCCGGTCTTGAGCTCGAGTTCGACGAGCGTGAAGTGCTGGTCGCCGACGGGGCGGTTGTGCGGGGGGGCGTGCAGGCGGTAGCGCTCGCGGACCCTGAAGATCGTGACGGCGTGCTTGCCCTGCTCGTCGTGGCGCACGACGTACTTCTCGCGGTAGCCCTTCTCGCGCGAGGGGTGGTTGCCGATGGGGAGCTCGATGACGTCCACGTCGGGCTCGATGCGCCCGTGCACGACCGCGAGGTAGCGCTTGTCCACGGTGCGGTGCTCGAACTGGTGGCCGAGTTTCCAGTGGGCCTCGTCCTGCTTGGCGAAGACGATGCAGCCGGAGGTGTGGCGGTCGAGGCGGTGGACGACGCCGGGGCGGGCGAACTCGGTGCCGACGGTCGAGAGGCCCCCGCCGCGCGAGGGCCCGTGGCGGAAGTGGTACGCCAGCGCGCTGAGCATGGTGCCCTTGAGGTGCGAGCGGGCCGGGTGCACGATGATGTCGGGCTGCTTGTTGAGGACGATGAGGTGGTCGTCCTCGTAGAGAACATTGAGCGGAATGTCTTCGGGCTGGATGTTCTTCTGGGGGGGCGGGGGGACGACGACCTCGATGACGTCGCCGCGCTTGATCTGGGTTGAGACCTTGGGGGGCCTGCCGTTGATGAGGACGCCGCCCTCGCGGATCACCCGCTGGAGCTGGTTGCGGCTCATGAAGGCGATGCGGTCGGTGAGGTAGCGGTCGAGGCGCTTGCCGAGGTCGCGGCGGATGTGGAAGGTGACGCGCCGGAGCTCGTCGTCCTCGTCGCCCTCTTCGCCGGCGGCTTCGACCGCGGCGCGGATGGCGTCCTGGTCCACCTTGCCGCCGCGGGCGATCAGGTGGGCGCCGGAGAGCAGGATTTCTTCATCGTCGGGGGACGCGCGGTGCGCCTGGCCCGTGGGCGCGCTCGACCCGGGGCGCGCCGGTTCGTCCCGGTTCACTTGGGTTCGCCGGGCTTCTCGGGGGTGGAATCGCCGGGTTCTTCGGGCTGCTCGGGTGCGGGCTCGGTCGGCGCTGCCGGCGCGGGCTCGGGCGCCGCGGGGTCCGGGGTCTGCGGCGCGCCTTCCGGGGCGAGCACGGACCCCTCGCCCTGCTTGAGCGCGTCGTCGAAGGGCACGGGCGGGGTGGCGGGGGGCGGCGGCTCGTCGATCGGCGCGAGGTCGGCGAATCGGTAGAGCTTGACCTCGTTGGCGAGTGCGGAGAGCGAGTCGATCCGCTCGCGGGCGATGGTGGCGTGGGCGGCAAAGGCGCCGTCGGCGCAGAGCGAAACGATCCGCTCGTAGGCGGCCTTGGCGGCGTCGAAGTCCTTGCGGCTCTCGGCGACGGCGGCGAGCCCGTAGAGGGCGGTCACCGCGAGCATTTTCCGGGCCTCGTCGCGCGAGCACTCGTCGAGGACCTGCTG
>CAZCPB010000091.1:14503-14836 GCA_964500365.1 uncultured Phycisphaeraceae bacterium
GTCCCGGGCACGGTTGAGGTTGAGGTCGCGCTCGGCCGGGGTGAGCGCATCGTCGGGGCTCTTGAGGGTCGCGTCGGGGTTGAGCTGGGCGCCGGGCTTCAGGCCGGCGCGGACGATCTTGAGGTGGGCGTCCGCGGCGGCCAGGCGGGCCATCACGGGCACGGCGCGGACGCCGTCGTACTGCTCGGCGATGCGCAGGAGTGACTCGGGGTTGGGGTTGGCGGTTGCGGCCGCGGCGTTGTATTCCTGGAACGCGAGGTCAACCTTCTCGACGCGGGCCTTCTGGACGCGGCCGAAGACGGCGTAGCCGACGGCGACCAGCGCGATGACGAC
>CAZCPB010000092.1:0-14571 GCA_964500365.1 uncultured Phycisphaeraceae bacterium
AACTGGTTCATGGGCACGCACCCGCTGAAGTGCACGGGGATGGGCGGGCGGGCGGCCCGCACCCAGCCCGAGTACGGCGAGATCTACGACCACTTCGCCGTCGAGTACGAGTACCCCGGCGGCGTCTTCGGCTTCAGCACCTGCCGCCAGATCGACAACTGCGCCAACCGCGTCGCCGAGTACATCACCGGCACCGAGGGCTCGACCGAGTCGCGCTCGGGCTTTGCCGCGATCTACGGCCGGAACGCGTGGAAGCACGACCCGAAGAAGAACAACGAGCCCTACACCCAGGAGCACATCGACCTGATCGCGAGCATCGAGAGCGGCACGCCGCTGAACGAGGGCGTTCGCGTCGCCGAGAGCACGCTCACGGCGATCATGGGCCGCATGTCGGCGTACACGGGCAAGGAAGTCACGTGGGAGTTCGCGATGAACTCAAAGCTCGACCTCGTGCCCGCGTCGCCGGACCTGGCCCACGCGCCGCGGGTGGAGGTGGCGGTGCCGGGGAAGACCGAGTTGGTGTGAACCGGAGGGGCGCAGGCTCACCACTGAGAACACTGAGCGGCGCAGAGAAGAGGAGAAAAGGGGGAACAGGAGAACAGGAGCGCCGAAGCAACACCGCGTGGTCAGCGGGAAACGTTGCCGCGCTTCGCCCTACGCCTGTCGCTCTCCCCCCCCGTCCACCTCACCCATCGCCGCCCCAGTGATCCGCTTGATCTTCTCAAGCAACTCCAGCAGTTGTTCCTCGCGCTCGATCCAGAGTTCTCTGATGCGGTCCGGTTCCGACGCGTCGTAATCGAAGACCGTGACCAGTGTCGGGCCACCGTCCGCGTCCAGCCCTCCGAGCACGACGTGACATGGAGATCCCTCGGCCCCCGCTCCCGGTCGCCTGACCGACCAGCGGAGTAGCCCGGGCGCGCGCAGTGCCGCATCAGGCTCGCCCAGCGCAGACTCCAAGCATTTCCGCACGCGCTCACGCATCGCGTTCCCGACGTCCTGCCCAAGGGCGGGGTAGGGTCCCCATTCAGGGTCGCGAGGAAGCTGATGGCGTGGAGAGTTCCACGAGACCAACCGCGATGCGGCGGTGAATAAGCCAAGGCTACCACGGGGAGCGTGCAACACAAGCGCCGGCGGAGTGAAGCCCCGGGGCAAGGAAGGTGTGTGGCGCGCAAGTCGTGCGGGCATCAAGGGTTGGGTGAGGGGATTCCTTTCTTCGGAGACCGGGGGGCGGGATGAGAAGATCAGGAGGACAAGGAGAAGAGGAAAGGGGGGCGTGGGCCTACAGCGGTTGCGCGATCTCCGTCAGGTCCTCCAGCCGCCACGCGTCCGGCGCCTCCGAGTACCACTCGATGTGCATCACGTGCCCGTCCGCGCGGCGCCACGTGATCGTCTGGAACCCCGCCGTCAGGCCCGGGATGCTCGTGTACCGGGCCCGGAACCCGTCGAACACGATCGTCCCCGCGGGCCGCGTCTCGGCGCTCAGCCCCGTGGCGGGGTAGCCGACGTTCCACCCCGACTTGGGGTTCCACCAGTACACCACCGCGTTGCCCGACGCGTCGATCCCGATCACGTTGATCACGTTCAGTTCAAGGTTGTAGTTCGACGCGATCTCGACGCCGGTGAAGGCCGGGCCGCCGACCAGCTCGGTCAGCCCGTCGTACCGCCATCCCACCGAGTGCGCCCACCACGTCACGATGATGTGCCCGCGCGAGTCCAGCCCCGTAATGTGGAAGGCGTTCCACGGGGTCGTGATCCCGGTCAGGTGACTCACGATGGTCGGCGTGCCCCCGGCGATCTCGGACAGGTTGTGCGTCGCCCACTTGTCCCCCAGGGCCCGCGAGTGCCACAGCGCCCAGATCCGGCCCTGGTCGTCGAGGCCCGTGAAGTTGATCCCGCCCCACGGCGCGCCGAACCCCGCGAGCGGGCCGACGATGTTCGGGTGGACTCCCTCGCCGAGCAGGCCGTTGGCTTCGATCGGGACGAAGTCCCACTCGCTCCCCGACCGCTGCACGTACGCGATGAACTTCCCTTCGGCGTCGGTCCCCACGATCGCCGCCTGGGGCCGGCGGAAGAAATCGCCCAAGCCGATGTTCGCCCCGGCGATCTCGCCCCCGAACCGCTCGGCGCCCTCGATCGACTCGGTCAGGTTCGTGAACGTCCAGCGGTCGTACAACCGCTCCCAGAAGAGCAGGTCGCCCGCCGCCGTCCGCCCGACGACCGCCGCACGCTCGAAGTTGAAGTCGTGCCAGGCATAGATCGGCCCGCTGACCGCCTCCCCGCCCACGGCCTCGACCAGGTCGAGGACGTACCAGCCGACGGCGCCCGGGTCGGAGCTGATCGCGTGCTGGTACGCGACCACGTGCCCGGCGGGATCGGTCGAAAAGAAGACCTGCTGAAAGTCGAGCTCCTCCGAGATCGGCGTGTAGTGACCGAAGGTGAAGAGCCCGATCACCGACTCGCCGTCGGGGGAGGCGCTCGACGAGCCGAGTCCCGAAACGGATTTCGGCACGAGGATCGCCGCCGCGCGGCTCGCGGGTCGGAAGGTCGCGATCCGCCCGTCCCAGTCCACCATCTGCAGCCGCCCGAGATCGAGCTCGCGGAACTGGCGCGGGTTGGACAGGTACGACCACCGCCCGCCGTTGAACGGCTCGCGCAGGCCCTGGTCGTACTCGTGGGCGCGGTACAGCGCGAAGTCGCCGTCGTCCTCGATGCTGATGACGACCTCCGCCACGCCGGCGCCCGAGAAGCCCGGCCCCGCGCCCTCGGCGCCGAAGAACCCGGCCGAGGCGGTGCCGCTCGTCACGACGTTGCCGCGGTAGAGGCCCGGGATCCCCGCGGCGCTCACGCTGTCGGGCGCGGCGACCCAGCGGGCGTAGCCCACGCCGTAGCCGACCACCCCGTCCGCCGCGTTCGTGTCCAGCACGAAGAAGTTCGTCGATCCCCGCTGGGACGAGTAGATCCGGACGCCGTTGTCGAACTCGGTCATGACCCCGGTCGCCGACACGACCGAGACGCTGAATGTCTCGATCGCGCCGCTCGCGAATCGGTACTCGAAGGTCCAGCTCGACGACTTGAAGAACGCGGGGGTCGCGACCAGCGTCGCTTCCTCGAGCCCGCGCTCCGGCGTCATCACCGCCATCGTCGCCAGCAGGTAGTCCTGCTGGAGGTACACCCCCACCCAGATCCCGCCGCTGAACATGTACGGCTCGACGAACACACCCACGTCGCGGACCGCCCCCGAGGCGTCGCGTCCCGCGAACGTCCCCATCGGGAACCCCTGCTCGGCGATGAACTGCGAGCCGGTCTGTGCCGCGTAGCCCTCGAAGCCGGGCGCGGGGATCAGCGCCATGCGGTCGTTGTCGGGGCGCGCAAAGCCGGCCCAGGGCAGGGTCTCGGCGCCGTACCGCCCGGACGCGTCGAACCGCTCGTACGAGCCGGTGAAGCTGTCGTCGGCGTGGACGGTTCCCTCGGCCCAGTACATCCCCGCGGGGAGGTCGGTGGCGGTGTCGAACGCGATCCCCACGCCGACGAAGGGGTATGGGGGCGGGCCGGCGAAGAGCAGCGTCCTGGCTTCCAAGGGCTCGACCCGTGCCGCCTCTGGACGTTTCTTCTCACGCTTCATCGTTCCGCGTCTCCTTGCCGGGCTCGGCTCACAGCGGGCGCGCCAGGTCGGTCAGGTCCTCGAGCAGCCACGCGTCGGGGGCGCGGGACTGCCACGCGACGCGCATCACGTCGCCCTGAGCGCTGTGCCATGTCACGCTCTGGAAGCTGTCGGTCAGGCCCGGGATGCTGGTGTAGGGGACGGTGAAGTTGTCGGACAGCAACGGGCCCGTCGGGCGCTGCGGCGGCGTGAGCCCGGAGGCGAGCGCCGCGACGTTCCACCCGAGTTTGGGGCTCCACCAGTACGTCAGCATGTTCCCGAAGCCGTCCATGCCGATCACCGCGATCACGTTCTGGGTGATGTTGTAGCTGGTCGCCACCTCGGTCCCGAAGAACGACGGACCCCCGACCAGCTCGGTGAGCCCGTCGTACCGCCACCCGACTTCGCGGGCCCACCACGTGACCACGATGTGGCCGAGCGCGTTCAGGCCGGTGATGTGGAACGCGTTCCACGGCGTTGTCACGGCCGAGAGCCGGCTGACGATCGGCGGCGGCCCGCCCGCGATCGCGCTGAGGTTGTTCGTGGCCCAGTTCGGCGCGCCCAGCCCCGCCGACCACCACAGCGCCCAGATCTGGCCCTGCCCGTCGAGGCCCACGAAGTTGAACGCGTTCCACGGCGTGCCGAAGCCCACGAGCGGCCCCGAGAAGTCGGGGTGCACACCGTCGCCCCCGAGCCCGAGCGCCTCGACGTCCACGAACTGCCATTCCGGGCCCTGCACGTACGCGATGAAGTCGCCGTTCTCATCGGTCCCGACGATCGCGGCCTTGGGATGCCTGTACGGGTCTGCGTAGTACCCGAACGTGGTCCCCGCGATGTCGGACGCAAAGCCTCTCGCGCCGTCGAGTTCCTCGGTCAGGTCGCGGAACGTCCACGCGTTCTCGGCACGTTCCCAGAGCTGGAGGTGGCCCGTCACGGCCGAGCGTCCGACGACGGCCACCATGGAGAACGTCAGGTCGTGCCAGGAGAACAACGGCCCCTCCACGGGATCGCCCCCAACGCCCTCGACCAGGTCGAGCGAGTACCAGCCCACGAGGTCCGCGTCGGCGCTGGTCGCGTGCTGGAGCGCCAGCGCGTGGCCGTTGACGTCCACGTCGAAGACGGCCTCCTGGAAGTTGAGGCCGGGGGCGAAGGCCTCGTAATTGCCCTCGGTCATGAGCCCCCACGCCCGCTCGAACTGCCCGAACCCGGGTCCTCGCACCTCGGTCGGGATCAGGATGCCCGCGTTCCGGCGGGCCGGCCGAAGCACCGCGATGCGCCCATCGGTGTCCTCGAGCTCGAGCCTGCCGCCGTCCAGGGCGGGGTCGATCGGGTTGCTCTCGTACCGCCATTGCCCGGTCGTGACGGGCGTCCCCTGGCCACCGTCGTACTCCGCGCCCCGGTAGAGCGCGAACGTGTCATCCTCGTTCAGTTCGATGACCACGAATTCCGCGGCGTCGCGGCTCAGTCCCGTCGAAGGGGGATCGACCCCGAAGAACGCCGCCGACTCCTCGCCGGTCGTCATCACCGCGCCGCGGTACACGCCGGGCAGGTCGGCGGCCCTGACGCTGTCGGGGCTCTGGAACCGGGCGTACGCCACGCCGAAGCCCGCGACGCCGTCCGTAGGGTTGGCGTCCACCACAAAGAAGTTCGTGGACGAGTTGTACGTCGAAAAAACCCGCACGCCGTTGGCGAACGTCATCGACGTCGGGGTCTCCGACGAGAGCGCCACCCCGGGGCTGACGATCGACCCGCCGGGGAGGATGTAGTCGAACGTGTAGGTCGTCGAGTGCCGGCCCTGGTCGGGCGTGATCAGGAGCGTCCCGAGCTCGATCTTGCCGTTGGGCAGCATCGCCATGATCGAGGTGATCAGGTAGTCGCTCCCGAGGTACACGCTCGGCGTGATCGACGCCGCGCCCTGGTGCAGCACGCTGGAGATGTTGAACGGCTCGACGAAATAGGCCAGGTCGCGCACCCCCCCGTCGGCGTCGCGCCCCAGGAACGAGGCCGCCGAGAACCCCTGCTGCGCGATGAACTGCACGCCGTCCTGCCCGCCGTACGCCGCGTAGTCGGGCGCGACCTCCAGACGCATCGCGTCGTCGCTCGGGCGCGTGAACCCGGTCCAGGGCAGCGGCTCGAAGCCCGTGGAACCCAGCGGCCCGAACCGCTCGAAGACCCCGCCGTAGAACTCGTCGTCGGCGTCGACCCAGCCCTGCCCCCAGAACATGGTCGGCGTGCCCGATGCGTCGTAATGCAACCCGGCTGTCACAAACGGGTACGGCGCAGAGCCGGTCAGGACCAGGCGCGGCTCGAGAACTTCGATCCATGTTTCGCGGCGACCACGCGCTCTGTCCATGCGAAGACCTCCCCGGGGCCGGCGATCTGTGAACCGCCGACGCGGGCAAGGGTTGCACGGGTGCTGAAAGAAACCGCCGGCGCGCCGAACCGGCCGGTAGCCCCGGCGCTGCGCTGCAAAGGCCTGATGTGGCTGAACTTGTGCGCGATGGCCGGGCCAATTCCGGGGTCAGTTCGCCGCCGCCTGCTCGTCCTTTTTCGGGGGCTCGACCCGCGGCAGGAGCGTGTCGGCGCAGGCGAGGTTGTACGCCGTCACCGCCATGCACGTCGCCGACTGCGCCAGGTACTCGGGGATCGCCAGCTCGAGCTTGTCGTTCTGCGTGTGCCACCCGTAGCCGTAGTCGGCACGGCCCGTCTCATCCCAGAAAAACCCGGGGACGCCCACGGCGTTGAAGCTGGCGTGGTCGCTCGAGCCGTGCGTGCCGATCTTCGCGCCGTTGTCGCGGATGTTCACGTTCAGGAACTTCGAGTCGGTCTCGCTGAAGAACCAGTTGTTGATCGGCGCCGTCGCCGCGGCGAGCATCGGCACCATCTGCGTCGCGACCGCCAGGCCGCCCTCGTAGTTGGTCCCGCCGTCATCGACGAAGCAGGCCGAGACGCGGTCCATCCGGTCCTTGTTCTGCTTGACGAATTCGCGCGAGCCGAGCAGCCCCTGCTCCTCGCCCGTCCAGTTGGCGAAGAGGATCGTCCGGCGCGGGCGCGCGCCCGCCGCCTTCAGGATCCGCGCCGCCTCGAGCACCGTGGCCGAGCCCGTGCCGTTGTCCGTGCACCCCTCGGAGCCGGGGCCGTCCCACGAGTCCAGGTGGGCCGAGACGATCACGTATTCATCCGGGAGCTCGCTCCCCCTGATCTCGGCGATCGTGTTGAACACCGGGACCGGGCCGCGGACCAGCGTGTGCTTGAGGTCGAACTCGATCTGCACCGGGTCGCCGTCGTACAGGCGCGAATTGATGGCGTCGTAGTCGCTGCCGCGGATCGTGATGGTGATGTCGGCGGGAACGTTGTCGGGGTCGAGCGACCGCCAGCCGGGGGCGGCGCCGGTCCAGACCCGCTCATCGCGCGAGGTGGACATGAAGCCCGCGACGCCCTCGAGCGCCAGCCGCTCCAGCAGGGCCGTGTCGTCGAGCGTGCCGCCCTCGGCGACCTTCTTCCGGGCTTCCTTGATCCGGGTGATCAGGTCGCCGGTCCGCCCGCGGATGCCGCGCCGGCCTCCCTGGCCCTTGGGCGGGTCCAGCAGCACCCAAGCGCCCTTGGCGTCGGCCTTCACCGCTTCGAACTCCTCGGCGTCGCGCGGCTCCTTGATCACCTTGCCACGCACCGGGCCCTCGGTCCCCGTCGTCCACGCGGGCGTGGCAAACTGCAGGTCGCGCAGGGTCGAAACGTCCATCGACTCGGTCCCGTCGTCGTTCTTCTTGATGCTCATGAGCAGCAGCTTGCCCGTCGAAGGGCCGCGGTCGAAGCCGACGGGGATCGTCCCCCACTGCTCCAGGCGGGCGTTCTCCAGTCCCCACAGGGTGTACATGGCGCGGCACCATTCGTTGGCCCGGCGCACGTTGCTCGAGCCCGTCAGCCGAGGCCCGATCTCCTTGGTGAGGTAGCGGATGTGCTCCATGACCTGGCTGCGATCGCGGCCTTCTTCCAGGATCCGCCGGATCGTGTCCGAGTCCCCCATCCGCAGGTCCGGCGGAGGCACTTCCTTCCCGTCGACGACGGCCGTGATTTCGTGGCCGGCAAGGACCGGCGGCAAGCCCAGAGGCAGGCCCGCGATAAGGGCGGCGACGAACAGGCGCGGCAGGGCGCGACGGTGAGCGTGATTCGCCATGGCAATCCTCGAAGATGCGCGCCGCGGCAAGAACTGTCCGGGCGTCCCTTCCAGTCTAACGGATCTCCGCGAACGGAAAAGCCGGAAACGCTAACGACCCGCCGGCTCGGGCTGCACGGCCGGCTGCTGCCTGCGGGCCACCCGGCGCGCCGTCACCAGGCTGACCGGAACCGAAAGAAGGAACGCCAGCCCCAGCCCCGCCAGGGTCAGCCAGGTGTCCCGCGTCGCCGCGATCACGACCGCCCCGACCAGCACCAGAAGCGGCACCACCAGGCTGCGGCTGATTCTCATGCCCTTGAACGAGTAGATCGGCAACCGACTGACCATCAGCCCCGCGATCAGCAGGGTGTTGGCGAGCACCAGCCACACGGGGATCGACAGGTCTTCGAACTTCCTGGATTCCGAGATCAGGACCGGCACGAGGGCCGCCCCCGCCGCGCCCGGTGTCGGCATGCCCAGGAAGTACCGAGGCCCGTACGGCCCGCCGCCTCCCTTGCCGGACTTGGCCATCGCAGTAAAGCGCGCAAGGCGCATCGCCGCGCACAGGGCAAAGAGCAACGCGGCCACGAACCCGTATGGTTCGATCGACCCCAGGCTCCACTTGAAGAGGATGAACGCCGGCGCCACGCCGAACGCGATGAAGTCCGCCAGCGAGTCGAGCGTGGCCCCGAAAGGGCTGGCCACCCGGAGCAGGCGCGCCGCCCGGCCGTCCAGGGCGTCGAGGATCGCCGCGGCAAGCACCGACACCAGCGCCCGCTCCCACATCTTCGGGTCCGCGTCCGCTTTCGACGCAAAGTGCAGCGACGCGAGGCCGCAGCACAACGCGGCCGTCGTGATGAAGTTGGGCACGAGGCGCCGCAGGGGCACGTGGCTCGGAGGGGGGAGATCTTCAGCGACCAACGATCACCTCCGCGGCCCGGCGCTCGACGCGCTCGGATTCTCCGGGCGTGGGCAGGCGGGCCAGCACCGTCTCGCCCGCGACGGTCTTCTGCCCGAGCGTCGCGATCACCTCAGCCCCGATCGGCATGTACACGTCAACCCTGGAGCCGAAGCGGATCAGCCCGAAACGCTCCCCTGCCTTCACCCTTTCCCCGCCTCGCAGCCGGCAGACGATCCGGCGCGCGACCAGCCCCGCGATCTGCACGAAGAGCACGCGGTGCCCCGCCTCCGTCCGCATCGAGATCGCGGTGCGTTCGTTGTCCACGCTCGCCTTGTCGAGCGAGGCGTTGAAGAACTTGCCCTTGGTGTACACGGTCTTCTCGATCACGCCCGGGCACGGCACGCGGTTGACGTGCACGTTGAAGACGTTCATGAAGATGCACACCCGCTCGAACGGGCCGTCCTCTTTCAGCCCGAGTTCCGGGGGCGCCTCCGCGCGCCCGACCATGCACACCACGCCGTCGGCCGGACAGACCACCGCCCTCGGTTCATCCGGGGTTATCCGCTCGGGATCACGGAAAAACCAGACGCACCAAAGGAGCACCAGCGCCAGCACAATGGCCACGGGCCAACCCCACGGCCCGAGGAACCAGAACGCGGCCAGCGACCCGAGGAATACTCCGGCCGCGAACGCCGCGATGATCGGGATGCCTTCCGACGCGACCTTCACGTCAGCCGCCTCCGTTGGCCAGACCCTCGACGCACCTGCGATTACCTTAGGATAGGCACGTGCCGAACGAAATACGAATGACAATCCGATTCCCCGCTGCCCGCGAAGTCCATTGACCCTGCTCGCTCAATGGCTATAAATCAATTGTTTCAATCTTTTGTTTGAATTCCATGCCGGACCAGCAATCGACACTGGGTACCCGAGAACGGCTCCTCGAAGCCGCCGGGGAAGTCTTTGCTGAAGCTGGTTTTCATCATGCCACGGTTCGAGACATCTGCGCCCGGGCGGGCGCGAACATTGCCGCCGTTAACTACCACTTCCGCGACAAGGATGGCCTGTACGAAGCCGTTCTGCAGAACGCCCACGACGCCGCCGCGGCTCACTATCCGTACGACGCCGGGCAGACCGACGCCCGGGGTCCGGAGGAGAAACTGCGGGCGTTCGTCTCCACGTTCATGAACCGGCTCTTCAACGAGGGTCGGCCGGCGTGGCACCCCAAGCTCATGGCCCGCGAGATGGTCGAGCCCACCGGCGCGCTGGACCGGGTCGTGGCCCGGAGCATCCGGCCGCACTTTGAACTGCTGGCCTCGATCGTCCGTGAGTTGCTCGGCCCGGCCGCCACCGAAGACCGCGTCGCCCGGTGCGGCGCCAGCGTGGTGGGCCAATGCCTCCTGTACTACTACTGCCGGCCCGTGCTCAGCCGGCTCCTGCCCGGCGACACGTACGACGCCGAACGGACCCGCGCCCGCGCCGAACACATCGTCGCCTTCTCGCTGGCCGGGATCGGCGGGATCGCGACCCGGGGCGGGGGAGCCTGACGCATGTTCCACGTCGCGCTCCGCATGTTCTTCGGCGACAAGGCCAAGTTCTTCGGCATCATCATGGGCGTCACGCTCGCGTCGATGGTGATCGGTCAGCAGGGCGCGATCTTCATCGGCCTGATGGCCCGCACGTTCGCGCTGATCACCGACATGTCGTACCCGGACATCTGGGTGATGGACCGCAAGGTCCAGTACATCGACGACGTGAAGCCGCTCCAGGACACGGAGCTCTACCGGGTACGCGGGGTCGAGGGAGTCGCGTGGGCCGTGCCCATGTACAAGGGCATGATCCGCTCGCGCCTTCCCGACGGGCAGTTTCAGAACTGCAACATGGTCGGGATCGACGACGCCACGCTGATCGGCGGACCGTCGCGGATGGTGGAAGGCAAGCTCGCCGACCTCCGGCGCGCCGACGGGATCATCGTGGACGCCGTCGGCGCCGCGACGCGCCTGGCCCGCCCCAACCCCGTGCCGGGTGGCCCGCCCGTCCCGCTCAAGGTCGGCGACACGCTCGAACTGAACGACAACCGCGCCGTGGTCGTCGGCATCGCGAGGACCACGCGCAGCTTCCAGAGCCAGCCGACGATCTACACGACCTACAGCCGCGCCACGACCTTCGTGCCCCGCGAGCGGAAGCTCCTGAGCTTCGTGCTGGCCAAGGCCAAGCCGGGCGTCGGCCACGAGGAACTCTGCGCGAGGATCGGCCAGGAGACGGGCCTCGCCGCCTACACCCGGGACCAGTTCAAGTGGCTCACGGTGATGCATTTCCTCAGGAACACGGGGATCCCGATCAATTTCGGGATCGCGGTGGGCCTGGGACTGCTCATCGGCACCGTGATCACCGGCTTCATGTTCTACAGCTTCACGCTCGACAACATCCGCTACTTCGGCACGCTGAAGGCCATGGGCGCGGGCAACCGCACGCTCCTGGGCATGATCGTGCTCCAGGCCCTGATGGCCGGGACGCTGGGGTTCGGCCTGGGGATCGGCGCCGCGTCGCTGATCGGCTGGTCGGCCCGCAGCAGCCCGCTCGCCTTCTATATGCCCTGGCAGCTCCTGGCCGTGGCGGGCGGCGCGGTGATCTTCATCTGCATCGTGTCGGCGGTGCTCAGCCTGCGGCGCGTCATCACGCTGGAGCCCGCCATGGTCTTCAAGGCATGAACACCCACCCATGACCACGACGGCAGACAACCACCGCTCGCCGACAACCCTGGCGGTCAAGTGCCGCGCCGTCACCAAGACCTACGGCAAGGGAGACTCCGCGGTGCGCGCCCTTCGGGGTGTGGACCTCGACGTCGGCGCGGGCGAACTGATGATGATGGTCGGGCCCTCGGGCTGCGGGAAGACAACGCTCATCTCGGTCATCGCGGCGGTCCTCGAGCACGACGGCGGGGAGGTCCGCGTCTTCGACCAGGACCTCGCCGCCATGAGCCCCGCGGAACGAACGAAGTTCCGCGGGCGGACCGTGGGCTTCGTGTTCCAGGCGTTCAACCTCATCCCGACGCTGACGATCTCGGAGAACGCGGCGGTGCCGCTGCTGATCAACGGTGTCCCGCGCCGCGAGGCGCTCGACCGCGCCGGGGCGGTGCTCTCGAAGGTCGGCCTGGGCTCGCGCCTGAAGGACGTGCCCACCCGTCTCTCGGGCGGCCAGCAGCAGCGCGTGGCGATCGCCCGGGCGCTGGTCCACGAGCCCCGGCTCATCGTCTGCGACGAGCCCACCAGCGCCCTCGACCACAAGACCGGCCACCAGATCATGGAGATGCTCCGCGAGGTCGCGCTGGGCACGGGGCGCTCGCTCATCGTCGTCACCCACGACTCGCGGATCTTCGAGTTCGCCGACCGCATCGCCAGCATGGACGACGGGCACATCGAGAAGATCGTCACCGACCCCGCGGAGCTCTTCGGCGCCGCGGCGCTCGCACACCAGCCCGGGAGGGCATCATGATCCGCACGCTCCTCATCCCGCTCCTGGCCGTTGCGGGCGTCGCCTTCGGCATCGCGACCGTGATCCGCGGCAGCAAGCCGCCGCCGGTCGCGCTCCCCGTCGTCGAGCCCGCCCGCGCGCCCTTCGAGTCCTTTGTCGCGGGCTCGGGGCTCATCGAGGCCAGCACGCAGAACATCGACATCGGAACGCCCGTCGCCGGAACCGTCGCCGCGGTCCCCGCGACGGTCGGCGACACGGTGACGGCGGGCGACGTGCTCTTCGAGCTCGATGCGCGCGACCTGAAGGCCCAGCTCGGGGTGGCCGAGGCCAACCTCGCCGCGGCGGAGGCGCAGGTCGGACGCCTCAGGGCCCTGCCCCGTCCCGAGGAGGTGCCGCCGGCCGAGGCCAAGGTCGCGGCGGCGCAGGCGGCGCTGCGCGACTTCGAGAACCAGCTCGCCAAGTGGGAGCAGGTCGAGGACAAGCGGGCGCTCTCCGAGGACCTGCTCAGCCAGCGCCGCTTCGCGGTCGAGGCGGCGCGGGCTCGCCTCGCCGAGAACGAGGGCTCCCTGGCCCTGCTCACCGCCGGGGCGTGGGAGTCGGACATCGCCGTCGCCGAGGCCCAGGCCGCGGCCGCGCGGGCAACGGTCGAGTCGGTGAAGACCGAGCTGGACCGGCGCATCGTGCGGGCGCCGATGGACGGTCAGGTGCTGCAGATGAACGTGCGGCCGGGCGAGTTCGCGCCCGCGGGCATCACCCAGAGGCCGCTGGTGCTCTTCGGCGACGTCACGCCGCTGCACGTCCGCGTGGACGTGGACGAGCACGAGGCGTACCGCGTGAAGGCCGGCGCGAAGGCGATGGCCTACCTGCGCGGCCGCAAGGAGATCAACACGCCCCTGGCCTTCGTGCGGTTCGAGCCCTTCGTCGTCCCCAAGCGCTCGCTCACCGGCGAGAGCACCGAGCGCGTGGACACGCGCGTGCTCCAGGTCATCTACAGCTTCGAGCGCGGCGACATGCCCGTCTACGTCGGTCAGCAGATGGACGTGTACATCGAGGCCGAGCCGCCGGTCCGCGAGCCGGCCGCGCCCGCGAGCGGTGCACGGGCCGCGGAGGGCAAGCAATGACCGGCGCGCTCGCGGTGCACGCCGCGCGGGGGGCACGCGCCGTCGCGTGCCGGGCGCTGTGCGCGGCGGCCTTGGCCCTGGCGGCCGGCTGCACCGTCGGACCCGACTACGCCGCGCCGACGACCGATCCGCCCGACGCTTTCGGCCGGCTCGGCGACCAGCCCTCTGGGCCGTCGCGGGCGGTCGCCGGCGAGGCGGACCTGTCGCGGTGGTGGACCGTCTTCGACGACCCGCCGCTCGAGTCGCTGATCGAGCGCGCGGTCGTGAGCAACCTCGACCTGCGCATCGCGGCCGCCCGCGTCCGCGAAGCGCGGGCGGCGCGGGGGATCGCGGCCGCCGACCAGTGGCCCACGCTCGACGCGGCGGGCGACTACGCGCGCAGCCGCCGAAGCGAGAACGTGCAGTCGGGCGGGCTGTTCCCGGACGAGGCCGACGGGCAGGACCTGTACCGGATCGGGTTCGACGCGTCGTGGGAGATCGACGTCTTCGGGGGGGTGCGCCGCGCGGTCGAGGCCGCCGACGCCGACGTGGACGCGGCCGAGGAGAACCGGCGCGCCGTCCTGGTGACCCTGCTCGCCGAGGTCGCGCTCAACTACACCGAGCTGCGCGCATTCCAGCGCCGGCTCGACATCGCGCAGCGCAACGCGCGGGCCGCGGAGGACTCGGTCCGCCTGAGCACGGCGCTCTTCGAGGCCGGCGTCACGGGCGAGCTCGACGTGGCGCAGGCCCGCGCCCAGCGCCAGTCGCGCCTCGCGCAGATCCCGCCGCTGGAGACGGGCATCGCCCGGACGGTGCACCGCTTGAGCGTGCTGCTGGGCGCCGAGCCGCTGACGCTCCGCGATGAGCTGGCTCCGGCGGCGCCGATCCCCGTGCCGCCGCCGGAGATCGCGGTCGGCCTGCCCTCGGAACTTCTGCGCCGGCGCCCCGACATCCGGCGCGCCGAGCGCGAACTGGCGGCGGCGACGGCCCGGGTCGGCGTCGCGACCGCCGACCTGTACCCGAAGTTCGCCCTCTTCGGCTCGTTCGCGATGCAGAGCGACCAGATCGGGGACCTCTTCGACATGGACAGCCGCGCCTGGTCGATCGGCCCGTCGGTCCGCTGGAACATCTTCGACGCGGGGCGGATCCGTTCGAACATCGACGTGCAGGACGCGCGGACCGAGCGGGCGCTCGCGGCGTACGAGCGCGACGATCTTCCCTCGCTCGAGGAGTCCGAGAAGGGGCTGGTCTCCGGCGCGCCGGCGCAGACCCGGCGCGCGGCGGGGGCCGCGGCGGTGGAGGG
>CAZCPB010000093.1:0-14493 GCA_964500365.1 uncultured Phycisphaeraceae bacterium
GGCCGAGCGCGAGCGGGCGCGCCCCGCCGGCGCGGCGCCCGCGGCCGAGGCGCGTCCCGCGCCCGCGCCGATCGCCACGCCCGGCGCGTCGGCGGTCTACGAGGAGCTGATGCGCATCGAAACCTCGCGGTCGTTCCGGCTGATCCAGCGGGCGAAGCAATCGGCGCCGTACCGCGTCGTGGCGAGGCTGCGCTACGGGAACGGCGTGGCGATCTCGGAGCCGGTCGAGGACCCGGCGGCGCGACTGGCGCGGATCAAGCAGAGCCGCGCCTTCCGGCTTATCGAAGCCATGAAGTCCACCGCGCTGTACGACCTCTACGCGCGCCGGCGCTTCGGCCCGGACTGGAAGCACCACGGGCGCGCCTGAACGACGGGGGGAGCATGGACGCAGCACCACGATCCCGGGCGGCGCGCGGCGTGCTCTGCGTTCTCGCCGTGCTCGCGGCGTGGGCCGCGGCCACCGCGGCGGTGATCGCGACCGACGCCTTCGCCGCCAGCCGCGCCGCGCAGGACCAGGACAACTACCACCTGCTGGCGATCCGCACGTTCGCGGGAGAATTGCCGCGCCCCGACCTGCGCGACTACCGCTCGGCGACCACGCCGGGGTACCACCTCGCGCTGGCGGAGGTCGCGAGGTACGTGTCGAGCGACGAGTGGGCGCTGCGCGCGTGCGGCGCGCTCTTCACGCTCGCGCCGCTCCTGCTCCTGGGCGTGCTGGGCGTGAGGGCGGGGGCGGGCGTCGCGGCGGGGGCCGTGCTGCTGCCCGCGGCGGCGTCGCTGTACATCTTCAGCGCGGGGGCGTGGCTCCTTCCCGACAACGCGGGGTGGTTCGGCGTGCTGGCGATCGCGGCGATCGCGCTCTTCAGGCGGCCGACGCCGGCGATGATCTTCGGCGCGGGGGGCGTGCTCCTCCTGCTGGTGCTGTGCCGGCAGATCCACCTGTGGGCCGCGGCCGTCGTGTGGGCGTGGGCGCTCCTGGGCGGGCGCGACGAGAACCCCGGCGTGCGGGCTCGTGTCGCGCGGCTCGGGATGGCCCTGGTCGCGAGCGTGCCGGCCTTCGCCGCCGTCGCGGCGTTCCGGGATTTGTGGGGCGGGCTCGTGCCCCCGCTCTTCCAGGGCGGCGTCTTCGACCCGGTCGTGGGCAAGATGTCGCCGCAGAACTCGGGCGGCAACCCCGCGACGCCCGCGTTCCTTCTCATGCTCTTCGGCGCCTACGGCGTCTTCTTCCTGGGCTTCCTTACCGAGGGTGTCCGGCGCGTGCGGCGCATGGACACTCCCGCCGTCGCCGCCGTGGCGCTGGGCATGGCCGCGGGCCTGGCGCTCTCGCTCATCCCCGAGACGTCGTTCAGCGTGGAAGCGGGGCGCTACACCGGCTTCTGGGCGCTGGTGCCGAGGCTTCCCGTGGTCGGGGGCCGCTCGCTGTTCCTCGCCGGCGGCGCGGTGGTGGGCGGGGCGATCGTCGGGCTGTGCTTCGCGAGCCTTTCGCGCCGCGACGGGCTCGTCGTGCTGGCGACCGTCCTGGCGTTCGGCGCGGCACAGTCCACGGCCTTCGCCGCGTGGCAGCGGTACATGGAGCCGCTGGTGCTGCTCGTGCTCGCGCTGGTCGCGATCGCGGGCGTGCGTCCCCGTGACGACACGCCCGGGCCGGCCCTGCTCGGCGCCCTCGGACGCTTCGCGCCCGCGGGGCCCGCGCTGCTCGGCCTCATGCTCGGCGCGATCACGCTCTCGAGCCTGCGCCAGGGCGCCGCCCCCTGAACCGTCAGCACCCCGCGGCGAAGGCCGCGATGAACGAATCGAAGTCGTCGCCGTTCACGAACCCGTTGCCGTCCACATCGGCGTCCGGCGTCCCGGCGACGAACGCGCCGGCGAAGGTGTCGAAATCGTCGCCGTTCACGAAGCCGTTGCGGTCGTAGTCCGAGTAGCAGTACGGCGCGATCGCGATGATCTGGTCGGCGGCGAAGGGGCCGGGGAAGACCTCCGTCCGCTGCGCGATCGAGCCCTGCCTCGGCCAGCGGACCTCGATTTCGTCGATCTGGGTCGCGGCGCCGAGGCCGAAATGCGCCCGCAGGTCCTCGGTCGCGGTGGTGCTCGAGCCGCTGACGACCTGGGCCCTGCGGGTCTGCGCGCCGAAGCGAACGCGGACGATCGCGCCGAGCGCCGAGCCGTTCACGCGCTGCCCGTCCCCCGAGAGGGCGACCTTGATCCAGTGGTTCGGCGTCGTCGAGATGTTCTCGTAGACGCTGATCGCAGGCGCCGGGCCGCTGGGGTTCACCGCGACCAGCTCCATCCGCCCGTCGTTGTCGAGATCGAGCTGGACCGTGTGCTGCGTCCAGTCCAGGGGCGAGTTGAGCGCCTGCGAGATGTCCTGCCACTGCCCGTTGCCGAGGTTGCGGTGCACGCGGTCGTGGTTGGCCGAGAACGCGTAACTGCCGGCCTGGTAATTGTCGAGCAGGCCGTCGTTGTCGACGTCGATCCACGCCGTGCCCCAGCCGAAGATCGTCGTGAAAGGAGTGATCGCCGTCATGTGCCCGGCGTCGTTGCGGAAGTACGTGCCGACCTGCGCCGTCGTGATCGAGATGTCGAAGTCGCCGTCGTTGTCGATGTCCCCGGCCGCGATGCCCATGGGCGCGGGGCCGAGGGCCGAATAGCCCGAGCCCGCGCCCCCGGCGTTGGTAAACACCCGGTTCCCCAGGGCGTCCACGCCGTTGCGCAGCAGCACCGCCGCGCCCCCGGAGTAGCCGAGCGTGAAGGCGTCGTCGTCGCCGTCGTTGTCGTAGTCAATCCAGATCAGTGAATAGACGACCTGCACGTTTGGAGTCGCGGGCAGGATCGACGAGGCGTTGGTGAACGTGCCGTTCCCGTTGTTGCGGAAGATTCGGAAGGGCTGGGACGGGTGGCCGACGGCCAGGAGCAGGTCGGCGTCGCCGTCAAGGTCGTAGTCGGCCCACGACCCCGCGTCGGACCGCACGCCGGTCTCGCGCAGCCCCGCCGCGACCGTCACGTTGGTAAACGTGCCGTTCCCGTTGTTGCGGTAGAGCAGGCCGTTGTTGCCGAGCTGCTGCGACTGGCCGAGGAAGTAGAGGTCGGTGTCGCCGTCGTTGTCATAATCCGCGGCAAGGGCCGAGCCGCCGTAACGCGTGAGCGCGTCGGCGTCGTTGAGGCCCGCGCTTACGCTCACGTCGGTGAAGTTCCGCTTGCCCGGGCGCAGCGGGTCGGGAATGTTCCTGTAAAGCCGGTTGGGCACCGGCCCGGGCAGGTCGGCGAAGGCCAGGTCCATGAAGCCGTCGTTGTCGTAGTCGATCACGCCCACCCCGCCGCGGTAGGACGGGATGTTCACCTTGCCGCTGGTGGCGACGTCCTCGAAGGAGATGCCGTCGATGACAACCTGGGCGCGGGCGGTGGCGGCGGCGGCAACAACGAGGAATGCCGCGGCGAGGGCGGCGGAGCGGCGGGCTTGAGCCGGGCCGGCATTGTGCGTGGGCATCCGAGGGGTCTCCGGGTGAAAGCGCAGCGAGGGCTTGATCGGTGACGACTCCCATGTGATGCTCTTGGTCATCGTCCGGTTACCGGAACCTGCGGAGTCCGGGCGGTTCATAAGTTTGGCTTCATCAACAGAGAGCCTTGGCGTGAACGAGGGGCACGAACAAGATCTCACAAGATCGCTCGGGGGCGGCGGCCGGGACCCGACAGGCGCTGAGGCCGCCGGCGCCGATGGTGCGCGGCAGGGCGAGCCGCCCGTCCCCGAATCGCTCGGCCAGTACCGGATCCTCCGGCTGATCGGCGAGGGCGGGATGGGCGCGGTCTACGAGGCCGAGCAGAAATCGCCCCGGCGCACGGTCGCGCTCAAGGTGATCAGGCCGGGGTACTTCACGCCGGAGTTGCTCCGCCGCTTCGAGCTCGAATCGCAGGTGCTGGGCCGGCTGCAGCACCCCGGGATCGCGCAGATCTACGAGGCGGGGGTCTTTGCGAACCCCGAAGAGGGCGCGGGCCCGCGCCGGCCCCCCGCGCCGATCCCGTTCTTCGCGATGGAGTTTGTCCGGGGCGTGCCCCTGACCGAGTACGCCGACTCCAGGAAACTGGGCACCCGCGAGCGCCTCGAGCTGCTCGCCAAGATCTGCGACGCCGTCTACCACGCCCACCAGAAGGGCGTGATTCACCGCGACCTGAAGCCCTCCAACATCCTCGTGACCGAGCTTGATTCTCCTTCCGGCCCCAGCACCCAGCGCGCAGCACTCAGCACCTCCGCCCAGCCGAAGATTCTGGACTTCGGCGTCGCCCGCGCGACCGACAGTGACATCCAGCAGACCACGATGCAGACGGATGTCGGCCAGCTCATCGGCACCGTGCCGTACATGAGCCCGGAGCAGGTCACGGGTGATCCGAACGAACTCGACACGCGGAGCGACGTGTACGCACTCGGCGTGATCGCGTACGAACTACTCGCGGGCCGGCTGCCGCATGACCTGCGCCGCAAGATGATCCACGAGGCGGCGCGGATCATCCGGGAAGAAGAACCCACCCGACTTTCCAGCATCAACAGGACTCTCAGGGGCGACGTCGAAACGATCGTCGCCAAGGCGCTCGAGAAGGAGAAGACGCGCCGGTACCAGTCCGCCGAGTCACTCGCTTCCGACATCCGCCGGTATCTGAAGGACGAGCCGATCGCCGCGCGCCCGGCCGGCACCTGGTACCAGGCCGCGAAGTTCGCGAAGCGGAACAGGGGCCTGGTCACCGGCCTTGCCGCGGCGTTCGTCCTCCTCATCGCCGGCGTCATCGGCACCGGCATCGGGCTGAAGCAGGCCGTCGATGCCCGCGATGCGGAGTCGGTCGCGAGGAAGGAGGCCGACACGCAGCGCGACGCGGCGGTCGTGGCAAAGGTCGAAGAACGGAAGCAGCGCGAAGCCGCCGAAGCCCAGCGCGACAAGGCCGAAAAGATCGCCGACTTCATGAGCGACACGCTCGACGGAGTCGGCCCCAGCGTCGCGCGCGGACGCGACATCACCATGCTCAAGGAGATGATGGACGCCGCCGCGGCTCGCATCGAGAAGGGCGACCTCCGGGACGCTCCCGAGGCCGAGCTCCGCCTGCGCGGGACCATCGGCGGAACGTACCGGGATCTGTCGCTCTACCCCGAGTCCGCGCGGATGCTCGAGCCGATCGTGGCCTTGGCCCGATCGCTGCACGAGGGTGACCACCCGGAAACGGCGGGCGCCCTCAACCGGCTTGCGCGCCTGCTCCAGGACCGCGGAGACCTTCCCGGGGCCGAAGCGCTCTACCGCGACGCGCTCGACATGACCCGGCGCCTGCACCCGGGCGATCACCCGGACGTGGCGCAGGGCCTGAACAACCTCGGCATTCTCCTCCAGGATCGCGGCGATCTCGCGACGTCCGAGCGACTCTGCCGCGAAGCGCTGGAGATGTGGCGGCGCGTCTTTCCCGGGGATCACAGCGACGTCGCGAGTGGCCTCAACAATCTGGCGCTCGCGCTCAAGAAGCGCGGCGACCTGTCCGGGGCAGAACCGCTGTACCGCGAGTCGCTGGAGATGTGGCAGCGGCTTTTCCCGGGCGATCACCCGCTCGTGGCAATGGGCCTCAGCAACCTGGCGTCCCTGCTCAAGGAGCGCGCCGACCTGACCGGAGCCGAAGCACTCTTCCGCCGGGCGCTGAACATGGACCGGCGGCTGTTTGGCGCCGATTCGACGGTCGTGGCGATCGACCTGAACAACCTTGCGGGCGTGCTCTTCCGGCGCGCGGACATGACCGGGGCCGAGTCCCTTTATCGCGAAGCGCTGGAGATGACCAGGCGACTGTTCCCGGGCGACCATCCGAGCGTCGCGAGCAGTCTCAACAATCTCGCGGCGCTCCTCCAGGCTCGTGGAGCCCTGGACGACGCGGAGCCGCTCTTCCGCGAAGCGCTGGAGATGAGGGAGCGGCTGTTCCCGGGCGACCACCCGGAGGTTGCGCAGGGCCTCAACAACCTGGCGAGCGTGTGCAGGGATCGTGGCGACCTCGCGGGCGCCGAGCCGTTGTACAAGGGAGCGCTGGAGATGTACCGGCGCCTCTTCCCGGGAGACCACCCGGACGTCGACATCGCTCTCAATAACGTGGCGCTCCTCCTCAAGACCCGCGGCGATCTTGCGGGCGCCGAACCGCTGTTCCGCGAAGCGCTGGAGATGTCCAGGCGGCTGTTCCCCGGCGACCATCCCGACGTCGCGATCAGCCTCAGCAACCTGGCGGCTCTCCTCAACGCCCGCGGCGACGCGGGCGCCGCCGAGCCGCTCTACCGCGAGGCGTTCGAGATGCGCCGGCGCGTCATGGGAGAGGATCACCCGCGCACGCTCGTTTCGCTGTACAACCTCGTCACCACCCTGATGATGCAGGAGCGATACGCCGAGGCCGCGCCGCTGGCCGAGCAATGCGTTGACGGCAACACGCGGCGCTTCGGCCCCGGGCACTCCGAAACCCGCGACGCGATCGCGCTGGCGGTCACGCTTCATGAGTCCTGGCACAAGGCCGAGCCCGGCAGGGGCCACGACGCCAGGGCCGCGGAGTGGAAGGCCAAGCTCGACGCGCTCGCCCCGCCGGCCGAAGCCGCGCCCGACGCGCCGAAGTAACTGCTTCAGCCCGGCCTCTTGTCTTCCTCCCGCTCGCCGCGATGCCCGACAAGGATCCGGGACAGCACGTCCTGCACGTGCGTGCCGCGCGAGTCCTCGCCCTGGCCGGGGACCTTCATCGCCGAGAGCACGCCGTAGCCCAGGCCGATGTGGATGAGCAGCCAGCCGATGATCTCGGGGCTGAAGCGCGAGGTGATCTTGTGGTCGTCCTGGGCCCGGCGCAGCTCGCGGGTCAGGAAGGCGTGCAGGTCGCCGATGTGCCGGAGCACCGCGGCGTGGATCTCCGGGTCCTCGACCTCCGTGATCGCCTGCAGGATCACGCGGTAGGCGTACCGGCCGTGCAGGCTCACCATCGGGTTCTCGCCCAGGAGCCGCAGCAGGCGGTCGGCCGGGTTCTTCGCGCCCTCGAGCTGCTGCTCCCACTGGTGCACGGTCCGCTGCGCGGCACGCTCGATCAGGGCGATGAAGAGGTCGCGCTTGCTGGCGAAGTGCCGGTAGATGATGGGCTCGGTGACGCCCGCGGCCTTGGCGAGCTGCGCGGTCGTCGCCCGGGCGTAGCCCCACTGCGCGAACTGCTGTGCCGCGACGTCCAGGAGCTGCTCGCGTCGTTTGGCGGCGGGGAGTCGGCTCATCGCGGGCTCCGGGATCGGCGGGCGCGAAGCGCCCGGCGCGCGCCCGCACACGATAGCAGACACTAACTGAAAGGGAAGCCCGGAAACGCCCCTGTTTTGCTGCCGCGGCAGAGAATGAACCCTGCCCGCCGCGCCGCGGGCACGGATTGACCGATTTGCCTTGAACGTTGCCGCGCCCTGTGCGAATCTCGACCGGAACCCAGATGGGAGACTGAGATGGCCCGATCGGATCGTGAACGTGGTTCTCCGGCTCGCCTGATGATCGCGCTGACCTTGTGCGCGAGCGGGTCGTTCGCGCTGAACCGGGCCGAGGCCAACGAGCCCGGCCCGGTCTGGGTGTACTTCACCGACAAGGGGTTCGCCGACGCCGGCGCCGAGGCGCGGGCGGTGGAATCGCTCCGGGACTCGTACAACCCGCGGGCGGTGCAGCGGCGGCAGCTTCGCCGGACGGACCCGGGACTCTTCGATGCGCGCGACCTGCCGCCCGCCGCGCTGTACGTGGAAGGGGTGACCGCGACGGGCGCATCGCTCCGCGTCGCCAGCCGCTGGCTGAACGCCGTCAGCGTCAACGCGACGCCGGAGCAGTGCGCGGCCATCGCCTCGCTCGACTTCGTGGCCCGCGTCGAACCTGTCCGGCGCGGCGTGCGGCGCGACCGGGACCTGGAGCGCCCCGCGCTCGAGAGCCCGGGCTTCGCGGGGCGCGGCTTCTACGGCTTGGCCGAGGCCCAGCTGGCGCAGGTGCGGCTCACGGAACTGCACGCGGCGGGGTTCACGGGCCAGGGCGTGGTCGTCGGCGTGCTCGACACGGGCTTCCGGCGCGACCACAACGTCTTCAACGAGCCGGGGCACGCGCTGTCGGTGGTTGCCGAGCACGACTTCGTGAAGGGCGACGGCAACACGGCGATCGAGGCCGGCGACCACGGGGACCAGCACGTGCACGGCACGCTGATCCTGAGCGTGCTGGGCGCGTACCGGCCCGGCGAACTGGTCGGCGCGGCGTACGACGCGTCGTACATCCTGTGCAAGACCGAGGACTATGAGAACGAGGTCCCGGTCGAGGAGGATTACTTTGCCGCGGGGATCGAGTTCGTCGAGCAGCAGGGCGGGGACATGCTGACGGCGAGCCTGGGGTACATCGACTGGTACACGCAGGCCGACCTCGACGGGCAGACGACGGTGACGGCGATCGCCGTGAACACCGCGACGGCCAACGGCGTCTTCTGCTGCTCCTCGGCGGGGAACAACTACCACGACGCCAACCCGGCGACGAGCAGCCTCGTCACGCCGACCGACGCGTTCGGCCTCATCTCCTGCGGCGCGGCGGACTCGTCGGGCGTGATCGCCGATTTCAGCTCGAGCGGTCCCACCGCCGACGGACGCGTGAAGCCCGAGCTCCTGGCCCGCGGCGTCAGCACCTACTGCGTGTGGCCGTACGACACGTCCAACTACGCGACGGCGGGCGGGACTTCGCTCTCGACGCCGGTCGTCGCTGGGGCCGTCGCGTGCCTGATCGGGGCCCGCCCGGCCTGGACGGTGGAGCGCATGAGGACGTACCTCTTCGCGACCGCCAGCGATCAGGTCGCCAACGGCCAGCCCGACCCCCTCTTCGTCCGGGGCTACGGCATGCTCGACGCGATGGCGGCGTACGAACTCGGCTGCCCGGCCGACTTCGACGGGAACATCTTCGTCAACGGGGACGACTTCGATGCCTACGTGGCGCAGTTCGAATTGGGACTTCCCGGGGCGGACTTTGACGGCAACGGCTTCGTGAACGGCGACGACTTCGACGGCTTTGCCGCGGCGTTCGAGGCCGGGTGTTGATGGTTCCGGCCGGCGCCGGGCGAATAACACCGAAGATATACGATCAAATACCGGCATGAAGCCGGTTATGTACCTTACATTCGAGCCTGGTTTCGGGCCGGCCCGACCGATGCCGTAGACTGGCGAACGTACCATTGGATGGTGAGCCGGTCTCATGGGTGATTTCTCTTCTCACGCTGAAGCCACGTTGGGCCAGAACCCGGGCGAAGCCGACGAGCCGGAGAGCGCGGCTCGGGGCGGGGCCCGGGTGGAGGTTGTCGATGCGTCCGGGCGGCTGAGCGGCGACGGCCTGGGGTGGCTGGAGCGCCACGCGGCGGGGGCTGCCGCGGTGCTGGGCCTGGGGGGCGAGGTCCGGGTCCGGGTGGTCTGCGATCCCGAGATGGCGGCGGCGCACCTTGAGTATTGCGAGGTCGAGGGGACGACCGACGTCCTGACCTTCGACATGTCCGAGGCCGACGACTCGGGGCGGCCGGTGCTGGACGTGGACATCCTGGCCTGCATCGACGAGGCCGAGCGGCAGGGCGCGGCACGGGGGCACGGGCGCGAGCGCGAGCTGCTCCTGTACATCGTGCACGGCGTGCTCCACTGCCTCGGGCACGATGACCACGACGAAGCGGCCGCCGCGGCGATGCACGCCGAGGAGGACCGGGTGCTGGGGGCGATCGGCGTGGGGCGGACGTTTGGTGCGCCGGAACGGGGCGGTGATGCGATCGGGGGTGGCGCGTGACGGCGGGGGCGTGGCTGCTCTTGGCGCTGGTCGCGGTGGGGCTGTCGTCGCTCTTTGCGTCGATTTTCCATGCGCTGCGCGAGGTGCCGCGGCGGTCGCTGCAGGACCTGGCCGAGTCGCGGGCGAGCGCGGGGGCGCGCCGGCGGATCGGGCACATTCTCGAGGACGCCGAGGGTCACTCGAACGCCGTGGCGGTGGTGCGGATCGCGGCGAGTCTGACGGCGGCGGTGGCGATGGTCTTCTGGGCGCGGGAGTTCGCGGGGCCGAACGTGGCGCCGTGGGTGCCGATCGTGGCGGGGCTGCTGGCGGCGCTGCTCGTGCTGTGGGTCTTCGGCGTGACCGTGCCGCACGCGGTCGCCAAGCACGCGGCGCCGCAGACGGTGTACGCGTGGTCGCGGACGATCCGGGCGCTGTACTTCGGCGCGGGGCCCTTCAACGCGGTGGCGCGGGCGGCGGACGAGATCGTGCGGCGGCTGAGCGGGAGCACGCCGGACGCGCCGAGCGAGCAGCTCGAGGCCGAGCTGTTCAGCGTGGTCGAGGAGGGGCAGGAGGAGGGGCAGTTCGACGAGACGGAGCGCCGGATGATCGAGGCGATCGTGCGCTTCAAGGAGAAGACGGTCCAGCAGATCATGACGCCGCGCACCGAGATGAAGGCGATGGAGCTGACGGACAACCTGGGGGACGTGACGCGGGCGGTGCGGCAGATCGGGCACAGCCGGATCCCGGTGTACGAGGAGAGCCCGGACCGGATCGTGGGGGTGTTCTACATCAAGGACCTGATGCGGTGGCTGGCGGGGGAGGCGCGGACGGGCAAGGCGTTTGATTTCCGGGCGGTGCTGCGGCCGGCGTACTTCGTGCCCGAGAGCAAGACGATCCGCGAACTCCTGGGCGAACTGATCGAGAAGAAGGTGCACCTGGCGATGGTGGCCGACGAGTACGGCGGCACGGCGGGGCTGGTGACGATCGAGGACATATTGGAAGAGATCGTCGGGGAGATCCAGGACGAGTACGAGATCGCGGCCGAGGAGGTGGCGGAGGTGAAGGTGCTGGAGGGCGCGCGCGGGGCCGAGATCGACGCGCGCGCGTACATCACGCGCGTGAACGACGAGCTGGCCGAGTCGGGGATCGAGTTCCCGACCAGCGAGGACTACGACACGGTGGGCGGGTTCGTGGTGGTGTCGATGGGGCGGATCCCCGCGGCGGGCGAATCGGCGCGGGTGGACGGGCTGATCGTGACGGTGCTGGACGCCGAGCCGACGCGGGTGAAGCGGGTGAGGGTGGAGCGGGTGGTGAAGGAGGCGGAGAAGGGGGAAGCGGAGAACGAGGCGACGGTTGAGGCGCGGGTGAGGGCGGGGACTGGGTCGCCGACGGGGGCGGAGTTGGGGGAGTGAGGTGCGGGTGGGACCTGCACCTCGGCGTCACCTGCCGGGGAGGCGCGGCGCCCGAGGGCACCCGAACCGGGCAGCCGCCCAAATCGTGGCCAATGGCTCGGCCGTCTGAGTGTCAACCACAGTGCCTTCTACGCATCATCAGCTAGCTCAAATGCATCACACACTTGATGCTCAAACATCAGCAATCCATCGGCAGATGATCGCGCATTAGTACATACGCCCCAATCACTTCCAATCACTCCCAGAAGCGGTACATAATATGCGCAAGCCAAGCACTGATCGCCGTGAGTAACGATACGGTACCCCTTGTATTGCGGAAGCTTCATGCTCCATCGCGCAGAGCAAGCGCTGGCGTGGGCCTGATCCTTAATCAAATCATCCTGATTCATCTTATAAACCCCCATTCCTTCTAATTTGGTAGTGCTCTTCAATGCTTCGGCCGGTGGCACCGACATGAACCAGATTTCCCGCCCGTGCCACCGAGATCGGCTTGGCGATCTCGGTGCTCCGGGCAGCGCTCGCTGGAGCGCTGGATGAGAAGGTCGCGAAGCGCACGTCGCTGGGTCGCTCCCCTGAAGGGTCTGCAGGTGGGTGTTTCGGAGGATGTCCCCATGCCGGTCAATCTGCCGCGTCGCGGGAACGGCGGTGAAGGGGAAGCACCGAGATCGCAGGGCCGATCTCGGTGGCACGGCGAATCGTCGAGCCCGGACCTCGGGGCCACCTGCCGACACGTGTGCCTCAGTCGACGAGGTCTTCGAGAATCTGCCATGCCTTAACCGGCATGCCCATCGCCGCACCGATGGTCTGTAGCCTCAAATAGGCGTCTCGTGGGATCCGAATCTCGTATTCGTGCAGCTGCGCACAAACGGTCTCGAAGGCGATTCCCCACTCTCCTGCTTCATTCGATGCCGTCGCGGATTGGTAGTCTTGATCGCGGAGCAGTCCCTTTAATTGCTCCAAGAGTACCCGCATTTGCTGCTGAATTCTGTTCACGGTCATATCTGCGCCCCCTTCACCGTAGCTTGACCTGGCCGACCAGCGCCGGGTGCCGTGGTCAACTCGCGGCCCAACAAAGCCTCTGGCGCCCCATGGGTGGCGTGGTTAGCCTTCCCTGCTGACCACGCTACACGATCTACCCGTATCCGCCGGTCGGCGCATACGCGGGGTCAAGCAGGGCCTTGACCACGCCACCCGCCGGTTTGCGAAGGAAGCACCGCAAATCGTGGCACCTCAAGCCATGCCACTCACCTCGCCATAAGAGTTCATGACCATGCGATACTCCTTGGTGAGCAACACATCCAAGCACAGCTCAAGCTCTGCACATACTTTCTGAGGAGTTGCACCACGGTCTAGACGCCTTATATATTCTTCAATGATCCAACATGTGTATATGCGAAATTGATTCATCTTGCGTTCAAGTCGTGACACGCCCTTAAACTGGTCCTTGATGTCTGTTCCAGTGTGGACGATCGCGCTGCGTGCGCTATACAAGTCTCGCATCGCCTTGCGAGTGCGCGTAGGATTGTGTTTGTCTACGAGCAAGACAGCGGCGCGAAGGGCAAGTCTATTAGCTAGTTCCTGATTGACGCCAGACAGCAATAGACTCTCCAACACGATGCACAAGTCAAGAAGGCAGTCGTCATGAGACTGTCTGCTGAAGGAATAATTGAAGCGGTTCAACGCGAGACGCAAATACGACGAGTATCCCTTAGCATGCGTATTCGTTAGAGCATCGATGAGACTGCGAGCATCAGCAACAAGTCCTGGCTCCAGCACGCGCGCAGTGATACGACTCGAAATATCTAAGACCGGAGTAACATCTAGCCACTTCCCGATAGAGCATGCGAATTCCGGGACTCGAATCGGTGTGCAGCAGTATCCACGAATCCCAACTTGCGCGTGTGTGGCAATCCGGAATGCAGTTATGATTGTCTGTAAATCACGGTGAATCCACGAATGAAAAGTGCCTTCTCCTTTTGGTGCTTTGAATTGTTTGTAGAGTACAGCATCTGGCATCATTGGACTTCGCCACTTATCCCGTGCAAAGTACACATCGAACGTGGGATCGGAGGGCGAGAATGGCAAATGGCCGAACCACATTGAAAGCTCCCATGACCCTGCTAATTGTATGGGATCAAGCGACTGAGGTCGGATGTGATATACTGGTGCAAGCACGATCCAATCGAGGTCACTAGATTGCCAATATAGCATATGGGCGCGATATGTATCCAAAATTGACTCAAGTATACTCTTGCGTTCAGTTGCCACTGCCAAACCATATGCAATAGTCCGAGAAAAATACTGAAGCCAAATGGCCGCGCTGTGGGAATCTGCGTACTTGTCTCTCGGCAATCCTCGATCGGCCAAGTCTTCCGTGGAAAACGCGCCACCCTCTACGTGGTACCGCGCAGCCGTTCGTGCCTCTTCAGTTGAAGCGACTCTATCGTGAATGATTCTCACACAGTCGCCATGAAGTGTCGATGCAAGTGGCAGCCTCGCATCTCGTTGTGGAGCATTCCTTCGCGTCGTCGCGCTAGTACCTGAAAATCGAAGGTTGCCGAGCTCTTCCATTGCAGGCGCTAGGGCAAGAGCAAAGGCGTGTTCCATCTCCTCCGGATTTCTGACGCTCTCGTTATGCATTCCATTCATTCTACTCAAAATCGCATTCTGCGGGCTTGAAGTGCCTCAAGCGCTACGGTATGCAGTTCCTCTCCAAACCGTGCTCGGAGTGCCTTCAGCTTCCCAAAGACACACCGGGCCAACCCCAGCGGCCCACCCCCTCAAGAGTCTCTAATTCCCCACCGCCCTACCTCCGCCGGGTGCCGTGGTCAACTGGTGCCCTAGCTAGGCCTCTGGTGCCCGATGGGTAGCGTGGACAGCCCTCGCTGCTGACCACGCTACGCGATCTACCCGTTCTCTGCCTTGTCCGCTGCTGGCCGCGTTCGCGTGGTCAAGCAGGGCCTTGACCACGCCACCCCTCACTCCCCACGCCCCTACCCAAGTGGGCGTTCACATGGCCGCGTGCTGGGCCGCGTGGGCGTCGTCGTGTTCCGATGGGCCGCTGAGCACCGCTCGCGATGCGTGCGGGTGGGCGTGGCCGTGTGCGGGCGGCTCCATCGCCACCTTCGGCGTGATCCCGAGCCCTGCCAGGTGTTCGTGCCACGCCTGGGCGTGGGCGCTCCAGAAGTGTTCGAAGGAGCGTTCGATCGACATGCTTTGCATGGCGTCGTGTGCCGCGGCGCCCATGGCGTGGCGGCGGGCGGGGTCGCGGATGAGTTCGAGGATGCGTCCGGCCCAGCGTGCGGGGG
>CAZCPB010000094.1:0-14268 GCA_964500365.1 uncultured Phycisphaeraceae bacterium
TCAGCAGGTCTGCCGCGAGAAGAACGCGGCTCTCCTGTGCGTGAGCCACGACCCCGCGATGGTGGAGCGGTTCATGAAGCACGTGAAACTGGACGAATTAGCCGGCGCGGCAGCGGCAAAGGCGGCGATGGCACCGACGGCATAAGTCCCTGGGGACCCATCAGACGTCCAGGCCCCAGCCAGTTCGGCCCCACGCAGCACTCAGCACTCACCACACAGCATCCCTCCCATGACAGACTGGACCATCATCCTCCGCAGCATGACCGGGCGCATGTTCTCGACGGTGACCACGGCGGTCACGGTGGCCGTCGCCGTGGCGCTGATGCTGGTGCTCCTGTCGATGCGCGATTCGGGGAAAAAGGCGTTCGACCGGGGGAGCGGGAACATGCACCTGCTCGTGTCGGCCGAGTCGAGCGCGATGGAATCGGTGCTGAACAGCATCTACTACGCCAAGCCGCCGCGCCGCTCGATCCCGTGGGCGAAATACCAGGAGATCGCGGGAAAGTTCCCGCTGGAGTTCGCGATCCCGACGCAGATCGGCGATTCGTACCGGGGGCACCCGGTCCTGGCGACAGCGCCGGAGCTGTTCACGAAGTTCCAGCCGACGCTGGGCGAGCCGTGGGAGTTCGCCTCCGGGAGCGGGCTCCGCTCGGGGGAAGAGGGCCTGTACGACCTGGTCGTCGGCTCGCGCGTCGCAGCGGCCACCGGGCTCAAGATCGGCGACACCATCAACCTGACGCACGGGTCGAGCGGCTCGCGCGAGACCGGCGCGCACGTGCACACGGAGTTCAGGTTCAAGGTCGTCGGGGTCCTGAGGCCGACGGGCTCGGCGCACGACCGCGCGCTCTTCTGCCGCATCGAGGCAAGCTGGATCATGCACGCCTACGACCGGCGCGAGCGCGAGGCCGGCGCGGCGGAAAGCGATGCGCACGACGACCATGACCACGATCACGATCATGATCATGACCACGACCATGACCACGCCCACGACGAGCCGCCCCTGACCCTCGCGGACCTGATCGACGCCGACCGGCAGGTGACGGGGATCTACCTGCGGCTGATCACGCGCGAGGGCTCGAACACGCCCGCGAACCTGGCGCAGGTCTTCGACATGCTGCGGCGCGACACGAGCATCACGGTCGCCCAGCCGCGCCAGGAACTCGACCGGCTCTTCGCGATCGTCGGGAACATCGACCAGATCCTGGTCGGCATGGCCGCGGTCGTGATGGTCTCGAGCGGGATCGCGATCATGCTGGCGCTGTACAACTCGATGGAGCAACGGCGGAGGCAGATCGCGGTCCTGCGGGTGCTGGGGTGCAGCCGCGCCAGGGTTTTCGGGCTGGTGCTGACCGAGTCGGCGGCGCTCGGGCTGATCGGGGGCGCGGCGGGGATCGTCGTGGCGATGATCGGGGCGCAGGCCGTCTCGGCGGTTATGAAAGAGCGGCTGGGGCTCGTGATCGAGCCGGCTCTGCCGGTGGACACGCTGCTGATGGTCTGCGGGATCACCGTGATCCTGGCGGCGCTGGCGGGGATCGTTCCCGCGGCGATGGCCTACCGGACGCCGGTGGTCAAGAATCTGAAGCCCCTGGGCTAGAGCGGGATCCGGCCGGGCCAGTGTCGCGGGGCGGCGGAGTGTCTCATGCGCGTCTTCTGGGCCGTTGTGGCGTTGCTCGTGCTGGTGGGCGTGGGCCTGCCGGCGGTCCGCTCGTTCCAGAGAACGCGTGAGAGCGCCGCGGCGGCGCGGGCGATGGCCGAGGAGGCGCGGACGCGCGAGGTCGAGCAGCGCGCAAGGGCGGCGCGCGAGGCGGCGGCCGCCGAGCAGGCGGCGGCGGAAAAGGCCGCCGCGGCAGGGAAAACAGGCACGAACGATGGGGCGAGTGAACCGGCTCCGGCACCCCCGCCCGTCAGCGAAGCAAAGCCAGAGCCGGCCGCCGCTCCCCAGGAAAAGACGAGCGCGGCAGCACAGACCGAGCAAGACCCCGTCCCGACGGCACCGACCAACACAGACAGCGTCGAGAAGGCTGAGGCCATTGCGGCTGAACCGCCGAAGGCGGTGGAAGAGTTGCCCGCTCCGAGCAAGGAAGCGGAGACCGCGGCGACCGACCCCAAGGCGTCAGAACCGACCGAACTGGCTGAAGCGGCCGCGGAGGCCAGCCCGGCCGTCGCCGAATCCGCTCCCGAGAAGTTGGCGGACGCCGAATCCCGGCCTGTGGCGGAAACGACCGAGCCCGGATCGGCGGTCCCCGGCGAGGGGAACGCGATCGCGGGCGCGAACGGGACCCCCCAGGGAGAGAGCGCCCCGGCGGCGGACTCGGCCGGCGCCAAGATCGAGAAGAAGCCCGACGGCACGATGCTGGTTGACGACAAGTTCGTGGTGAAGGGCGAGGGAACGCGCGACAAGCCGTACGAGGTCTCGTGGGACATGCTGGTGTCGGCGCAGGAAACCTACGACCCGCGCCAGGGCCGCAAGCGCCTGCCCGAGCGGCTGACGATGCTGAACGACAAGTACGTGCGGATCACGGGGTACATCGCGTTCCCGATGTTCGTGGAGCAGCCGCGCGAGCTCTTGTCGATGCTGAACCAGTGGGACGGGTGCTGCATCGGCGTGCCGCCGACGCCGTACGACGCGGTGGAGGTTCACCTGGCCGAACCGGTGAACAAGGAACAGCGCGCGGGGATCTACGGGGTGGTGACGGGGAAGTTCGGGGTCAAGCCGTACCTGGCGGGCGACTGGCTGATCGGGCTGTACCTGATGGAGAACGCGGAGTTTGAGTCGAAGGGGTTCGGGGGGACTTGAGGGCGCGTTAGGCGGCGCTCGCAGTGCATCAGTGCTTTCGATTCAGCGCATGCTTTTCGATCGAAAGCACCGCCTGCGCCATTCCCGGAATGTCACTGCACGAAAACCCGTGAGTAAGGTCGAACACGGGGCGCGCCAGGCGTTCCGCTTGCCCGAAGCGATCGGACGGTATCCACCACGGCGTTCCCTTCTGTTCGCATAACCAGAGCGCTCGGCATCGGTCCGCCTTGCGCACCCACCGCGCGGCTTTCGCGCGGCTCTGCCTGAGCACGATGCCCCGATCGCAGCAGACGGCCAGGTTCCACATCGCGCTCGCGCACGTTCCTGTCGCCGCTCGTCGCCACCACCGCACCGCTCGGCCGTAGTCGGGGCGTACCTGGCACCTGACGGCGTGCCAACCCATCGCGTTCATGGCCGGAGCGCAGCCCTCGGTGGCAATTCGGCGCATCCTCGCCAACGCCCTGGCCCTGTGGCTGGACGAAGCGCTCCCGAGTTCGAAGAGCAATTCCAGCGTTTCCGCACGCCGGTCGCCCAGGGCGGCCGCGCGGCGCAAGAGCTCCCTCGCCTTTCGAATCGCGATCCGTCTTCCCGAATTGATGTACGCGACGGCGAGCGTATACATGGCCTCGCAATGTCCGAGCGATGCGGCGCGCGAGAGCCATTTCAATCTGCGTTTCGAGAGGGGAGCCGCCGGCCAGCCCGGCGCCACCCACGAAGCAAGGTCGTCCGTAGCAAGGTCAAAGGCCGCCTCCGGCAGACCGGACCTCCAGCACCACTCCAGGAGACGGCGGGCCTTCACGACTGAGAACAACGGCGTCTCTCGTTCGCGAAAGATCGTGGCCAGCGCGTACGCGGACGAGACATTTCCGGCTCTCGCGTCCTCTTCGAGCACCGCGACGGCCCGTCGCAGTTCGCGAAGGTCCGCGCCGCCCCGCATGTACCTCTCAAAGGTCCTGAAGGCTTGCAGGCTGGTCGGCACGGCGCTCCCCCCGGCGCAGCGAGTATTCCTGCGACTCACCTACTTCATCATGTCCACGAGCACATCGAGCCCGCGCTCGAGCTTGTCCATCGGCGTCGCGTAGCTCAGACGGAAGTGCGTGTCCTTCGATGAGAACGTGCGGCCGGGCACGATGAGCACCTTGCGCTTGACGGCACGCTGGAAGAACTCTTCGCCCGGGGACTCCGTCGGGAGGAAGAGCCGCTCGGGGACTTTCACAAACGCGTAGAACGCGCCGCCGGGGTGCGGGACCTCGGTCACCTTCGAGAGCTTCGAGACCACCAGGTCCCGCCGCCGCTCGTACTCGGCGACGTGCGGGGACATGTCCACGTCGAAGGCCTCCATCACGCCCCACTGCAAGGGGTGCGGGGCGTTGACGTAGAGGTACTGCTGGAGCTTGGTCATCTCCTCGATGAGCCAGCGCGGGCCCGCGGCGTAGCCGAGGCGCCAGCCCGTGACGCCGTACGTCTTCCCGAAGCCGCGCACGACGAGCGTGTTCTCCTGCGAGCCGGGGAAGCGGGCCGGGCTCGGGCAGGCGCGCCGATCGGAGACGCCGACCCACGGCTGCGTGCGCCCGTCGCGGAAGGTGAACTCGTCGTAGATCTCGTCGGAGGCCAGGACAATGTTTTTCTTACGGCACAGGTCCAGAAGGTCGCGGACCTCGCGGTCGGTCGAGACCACGCCCGCCGGGTTGCTCGGCGAGTTCAGGACCACCATCTTGGTCTTGGCGGTGATCAGGGGCTCGACCCGCGCGGCGGTCAGGCGGAAGTCGGGGTACGTCGGGCACGGCACCGCCTTGGCGTGCGCGATCGTGCCGAGGTACGGGTAGAGCACGAACCAGGGGTCGGGGATGATGACCTCGTCCCCGGCGTTGAGCAGCGCCATCGCGGCAAGGACCAGGGCGCCCGTCGTACCGCTGGTGATGAGCAGGCCGGGGTCTGAGTGAGAAGCCCCAGGGTAGCCCAGGACGGTCCAGCCGATGTCGGCCTTGAGACGGCGGGCGATGGTTTCGCGCAGCTCGGCTATGCCGCGGGTGAGCGGGTAGCCGTTGCGGTCGTTCTGGATCGCGGCGATGGCGGCGCGTTTGAGGCGCTCGGGGACTGGGAAGTCGGGCTGGCCGATCGAGAGGTCGATCTTGTCAGGAATCCCCGCGCCGATCTCGAAGACGCGCCGGATGCCCGAGCCGTTGATCGACTTGGAGCGGGCGCTGAGCAGGTGGGAGAAGTCGGCCATGGGAAAAACGCAAAGCGCAAAACGCAAAGCGCAAATCGGAGCGGCGACCCGTGACGGAGTTCAGCGCGGGAAGCAGGGGCCGGACCGCGACCCGTGCGTCAGGCCTTGGGGACCAGCGTCTTGGCGATACCGAGGACCTTGTCCTTCTTGATGTCGAACTTCTTGTCCGACGTCATCTTGGCGATCCGCTCGGCGCGGGTCATGACGCTGCGCTTGCCGGTCTTCTTCGAGGAGATCTTGAGGGAGCGGTCGAGGCTCATGGCGAGGTTCCTTCGTGCGGCCGGTCAGGGCTGGTTCAGGGCTTGAGGTTTTCCCAGTAGGTCGAGGCGAAGTCGCGCCCGCCCACCTTGCCCTTGACGATCTGACCGATGCGCCGGACTTCGGACTCCTGACGGGCCCGGAGCGGGTCGTTGCCGCGGTACTGATCGCTCGTGAGCCCGAGCGTGGCCACCACCTTGTACAGGGGGGGATTGTTGTCCGGCGCGCCCTGCCGATCAACCTTGACGGGGACCCCGATAACGTCCAAACCGTTCTGGCTCAGGACCTCGACGATCCGGAGGGCGTCCTCCTGCGGGACCGCGTAGGCGAGAACCTGGTAGTTCAGGCGTGCTTCGCGGGGGTCGGCGGAGACGAAGCCCGCGGGCGTAATGACGTCCGAAGGGCCGGGCGTGCCTTTCCGAGGTGCGGGTGGCACCGACTTCGCCGGCGCCGGGTTGGTCTCGGGCTGTTTCGCGGGCTCCCTGGCCGCGCTCGATTCGAGGGGGTCGCGCGGCGCCCTGGCCGAAAGCGATGGGTCGGTGAACCCCAGGGGAAGGTCCGTCTGCAGGCGGGCCGCCAGATCGCGCTCGGCCCCGCGTCGGCCGCTGTTGTAGGCGAAGACCCAGACCAGCACGACCAGGGCCAGCACCCCGGCAAGGGCGAGGTACGCCGCGTAGACCGACATGCTGACGACGCCGTCGCGGATCGACCACGCGCTGTCGGCGGCGGGCGGCGGGGCCTCTGTCGCGAGCCGGGCAGGGACCGGGAGCGGCTCGCGCGCGGGCGCGGCACGCGAGGGCTTGACTTCTGGGGCGAGCGTCGGGATCGGCGCGCGCGACACGGTCCGGCGGCCCTCGGCGGACTCGTCGCGCAGCAGTTCGAAGAGCGGCTTGGTGTGGCGGCCGGTGGACATGCGGGCGTTGATGGTAGCCGGAGGGGGTTCGAGGGTGGGCCCGGCGCGAGGCGAGGCTGATGCAATTGGTCGGACGGACGAGGTCTATCTGATCGGCGGCGGCGCCGCGATCCGTATACTCTGGCTCCATGGCGATTCGTGATGAGGACATCCTGGAAATCAACGACCCGCCGCTCAACCGGCTGGAGAGCATCTTCCTGCCCGAGGCGTTCAAGGGCTTCGGGACGACGCTGCGGCACTTCTTCACCAGCTTCGGGCAGGGGAAGACCAGCCGCGCGATGCAGTACCCCGAGGTCCGGCGCGAGGACCTGCCGGTGCTCGAGGGCGGGATGAACGCGGGAAACTTCCGCGGCGTGCACCGGCTGAACCGCGACGAGCAGGGGCGGGTCAAGTGCGTCGCGTGCATGATGTGCCCGACGATCTGCCCGGCGCGGTGCATCCACATCGAGGCGGCCGAGAGCCCGTGGGACGACCGCGAGAAGTACCCCAAGAAGTTCGAGATCGACGAGCTGCGGTGCATCTTCTGCGGGATGTGCGAGGAGGCGTGCCCGGTCGACGCGATCGAGCTGACGACCGAGTACGACGTGGTGGGCCTGTCGCGCCAGGAGATGGTGTTCGACAAGGAGAAGCTCCTGCACGTGTACGACGTGACGATCGAGAAGAAGCCGATGTAGCTCGCGCGCGGACGGCCAGTAAGCCCGCCGCATGCGTGGGGCGCACCGCCGTGCCAGAGAGCCAGCGGCAATGCAAGGGCAAGTGACCGCGGGCGATCGATTCGGTCGCCATCAAGGCGTGGCGATCTCCGCCGCTCCCGCCGTCATTCGGTGACCGACGCGAGTTCCCGAGCCAACGCGCTAGCACCCTGAGTGATCGCGGACTTCCAGTTCGGCGCGCCTTGCGAGCCGGGATAGATCACCGACCTGCTCGCCGTCACCACGACTCCCCCACCATCACCCGTGAGCATCGCGCGAATGTCCTCGGCCGTTCCGCCCTGCGCGCCGTACCCGGGGACGAGGAAGTACTGGCGCGGCATGCGCTCTCGCAGCGCGCGGGCGTCGGCGCTCTTGGTGGCGCCCACCACGGCGCCCACGGCGCTCATGCCGCACGCTCCGATGTGTTTCTCGCCAAGACCCGCGACATGATCGGCCATCATCTCGGCGACGGTGCGCCCGCCCGCGAGACGCTCACCCTGCACGGCGTCGCTGTCGGGGTTGCTCGTGCGGACCAGGACGAAGACACCCAGGCCCGCGCCGAGGTAGGGCTCGATGGTCGAGGGGCCAAGGTAGCCGTTGACGGTTATCGCATGAGCGCCCGCGTGGACCGCCGCGGCGGCGTAGTGCTCGGCGCTGACGCCGATGTCGCCCCGCTTGGCGTCGAGGATCACGACGAAGCCGCGGGCCCGCGCATCGCGGCAGACTTCCTCGAGCAAAAGCACGCCGCGCCCGCCGTACCGTTCGAAACACGCCGACTGGGGCTTGACGATGCCGATGTGCGGGCGGACGGCTTCGAGGACGCCGGTGCAGAACTCTCGGATGGCGGCCAGTGGCTCGGTGTGGCGAGCGCGGACATCGGCGGGGAGCTTCTCGAGGACAGGGTCGAGGCCGACGCAGGCGGGGGAGCCGGAAGCGGCGATCGCGGAGGAGAGGAGGTCGGCGAAGTTCGATGCGGGCATGGGAGACGGTAGACGTGCGCCCCCACGGCGCGCGACGGTCGCACGCGGTCACTCGAACCCGGGGACTGCAGTCCCTGGGTTTCTGACCCTCAGGACGCGAAGAATCTCGCGTGGAACCGCCCCCCGCCAAGCTCGACCTGAAGAAGGACAAGGGCCTCACCGTCGAATGGGCCGACGGGACGACCTCGTACTTTTCGATCGCGTACCTCCGGAAGATGTCGCCCTCGGCGGACATGCGCGAGCTCCGCGAGCAGATCGCGAAGAACCCGCTGACCGTGCTGCCGAGTTCGGCGAACCGCCCCCAGGCCAGCCCGCTGGTAGCGACCGATGCGCAGCTCGTCGGGAACTACGCGATCAAGATCGTGTTCAGCGACGGGCACGCGACGGGGCTGTTCTCGTGGGACTACCTGAGGAGCATCGACCGGGGGAACCGCGGCACTGAGGCATAGCGGCGGGGCCAGGGGGAGGCGCCGCTTGATGCCCGAGCCGATTGCTGCTTTGCTGCGTTGCGGACTTGCCGTCGTGCGATGCGCCTTTCGTTTTTTCCCATGCCCCCCACCGCCGCGAAACCCTCGAAGCCCGTCACGCTCACGACGCCGGTGGCGGCACTGCCCGGCGTCACGCCGCGCCAGGCCGAGTTGCTCGCCGAATTCGGGCTGAGCAACCTCGGAAAACTCATCGCGCACCTGCCGATGCGCCACGAGGTGCTCGAGGCCGAGCAGAGCGTCAGCGAGCTGACGGTCGGGCACAACGTCTCGGCACGCGGCGAGATCATGGCGACGCGGACCGTCCGCCGCGGCAAGCCCCGCTTCGAGGCGGTGCTCTCCGACGGGACGGGCCGGCTCGACCTGGTCTGGTTCAACCAGGCGTACCTCGAGAAGAAACTCCTGCCCGGGATGCGGATCCGGGTGCAGGGCCCCCTCAAGCGCCGCGGGCCCCAGGTCCAGATCGTCAACGCGGCGTACACGGTCCTGCGCGATGACAAGGACGAGCCGGCCGCGCGCCAGGCCCGCGTGCGCCCGGTGTACCCCGCCTCCGAGGCGTGCCCGAGCCGGCTCATCGAGCGGACGATCCAGGATTCGCTGGCGCTCGCGCTCCCGCTGCTCGAAGACCACCTGCCCGGCGACCTCCTCGCGGCACGCCAGATGCCCGCGCTCGCCGACGCCTACCGCATGATCCACGAGCCGGCGCACGAGGGCGAGGCGACCGCCGGGCGCCGGCGGCTGGCGTACGACGAGCTGCTGCTCCTGCAGCTGGGCGTGCACCTCAAGCGGGCGCATCTGCGGCAGACGCTGAAGGCCCCCGCGCTCCGCCACTCCGCCGCGATCGACCGGCACATCCGCGCCCGCTTCCCGTTCGCGCTCACGCCCTCGCAGGACGCCGTGGTCGCGGAAATCGCCCGCGACCTGTCGCGCGACACGCCGACGAACCGGCTCATCCAGGGCGATGTCGGCTCGGGGAAGACGGTGGTCGCGCTCTACGGGATGCTGATGGCCGTCGCCGGCGGGCACCAGGCGGTGCTGATGTCGCCGACCGAGATCCTCGCCGAGCAGCACTTCAACTCCATCTCGACGATGCTCGAGGGCTCGAGGGTGCGCGTGCGGCTCCTGACGGGCTCGGCGGTCCCGGCGGAACGCAGGGCGATCCTCGCCGGTCTCGCGTCGGGCGAGATCGACATCGTCATCGGCACGCACGCGATGATCACCGGGGCCGTCGCGTTCAAGAGCCTCGCGGTGGCGGTGATCGACGAGCAGCACCGCTTCGGCGTGCACCAGCGGGCCCGCCTGCGCTCCAAGGGCGCGGTCAAGGGGGGGCCCGACGCGGGCGAGATCACCCCGCACGTGCTGGTCATGACCGCGACGCCGATCCCGCGCACGCTGGCCATCACGCTCTTCGGCGACCTCGACATCTCCATCATCGCCGGGCTCCCCGCGGGCCGGCGGCCGATCACGACGAGGGTCGTCGAGGCGCAGGCCCGCGCCATGGTCTACCCGTGGCTCCGCAAGCGCCTCGACGCGGGCGAGCAGGCTTTCATCGTCGTGCCCGCGATCGACGGCGCCGCACCCGGCGATGACGAGCGCGCGGACTCGCCCGGCGCCGTCACGGGGGTCCGCGCCCTCCTGAAGGAACTCGAGGAAGGCCCGCTCAAGGGCAAGCGCCTGGGCGCGATGCACGGCAGGCTCAAGCGCGAGACCCGCGAGGCGACCATGGACCGCTTCCGGCGCGCCGAGATCGACGCGCTCGTCGCGACCACGGTGATCGAGGTCGGCGTCGACGTCCCCAACGCCACGATCATGGTCGTCGAGCACGCCGACCGCTTCGGCCTGGCCCAGCTCCACCAGCTCCGCGGACGCGTCGGGCGCGGCGGGAAGGACTCGGTGTGCGTCCTCATCGGCGACCCCGCGAGCGACGAAGCACGCGAACGGCTGAACGTCATGAAGACCGTGCGCGACGGTTTCGCCCTCGCCGAAAAGGACTTCGACATCAGGGGGTTCGGCGAGATGTTCGGGACCAGGCAGTCGGGCATGCCGCCGTTCAAGGTCGCCGACCTGTCGCGCGACCGCGCCCTGCTGGCGATCGCCAGAAGGGACGCCGCGGCATGGATCGAAGGGTCGCCGCTGCTGGCGCGGCCGGAGGAGGCGCTGCTCAGGCGCCGGCTCTGGAAGTCTCACGGGGAGTCGCTGGGGCTGGCGGACGTCGGTTGACCGCCGTCGCTACGCCCGCTCCGCGACGAGGTCGCTCTCGCTGAGGTCGTGCCGGTCCAGATCGACATCACCGCCGCACTCGGGGCACACCACCCGCCCGTCCGTGACCTTCAGCCCGATGAGCGAATAGCCGCAACCCGGGCACGCCGCGCTCTTGATCCGCTCCCGGATAGCGCGGCGGAGGAGAACATCGCGGCAGATGAACCCCCAGAGCGGGCCGGTGAAGAGCCCGGCGACCACGAGTACCGCGAGCACCGATTCGATCCGCGCTGGCCGGCCGCGGATCAGCGGAGCCCCCATGCAGAACAAGAGCGGCAGCCCGAACATGCACAGAAGCGCGACGACGAACGCCGTCATCGAGATCCGCCAGCCGGAGCTGCGGGAAACGTGCCGCACGTAGCTTTCACACTCGGCGTCGGTGAAGCCGTCGAGCTCCGGGAAGGCGCGGTAGACCTTTGAAAGAGGGAGCCTCACGGCGATCAGAATACCGCCGGGGCCGGTGGGCGGTTCGCCCACGCGCTTGACAAGCGAGGAATCAATGCGGCTCGGCGGCTATTGCTCAGGGGGAAACAGGAACCGCAGAGCCCCGGGCAGCCGCGCTTTCCACGCCCCCTCGTTGTGCACCGCGTCGTCGTCGATGACGACCAGCAGGCGGTCGGAACCGAGGCCCGCCGCGATGGCCTTCTGCTCGAACTCGCGCGTGCGGTCCACGTAGGCCTTGTTCGCCGCGCCCTTGTCGGGCTCGACGCCCGCCTCGCGCCCGCCCATGCCGAAGAAGACGCGCCGCGGCCAGACCTTCACCGAGTTCAGGAACTCGGCCAAGGGGGCCAGCCCGACGGGCATGCTCTCCAGCAGCACGCCCCCGAAGCGGTCGGGATAAGTCTTGACGGCGAGGACCGACATCGCCGCGCCGAGCGAAGCGCCGCCGATCGCCGTGCCCGCCGCGTCGGTGCGGACGCGGAACGCGCGCTCGACGCGCGGCATGACCTGGCCGGCGACGAGGCTCAGGAATTCCGTGCCGCGCGCCTCGATCCCCCGCACGCCCTCGACCGGCATGTACTCGCTCATGCGCGCCCCGCCGCCGTGCGGGATTCCGACGATGATGATCGGCTCGATCTTCCCCTGCCCGATGAGCGCGCTCGCGGTCTCGTCCACGCCCCACTCGTCGGGGATGCCCGCGTGCTTCTGGAAGAGGTTCTGCGCATCGAAGAGGTAGAGCACCGGGTAGCGTCGCTCGGCGTTCCTGGGGTCGTCGTAGCCGGGCGGGAGCCACACGATCGCCTCGCGCATCCGGCCCTGCGCGCCGCCGCTGCCGCCGATGAACTCGAGCCGGCGGATGTCGCCGGCGCCCTTGATAGGCTTGTACGGGCTGGTGTCGTCGTCCTCGAAGTCGGGCCGCTCGTCGCCCCAGTGGTGCACGACGAGCTCGATGATCGGCTTCTCGCCCGGGGCGAGCCCGCTGACGTCGACCTTGGCGAGCTGGCGGTTCTGCGGCGGCTTCAGGCCCTCGTCGAGCTCCTCGAGCTTCCACGAGCCGCGCGTGAACTTGAACTCGATGGTCGGCGCGCTGGTGGGCTTGCTCATGACGATCCGCCAGCGCCCGTCGGACTGGGGCGTCAGGCGGAAGTTCTCATCGCGCGGGTTCCATTGGTTGACGGTGCCCGCGAGGTAGATGGGCGACTTTTCGCCCGCGCGCCGCGCCTTGTCCTCGACGACGAGGATGAACCCCTGCTCCAGCGACTCGGGCTGGACCAGCTTCGGGCCGGGCTGCGCGTGCCCCGCGTGACCCGACGACGGTGCAGCACCGATCGACGGCAGCGATGTGGGCGCGCGGATCGCCCACATCATCGCGGCAACGAACACCGCGGGGAGCAGGATGAAGACCGTCAGGGCGAGGTTGCGGACGATGCGGTTCACGGGGATTGCAGCGTCGGACACGCGAGGCTCCGGGAAGATGCTGGGTGCTGCGGGAATGGTACAGCGTGCGCGCGAGAGGGACACGCGCGTCGGTTCATCTCGGCGTCGTCATCCTGGTTCGAGCGGCGCTCACTTCGCCCGGTCGAAATAAACGGCCACCTTCGGCCAGTTCACCACGTTCCACCACGCCGTGATGTAGTCCGGCCGGCGGTTCTGATACTTCAGGTAATAGGCGTGCTCCCAGACGTCGAGCCCAAGGATCGGCGTGCCGTCGCACCCCGCGATCGCCTTCCCCATCAGCGGCGTGTCCTGGTTGGGGGTGGAGCAGATCGCCAGGGTCTTGCCCGGCATCACGCACAGCCATGCCCAGCCGGACCCGAAGCGCCCGGTTGCGGCCTTGGCGAACTCTTCCTTGAACTTGTCGAACGAGCCCCATGCCTTCTCGATCGCAGCGCCGAGCGCTCCCGCAGGTGCGCCGCCGCCCCCGTTGCCCGGCGCCGCCATGATCTGCCAGAAGAGCGAGTGATTGACGTGACCGCCCGCGTTGTTCCGGACGGCCCCTCTCTTGTCCTCGGGAATCTCGGCGAGTTTGCGGACCAGTTCCTCGCCCATCCACTCGGCGAAGGGCGTCCCCTCGAGGGCCTTGTTGGCGTTGGTGACATAGGCGTTGTGGTGCTTGCCGTGGTGGATCTGCATCGTCTGCGCGTCGATGTGCGGCTCGAGCGCCTCAGGTGAAAACGGAAGCGGAGGGAGCGTGAGGGCCATGGATAACCTCCTTAATCCCTAACAAAATGCTATTTGTGGATCAAAACTGTGAAAACCACCCCTCACCTTGAGCACGGGTGGAAAACGTGATATCTTGGAACCCGCCGGCTTTCTCGGGCTGTTGGCGCCTGGTTCTCGGTCACGGGAACGCTATACGAGCATGGGAAGGGGGTCAATTTCAGGAATCTGGGGATCCGCGGTCGGACGAACATCGAAGGGTCGGCCTCATGTCCGGTCGGAACGCTCAGATTGGGGTACTTGCGGGCGTCGGAAGGCGAAACAAAGAGCATCCAAGAACGTATGAATTGAGGTGTCCGGCGAATCGGGGTCCATTCCCCTGAGCTGCGCGCGGCCCGGGCTCGGCAGGGCGGCGTTTGATCTGTGGGACAGTGCGCCGGAGTCAGACGGATCGGGGATTCTGGCCGTTCCGGCCGTACGCCGGGCGGGTGTTGTGCTAGCCGTGTGCGGAGCGACCGGGTGAACCTGAGATCGGGAGGATCTGGGGTGAGCGGCGCGGCGGATTGTTGGAAGGCGGGAAAATGATCATGCATCAGGACGGTAAGCGAACCTTGACCCCGTTGGAGCAGATCCGGCGACGCCATCGCGTCGGCGTGGCTGCCGCGCCGGTCAAGGAGTCGGGCAAGACGCCCAAGAGCGGCAAGAGCGCGGCCAAGCCGGGCTCGAAGGCGTCGGTGCGCAAGCGCCTCAGCCCCGAGGACGAAATCATCCTCACCCAGCTCATGGAGGGCGAGCAGGACTTCATCGACAGCCCGGCCTTCTACGAAAAGGAAGCCGAGCGCAAGATCTACGAGGAAGTCGAGGACCCGCCCAAGCCGGACACCAGCTGGTACCACCCGGTGATGGACGACCTGTCGGCCTCGCGCTCGCGCACGGTCAAGAGCGCCCAGCAGGTCATCCTCACGGGCGCGCAGGAAAAGATCCTCTTCCACCAGTTCAACTACGCGCGCTACCGCGTGTGGAAGCTCCAGCAGGACATCTGGGCCTCTCCCT
>CAZCPB010000095.1:0-14191 GCA_964500365.1 uncultured Phycisphaeraceae bacterium
CCAGGAACCTAGCGGTTAACAGCCGCTCGCTCTACCATTGAGCTATCGGGGATCGATCGCGTCCCGGGCTGTCCGGGAAATCGCGGACGGAAGCCTAGCGCCGGCCCCCGGGTGGTCAAGATCGGCCGGAACCGGGCGTGGAATCAGCCCGTTCGGGGTCTATACTCGGGGTCCTGCCGCGGCGGTGTCACCCCGGCGACAGAAATCAGGCCCCGGTCCCGGCCCTATCTCCGCAGCACTCAGCACCAAGCACCGCACTCCCCCGAGGCTCGCCATGAAGAAGGACATCCACCCCCGCTACTTCAACAGCTGCAAGGTCTACCACAACGGCCAGGTCGTGATGACCTGCGGCGCCACCGTCCCCGAGCTGCACGTCGAGGTGTGGTCCGGGTCGCACCCGTTCTTCACGGGCAAGCAGACCTTCGTGGACTCGGCGGGGCGCGTCGAGAAGTTCCAGCGCAAGTTCCAGGGGAACTACTTCAAGGACGCGAAGAAGGGCGGCGCGAAAGTCGCCGCGGCGGGCAAGGACGCGGGCAAAGAAGGCGACACGACGGAGTGAGGCCGGGCGTCGCATCCGCCTTCGAACAGTGTGAAGTCCATCCCGGCCCGGCCCAGCGCCGGGCCGTTGCATTTGAAAAGGCCCGCTGACTGATGCGGGATCGGAGCCGTGATCTGTGCAGGGGCTGCCTGCCGGATCCCGGTTGCGGAGGGCCTCACAAGGAGTTCGGTGAGCCAGGTCGGGACGGGGAACTCCTGAGCGAGATACGGGATTATCGGCCCACATTAATCCATCCATTGATCCGGCTGAATGGATGGATACGATAGAAGTGCTTGGTGGTGGTCGCCGAACTCGGCCCGCAGCCGCGGCAGCAAACCGGGAGAGCCATGCCCAGCCTCTTCGCCCACGAACTCGCCCGGCGCGTCCTGGTCTTCGACGGGGCGATGGGCACCCAGATCCACGCCGTGCCGCTGTCGGTCGAGCACGACTACTGCGGCTGCGAGAACTGCACGGACATCTTGGTCAAGACCCGCCCGGACGTGATCCAGGCGATCCACGAGGCGTACCTCGCGGCAGGGGCGGACGTCGTCGAGACCGACAGCTTCGGCGCGAACAAACTCGTCCTCGCCGAGTTCGGGATCGCCGAGCAGACGTATGACCTGGCCAGGCGATCCGCTGAGGTGGCCCGCGCGGCGTGCGCAAAGTTCTCGACCAGCGACAAGCCGCGGTTCGTCGCGGGCTCGATGGGACCGGGCACGAAGCTGATCACGCTGGGGAACACGACGTGGGAGGCGATGTTCGATTCGTACCGCGAGCAGGCGCGGGGCATGCTCGACGGCGGCATCGACGTCTTCATCATCGAGACCTCGCAGGACCTTCTGCAGATCAAGTGCGCGATCAACGCGGTGCTGGCGGCGCTCGCCGAGCGGGGCAAGACGACCGACGACGTCCCGATCATGTCGAGCGTCACGGTCGAGACCACGGGGACGATGCTGCTGGGCTCGGCGATCGAAGCCGCGGCGACGGCGCTGGCGGGGTACCCGATCCTGTCGCTCGGGCTCAACTGCGCGACCGGTCCGACGGAGATGACCGAGCACGTGCAGTGGCTGGGGCGGCACTGGGCGGCGATGGGGCGCGCGGGACGGGCGGGCTTGCCCCGTTACGTGTCGGTGATGCCCAACGCCGGGCTGCCCGTGCTGGTCGAGGGGCGGACGGAGTACCCGCTCAGGCCGGGGCCGTTCGTCGAGGCGATGCTGAAGTTCATCGAGCAGGACGGAGTCGGGATCGTCGGCGGCTGCTGCGGCACGACGCCCGAGCACATCGCGCAACTGGTGAGCGCGGTGGGCGGGCGGGCGCGGGCGAGCGTTGAGCCTCGGGTGTTCGCGCCCGGTGTCGCGTCGCTCTACAGCCCGGTCGAGTACCGGCAGGACAACTCGTTCCTGATTGTGGGCGAGCGGATGAACGCCAGCGGCAGCCGCGCGTTTAAGAAGTTGCTCGAGGCCGAGGACTGGGACGGGATCGTCTCGCTGGCGCGTGAGCAGGTGCGCGAGGGCGCGCACGTGCTGGACTTGAACGTCGATTACGCGGGGCGCGACAACGCCCGCGACATGGAGGAGATCGTGCGGCGGGTGGTGCGCCAGGCGGACGTCCCGCTCATGATCGATTCGACCCAGCTCAGGACGATCGAGGCCGGCCTGAAGCACGCGCCGGGCAAGTGCATCATCAACTCCGCGAACTTCGAAGACGGCGAGCACAAGTTCGACGAGATCATGGGCCTCGCGAAGACCTACGGCGCGGCGGTCGTCATCGGCTCGATCGATGAGGACAAGCAGGCCAGCATGGCCCGCACCGCCGACCGCAAACTCTCGATCGCGGCTCGCGCCTTCGAGCGGGCGACGGAGAAGTTCGGGCTCGACCCGGCGGACATCCTCTTCGATCCGCTCGTGCTGCCGATCTCGACGGGCATGGAGAGCGATCGGCGCAGCGCGCTCGAACTGATCGAGGGCTGCAAGCGGATCTCGAAGGCGTTCCCCGAGAGCCAGATCTGCGTGGGGCTCTCGAACGTGTCGTTCGGGCTGAACCCGGCGGCGCGGGTGGTGCTGAACTCGGCGTTCCTGCACGAGCTTCGCGAGGCGGGGCTGACGGCGGCGATCGTGCACGCGAGCAAGATCCTGCCGCGCAACAAGATCCCGGATGAGCAGTGGGCGGCTGCGATCGAGCTGATCTACGACCGGCGGACGAGCCCGACGCGCGAGCAAGGGTCTTCGGACGCTTCCTCCCTCGCTGACGCTTCGGGCTCGTCGACGGACCCGCTCGCGCGGTTCATCGATCTGTTCAAGGACGTGCAGGCATCGGCCGGCGGCGTGAAGAAGAAGTCGCTCGCCGATCTGCCCCTCGAGGATCGCTTGCGGGCCCACATCATCGACGGCGAGAAGCAGGGGCTGAAGGAGTCGATCGAGACGGCGCTCGCCAAGTACCGGCCGCTGGACATCATCAACGACCACCTGCTCGACGGCATGAAGACCGTGGGCGAGCTCTTCGGCTCGGGGAAGATGCAGCTGCCGTTCGTGCTGCAGTCGGCCGAGGTGATGAAGATGGCGGTGGCGCAGCTCGAGCCGCTCATGGAGAAGGTCGAGGGGCAGAGCAAGGGGAAGATCGTGCTCGCCACGGTGAAGGGCGATGTGCACGACATCGGCAAGAACCTCGTGGACATCATCCTCTCCAACAACGGCTACACGGTGATCAACCTCGGGATCAAGCAGCCGATCGCGAGCATCCTGCAGGCGTGGCGCGAGCACAAGGCCGACGCGATCGGGCTGTCGGGGCTGCTGGTGAAGTCCGTGAACGTGATGGAAGAGAACATCGTCGAGATGAACGGCGAGAAGGTGAACGTGCCGCTGCTGCTCGGCGGCGCGGCACTGACGCGCCACTACTGCGAGAGCCACCTGCGCTCGCTGTACCAGGGCCCGTGCTTCTACGGCAAGGACGCGTTCGAGGGGCTCTCGACGATGGACCGGATCGTGCAGGGCACGACCGATGTGCTGGCGCGCGAGATCGAAGAGCGGCTGGGCAAGCGCAGCGCCGCGGAGACGGAGATCAACGAGTCGCGGATCGCGCGGCTGGCGCGGATCAACAAGGGCAAGAGCGAGGCCGGTGCCGCGGCGAACGGGGCGGGCGGCGTCGCCGTGCGCGAGCGGGTGCGGTCAAACGTGAAGACGGACGTGCCGGTCCCGTCGGCGCCGTTCTTCGGCACGCGCGTCGTCACCGACATCCCGCTCGACGAAGTCTTCCGTTTCATCAACCCCATCGCCCTCTTCCGCGGCCAGTGGCAGTTCAAGAAGGGGGCGATGAGCGACGCCGAATACGACGCGATGGTCGAGGACAAGGTCCTGCCGATCTTCGAGCGCGTGAAGGCGCGGTGCGTGGCGGAACGGCTCCTTCAGCCGGCGGTCGTGTACGGGTACTTCCCGTGCCACGCGGACGGCGACGATCTCGTCATTTATGACCCGGCCTCTGTCCCGTCCGGTGCTTCCACTTCGCCGCTCCGTCGCTCCGTCGCTCCGTCACTCCGCGAGGCCCTCCGCTTCACCTTCCCGCGCCAGTCCGACAAGCGCCGCCTCTGCATCTCCGATTTCTTCCGGCCCATCGAGTCGGACGAGGTCGACGTGATCGGCATCCACTGCGTCACGATGGGCCAGCGCGCCAGCGAAGCGGCCCGCGAATTGTTCGCGAAGAACGACTACACCGAGTACCTGTACCTGCACGGCCTGGGCGTCGAAGCCGCCGAAGGCCTCGCCGAACTCTGGCACAAGCGCATGCGCCAGGAACTCGGCATCGCCAACGACGATGCGCCCAAGGTCAAGGACCTCTTCACGCAGCACTACCGCGGCAGCCGCTACAGCTTCGGGTATCCCGCGTGCCCGGACCTGTCGGACCAGGAGAAGCTCTTCGCGCTCCTGAAGCCCGAGCGGATCGGGTGCGAACTGACGGAAAACTGGCAGATCGACCCGGAGCAGAGCACCAGCGCGATCGTGGTGCATCATCCGGAGGCGAAGTACTTCAACGTGTGAGCGCCTCGGTTCGCCGGCTCGTGCGATCGGCGCCTCGATCTCGGGGACCGATTGGGCGCGTCTTCTGCTAAATTACGGCTCTTTCTTAGTCGACTTGACTAGGAAACAATGCTTTTCTAGCATGATCCGCTCGGAAACGATGCTTTCCTATGCCCCGCGCCACCGGAACCTACCGCCCCGCCACCACCGCCACCGAACGCGCCCAGGCGTTCGTGCCCTTTCCCCTGCCGCCCCGCGACCCGCCCTTCGAGGTCACGCCCGATATCTCGCGCCTCCACGACCGCGCCCTGAACGCCCTCGCTCGCCTCGCGATCGCCGGAAAGATGGTTCCCAGCACCGACTGGTTCCTCTACGGCTTTGTCCGCAAGGAGGCCGTGATTTCTTCCCAGATCGAGGGCACGCAGGCGACGGTCGAGGATGTCGCGAGCTTTGAGGCGACGAGCGAGAGCGACCTGCCTGAGGACGTCGAAGAGGTCTGCAACTACGTGAGCGCGCTGAAGTTCGCGCGCGCCCAACTCGACAAGCCCAAGGGCCTGCCCATCAGCACCCGCCTGCTCTGCGAGGCTCACCGGCGGCTCATGCGCGGCTCGCGCGGCTCGGACAAGGCTCCAGGCCAGATCCGCCGAACGCAGAACTGGGTCGGCGGCGCGCGCCCCGGCGCCGCGGCGTTCGTACCGCCGCCGCCCGAGGAAGTCACTGACGCCATGAGCGCCCTCGAGCGTTGGCTGCACACGCAGGACCCGCTGCCGCCGCTCATCCGGTCCGGGCTCGCGCACGTGCAGTTCGAGACGATCCACCCGTTCCTCGACGGTAACGGGCGCATCGGTCGTCTGCTCATCACGCTGCTCCTGGAGCACTGGAAGCTCCTGCCCGATCCGCTGCTCTATCTCAGCCTCGCCTTCAAGCGCCGGCAGTCGGAGTACTACTCGCGCCTGGCATCGGTCCGCACCGCGGGCGACTGGGAAGGTTGGACGGCGTACTACCTCGCGTGCGTGCACGAAGCCGCGGAAGACGGCGTGAACGTCGCCGCGCGGCTGTTCGAACTCGTGGGCAAGGACCGCGCGCGCCTCCTGGCCGTCAAGGGCTCAACCGTCCCCGCGGTGCGGCTGCTCGACCTGCTCCCCGTGCACCCGGTCGTGACCGCGCCGCTGGTCATCAAGCTCCTCAAGACGACAGGCCCGACCGCGCGCAAGGCGATCGACGCCGCCGCGAGGGCCGGCATCCTGCGCGAGACCAGCGGCAGGCGGCGCGACCGCGTGTTCGCGTACACCAGGTACCTCGAAACGCTGACAGGAGGGGAGGCGTGAGCACAGTTCCTTCAGAATCGCAACCGCCGGAACCGACCCCGCCGCTCCGCTCCCCGCGCGAGCGCACCTTCCGTACCAACCTCCTCCTCGCCTGCGCCGCTCTGGTCCTGCTCACCGGCGGGCTCGTCGCCTATCTCTCCCACCGCAGCGCCCGCGCCTCCAGCCGCGCGCTCGCCGAGGCGCTCTTTCGCGAAGTGAGCGGCAATGCCGTGACGCAGACGCGGGCGTTCGTTCTTCGCGCCGAGCCCCTGGCCCAGTCGGTCGGGCGGATGATCGAGGCCGGCGTGAACGTGGCCGACCCGGACCAGGCCGCGCGCCTGCTCCTGGCGGTGCTCGAGGCCAACCAGGGGCTGAGCTGGGTCAGCTACGCCGATACCACGGGCCGGTTCACGGGCGCGCTCCGAACGCCCGAGGGCGTGCTGCGGATCAACCAGAGCCACATCGAGGGCGGCCGAACCAGGCTCCTCGAGCGGGACGTGATGCCCGACGGCTCGTGGCGGGTGTCTCGTGAGGATCCCGACAGCGGCTACGACCCCAGGACGCGCCCGTACTACCTCCGCGCCATCGAGGCGGGGCGCCTGACGTGGCTGCCGCCCTACGTCTTCTTCACCTACCGGGTCCCCGGGATCTCCTGCGCTCGACCCGTGTACGACCGCGACGGGTCGCTGCGCGGCGTGGTCAGCATCGACTTCGACCTCAACGCCCTGTCGAGCTTTGTCTCGGCGCAGCGGTTGAGCCCGAACTCGGAGCTGTTCCTCTTCACGAACGACCTCCTTCTCCTGGCGCACTCCGACCGCCAGCGCGTCGAGCGCGTGGCCCGCAGCAACGAGGGCTCGCTGCTCTCGGTGAAGGACTTCCAGGACCCGCTCGCCGACGCGCTGGTCGCCGGCCTGTCGGCGGCGGACACCAACGCCGGGACCGCCGACCGGTTCCGGAGCGCTGATTTCAAGCTCGCCGGAGTCGAGTACATGGCGTCCACCACGGCGTTCCGCGTGGGCAACGACCTCACGTGGGTCATCGGCGCCGTCGCCCCCCAGCGCGATTTTCTCCCCAGCGTGTGGGAAACCGAGAAGTGGGCGTTCGCCGGCGCCGCCGGCGCTCTGCTGGGCGCCCTGGTGCTGGCCGGGGCGCTGGCACGGCGAATCTCGCGCCCGGTGCACGCCCTCATCGGCTTCATGCGCCGCGTCGGCGGGGGCGACCTGAGCGGCACCGCCGATTTCGGCGGCAGCCGCGAGTTCCGCGAACTGTCGCACGAGCTCAACCGCATGATCGAGGACCTCCGCGACCGCCTGCGCCTCCGCCACACGCTCCAGGTGGCGATGGACGTGCAGCAGCGCCTGCTGCCGCGAGAGGCCCCGAAGGTCCGCGGCTTCGACATCGCCGGGCACAGCACGTACTGCGACGAGACGGGGGGCGACTACTACGACTTCCTCGTGGTCGAGGGCGATGCGCCGGGGAGAGTGCTCGTCGCCCTCGGCGACGTGATGGGCCACGGGGTCGCCGCGGCGCTGGTCATGGCGGGCGCCCGGGCCGTGCTCCGCGACCGCGCGGTCCACGCCCGAGGCATGGGAGAACTGCTCAGCCGGCTCAACCAGCACATCTCGTCGGACCTCCACGGCGAGCGCTTCATGACCATGCACCTGGCGCTCTTCGACGCATCGACGCGCACGGTCCGCTGGGCCAGCGCGGGGCACGACCCGGCGATCATGTACGACCCCGCGACCGACTCGTTCGACGAGCCCGAGCAGGGCGGGGTCCCCCTGGGAATCCTGAACGACAGCGACTACGAGGAGTACTTCTACACGCCGCAGCGGCCCGGGCAGGTCATCGTCATCGGGACGGACGGGATCTGGGAATCGCGCAACGACGCCGACGAATTCTTCGGGAAGGACCGCCTCCGCGCCGCGATCCGCGGCGCTGGGCGCGCATCGGCCGCGGAGATCAAGCGCGCGATCCTCGACGCCATGGCGGCCTTTCTCGGGCCGGCGCGCCCGGCCGACGACGTCACGTTCGTGATCGTCAAGGTCGAAGCCGCCTGAGGGCGCCGGCGTCATGCGCCGCGCCGGGCGAACTCCCTGCGCAGCATCACGACAAAGAGCGGGCCCCCGATGATCGACGTAATGACCCCGATCGGGAGGCGGCCCGACGAGAGGTCCACGGCCTTCACCGCGGCGTCCGCCCCGACGACCAGCGCCGCCCCCGCCCCCGCCGCGCCGAGCACAAGCACTCGGTGCCCCGGCCCCGCCCCCAGCCGGACGACATGCGGGCAGATCAGCCCGACAAAGCCGATCGGCCCCGCGAGGATGACCGACCCCGCGCTCAGCACCCCCGCGCCGATAAAGAGGAACGCCCGGAGCCGGTCGAGCGGCACGCCGACCGCCCGGGCTTCGTCGTCGCTCAGCGACGCGGCATCCATCGCCGGCCCCATCCACGCCGCGCCAAGGACCACGGCGAGCGCCACGCCCCCCACCGCCGCGAGCTGCCCGCCGGTCGTGTCGTCGTTGAGGGCGCCGAGCAGCCACCGCCCCGCGGCAACTCCTCGGTCCGGGAGCATGTGCTGCACGAACATGGTCGCGGCGCTGGCGATGATGCTGACGACAACGCCGATGAGGATGAGCGTGACGGGTTCAAGGATCCCGCGCCGCTGGGAGAGCGCGTAGACGATGCCCAGCGCCCCGAGCGAGCCGATCAACGCCGCCGGCGCGCTCGCGGCGCCCGGCGCGATCCCCTGGCCGGCCTTGAACGCCAGGTAGCTCGCGAACATGACGCCAAAGCCCGACCCCGACGCCAGGCCCAGGAGGTCCGGCGAAGCCAGCGGGTTGCGCAGCAGGCATTGGAGCATGACCCCCGCCCCGCCGAGGCACGCCCCGACCACGGTCCCCGCCAGCACGCGCGCGCCGCGGAGCCGCCAGAGCTCTTCGGAGGCGGGCCACGCCGGAGAATCGCCCCCGACCACAAGGCGGAGCAGCGCCGCGGCGATCAACGCCGCGCCGACGAGGCTCAGAGTAAGGGTGACGCGGCGGCGCACGGGCCCAGCGTAACACCCCTCCGGGCACGCTGACTCCGGGGACCCGCGATCCTACCATCCCGCCCTTCCTCCGCCGGAGTCCGCGCCTTGGCCAAGACCTTCCGCTGCAAAGTCGTGACGCCCACCGCGAGCCTGCTCGACGAGCCGGTGACGTACGCCTCGGTCCCCGCGTGGGACGGGCTGTTCGGCGTGCTCCCGGGGCGGGCCCCGATCCTGGCACGCCTGGGGATCGGCGAGCTTCGGCTGGACTCGTCCGAGGGTTCGCGGAGCAAGTCGTTCTTCGTCGAGGGCGGCTTCGTCCAGATGGCCGGCGAGCAGCTCACGGTGCTCGCCGAACGGGCGACGCCCGCGGACAAGCTGACGGTGTCGGAGGCCGAGGCGCAGCTCCGCGAAGTCATGGCCAGACCGCTCCCCGAGGGCGTGGACCACGCCGCCAAGCGCGCCGCGCTCGAGCGCGAAAAGGCCGCCGCCTCCGCGCGCGTGGCGATGGCGAGAAAGCTCAAGGCCTGAGCCTCCGCGCCCGCCGCGGCTCCAAATCGGACGCACACCCCGCCCCGCGCCGTTCCCAGGAGGTCTCCCCGTGGAACTCGCGGAATTGCTGCACGAGTGGGCGCGGACGACGCCGTACTGGACACCCTTGCGCACGCCACATTGCGGCGCGAGATTGCTCGCCACGGAATTCCGGTGCGGCAACATCCGCATGGAGTTCCTTGCGGTCGTGGCGCCCGGCGACTTCCGCGGCCTGCGCATCAAGGCCATCGACGTGGAGGACTGGCAGTTCCGGCCCTCGCACACGCTGCTGGAAGGCACGAATCCGCTGGAACTGGTGACGGAGGACCCCAAGCTGACCCGGGCGTACCTGGAGTCGCTGGACTGCGAGGGCGTCCGTCAGCAGTACCCGGAGCGCGTCCTCATGCTCCGGCACGGTGAGTCCTACGTCATTGCGCGAAGGCTGCTGGCCGAGTGGATCGAGCACGCCGAGGATGGCGACCCCGGGCCCGCGCGTCCCCAGGCTCCGGCCCGCCCTTCGAACACCGCCGACCCCGAACCCTGACACCCGGTCGCCGCGGTCCGATCACCGCCGCTTCGAGACCGCCCGCTCGATCTCGCGCCCGGCCTCGCGCTTGGCGATCGTCTGGCGCTTGTCGCTCTTGCTCTTGCCCTTGCCCAGTCCGATCAGGAGCTTGGCGTAGCCGTTCTTGAAATACAGCTTCAGCGGCACGATCGTCATGCCCTTCTGCTGGACCTCGCGGTGGAGTTTGCGGATCTCGCGCTTGTGCGCGAGCAGCGGACGCGATCGCTTCGGATTGTGCTGGCGCGGCCCCGCGGGCCCGTACGCGTCGATGTTCATCCCGTAGAGCACGAGCCCCGGCGGATTGTCCTCGGCCCGGACGTACCCCTCGGCGATCGAGACCTTGCCGTCGCGGACGCTCTTGACCTCGCTCCCTCGGAGCACGATGCCGGTCTCGAGCGTGTCCAGAATGTGATAGTTGAACCGCGCCTTGCGGTTCTCGATGACGCGCCCTTCGTGCTCGTCGTTCCTGGCCATCACTCGAAGCGAACCCGGTTGCGGAGCACGCCGATCGATTCGACCTCGATCTCGACCCTGTCGCCCGGCTTCAGGAACACCGGCGGCTTGCGCGCAAAGCCGACGCCGCTCGGGGTGCCCGTGAGGATCACCGTCCCCGGCAGCAGCGACGTGCCGCGCGAGCACTCGTGCACCAGCGTGGCGACGTCGAAAATCATGTCCGAGGTGCTCGCGTCCTGCATCGTCGCGCCGTTGACCCGGGCCTGGACGCGGAGCGCGTTGGGATTCCGGATCTCCGCCGTGGGAACAACGCGCGGCCCGAGCGGGCAGAACGTGTCGAAGCTCTTGCCGCGGCAGAACTGGCCGCCGCTCCCGTCCTTCTGCCACCAGCGTGCCGAGACGTCGTTGGCGCAGCAGTACCCCAGCACGTGCTCGAACGCGCGCTCCTTGGGCACATCGCGCGAGGGCTTGCCCGAGGGGTGCGCGACGATCACCGCCAGTTCGGCCTCGAAATCCACCTGCTCGCGGTCGTGGCAGATCTTCGGCACGACGATCTCATCGCCGTCCAGGCACGCCGCGCCGGGATTCTTGGTGAAGAGCACGGGCCGCTCCGGGACGCCCTTGCCCTGCTCGCGGGCGTGCTCGGCGTAGTTCATGCCGATGCCGATGAAGTGCCTCAGGAGCAGGGGCTCGCGCCCGGGTCTCTCGATCGCGACGCCGTATTCGTGACGAATGAGATTCATGGCGTGGACTATAGATCGGCGGCCGGCACGCCCCGCACGCCGCCTACACGAGTTCGATCGGACCCGGCGGCGGGCACAGGCCGAGTTTCGCCCCCTCGGCGAGCAGCCGCTCGATCGCGGCGCGCCCGGCCTCTCCCATGTCGAGCGACTCGTCGCTGACGTACATCCGGCAGTAGGCGTCCACGCGCTCGAACGTGGGCGCCGATCCACCGCCGCGTGCGACATTGGCCCGGGCGAACTCCATGGTGTACTCGACGGAATCGCGCCGGCGCTCCATCGCGTACGCGACGGAGCGCCGCAGCAGGTCGGCGACAGCGCGGAGCGCGCCGGTCCCGTGCCGAGCGTCGAGATCGCGCCGCAGCGCGTTGATCCCCAGGGGCAGCTTGAGCCCGGTTTCTTCCTTCCACCACCGTCCGACGTCGATGACCAGCCGAAGCCCCGCGTCGCCGAACGTGAGCTGCCCCTCGTGGATCACCAGCCCGGCATCTACCTCGCCGCGCTGCACCGCGCCGATGATCCGCTCGAACGGCATCTCGACGAAGCGCGCCGACTCGCGTGCCGCAGGTTCGCCGAGGATCATCCCCAGCAGCATGAACGCGGTGGTCCGGCGCCCGGGGATCGCGATCCGCAGGCCGGGGCGCCCGAGGCACCCTTCACACTTGATGTCGCGCTCGGCGCGGCAGACGACCTTGGGTCCGAACCCATCGCCGAACGATGCGCCGCAGCGGGTGATCGCGTACCGGTCCTTCACATCGGCATAGCAGCGGACGCTCAGCGCCGTGATGTCGAGATCGCCGGTCTCGGCCGCGCGCCGGTTGAGGGCCTCGATATCCGCCGGCAGGGCGCGGAATCGGAACGGGCCCGTGTCGATCGCCGGCCGGCCCGCGTCGCCGGGTAACGGCCTTCCGTCGGGCGAGATCCGCCCCGTGAGCGGCCACCACATGAAGGCGTCGTCGGGGTCGGGTGAATGCGCCAGCGTGAGTTCTGTCATGCGCACGGGCTCACGCGAACATCTTCATCTGCTCGTCGATCACCACGCCCGTCTGGGGATGATCCGGGTCGAGCCGGTAGTCCCCGCTGTAGCACGCCGTGCAGTAGTCCGAGGGCGCCCGCTCGCAGCAGGCGAGCATGCCCTCCAGCGACAGGTAGTGCAGCGTGTCGACGCTCAGGTACTTCCGCACGTCCTCGACCGTGCGGTTGTGCGCGATCAGCTGGTCGCGGGTCGCGAAATCCACGCCGAAGTAGCACGGGTGGCGGATCGGCGGGCAGCTGATCCGCAGGTGGATCTCCTTCGCCCCGGCCTGGCGGAGCTGGTCCATCTTGGCCTTGGTCGTCGTGCCGCGGACGATCGAATCGTCCACCACGATGAGCCGCTTGCCGCGCACCAGTTCCTCGACGACGTTCAGCTTCAGCCGCACCGCCGTCTGCCGCTCCGTCTGCGTCGGCTTGATGAACGTGCGGCCGACGTAGCGGTTCGGCACGATCCCCTCGCGGTACGGGATCCCGCTGGCCCGCGCGTACCCCGTCGCGGCCGACCTGCCGCTGTCGGGCATCGGCATGACGAAATCGGCCGGCACGTGCGCCTCGATCGACAGTCGCTCTCCGAGCGATTCACGCACGGCCTGCACGTTCTGCCCGAAGACCACGCTGGCGGGGTTGGCGAAGTACACGTGCTCGAAGACGCAGTACGCCGGACGCGGCGCGATCTCGGCGAAGCGGCGCGACTCGACGCCCCGGTCCGAAAGGGTCACGATCTCGCCGGGCTCGATCTCGCGCTCGACCTTCGCGCCGATGACCGACAGCGCCACCGTCTCGCTCGCCACCACCGGGCGCCCGCCCTCGAGCCGGCCCAGGACCAGTGGTCTCCACCCCCACGGGTCGCGGGCCGCTTCGATGCGGTCGGGGAACAGCAGCACGAGGCTGAAGGCCCCCTGAAGCCGCCGCAGCGTCGCCGCGACCGGGTCGTGCGACTTCTGCTGCGCCGGCGAAGCCAGCAGGTGGATGATCACCTCGGTATCGCTGGTCGTGTGGAAGAGGTGCCCGGCCTCCTCGAAGTGCCGCCGCCACGCCGCAGCGTTGATCAGGTTCCCATTGTGGGCGATCGCGACTTGCCCGCCGACGTACGACTCGACCAGCGGCTGGGCATTGCAGGAGATCGACCCGCCCGCGGTCGAATACCGGTTGTGCCCGATCGCCCCCCGGCCGCCGTCGGCGTCCAGGCCGTGCAGCGTGGCCTCGTCGAAGACCTCGGCGACCAGTCCCATGCCCGTCGCGCCGGTGATCCTGTCCCCGTCCGTGGTGGCGATCCCCGCCGATTCCTGGCCCCGGTGCTGCTGGGCGTACAGACCCAGGTAGGACAGCCGGGCCCCGTGCGGATGGCCCCAGACGCCGAAAACGCCGCATTTTTCCTTCTTTTCAGCGATCTGCGGGAGTTGGAGCGTCCGTGCCATGAGCCCCATTCTAGTGTCCCCGCCGGAATGCGAACGGAGTCTGGCGCGCACGCTTGATTCCGGCCCGGTCCGCTCCTTTCATTCCGCCCACATCCCAGTGCCCGGATCTCACCCGCCGGACCGCAGCCGCGGCACCCCGGCCAGATCGGCCGCCCTCAATCCACGGGCGGCCACCCGTCGCCCCCCAAGGGCGGCCGCGGACGGAGGTTTCATGGCCCGTTATACCGGTCCCAAGGTCAAGCTGTCCCGTCGCGTCGGCGTTCCCATCGCCGACAACCCCAAGCACACCTCAAAGCGCCAGCTCGTCTTCCCGGGCATGCACGGCTACCGCGGCCGGCGCCTGCGAGACTACGGCGTCCGCCTCAACGAGAAGCAGAAGCTCAAGTACCACTACGGGGTGCTCGAGAAGCAGTTCCGGCGTTACATCGCCGATGCCGGACGCATGAAGGGCAACACGGGCGAGAGCCTCCTGCAGCTGCTCGAACGCCGCCTCGACAACGCCGTCCGGCGCGTCGGCCTGGCCCGCAGCGTGTGGGGTGCGCGCCAGCTGGTCGCCCACGGCCACG
>CAZCPB010000096.1:0-14104 GCA_964500365.1 uncultured Phycisphaeraceae bacterium
CCGCTCCCGTGGTCATCCCGTCCGGTCGCTTTGTCGGCGGCACGGAGGAGCGGGGCGGGCCGCCGGAATCCGCCATCGAAGCCCGGATCTTCGAGTTCGGCTCGGACATGCTCCGGCGGGCGCGGGCGCACAAGACGGGGATCCTGTCCGCGAAGTTCTACAGCGATGCGCTGATGGAATGGTCCATGAAGGACCCGAACTTCAAGGTCCAGATGTTCCGCTTCGTGGACTGCTTCCCGATGCTCAAGACGCCGGAGGCGATCTACGACCACCTGAACGACTATCTCTCTCAGCCCGGGGTGACGGTGCCGGGCGCGATCGGCGCCGCGCTCAAGGCCGGATCGATCGCCAAAGCGATGGCCGCGGCGACGATCTCGAAGCAGATCACCGGGATGGCCTCGAAGTTCATCGCGGGGACCGACGCCGCGAGCGCGCTGGGCGGGCTCAAGGAGCTCTGGGACGACGGCATCGCGTTCAGCGTGGACCTGCTGGGCGAGACGTGCGTGTCGGACCTCGAGGCCGACGAGTACCAGCGCAAGTACCTGGACCTGATCAGCAACCTGCCCGCGCAGGTGGCGACGTGGCAGGGCCAGGCGCGGCTGGAGAGCGATCACCTCGGGCCGATCCCGCGCACGAACGTGTCGGTGAAGATCTCGAGCCTCTCGGCACGGTGCGACCCGATCGACACGGAGGGCTCGATCGGCGACCTGGTGCGGCGCCTGGAGCCGGTCCTCGAGACCGCGCGCGACAAGGGCGTGTTCGTCAACTTCGACATGGAGCACTTCGCGCTCAAGGACCTCACGATCGAGCTCTTCCAGCGCTGCGCCCGGCGCATCAACTTCCAGGCCGGGCTGGCCATGCAGGCGTACCTCAAGAGCGGGCCCGACGATGCCCGGCGCCTCTGCGACTGGGCCGTGAAGGCCAACCGCCAGGTGACCGTCCGCCTCGTGAAGGGCGCGTACTGGGACGCCGAGACCATCAAGAGCGAGCAGCACGGCTGGCCCTGCCCGGTGTGGGCCGCCAAGTGGCAGACCGACGCGTGCTTCGAGAAGATGGCCGGCATCTACCTCGACGCGTGCCCCCGGACGCCGGGCGCCGGCGGGGTCAAGCTCGCGCTCGGGTCGCACAACGTGCGATCGATCGCGTCGGCCGTCGCGCAGCTCGAGCAGCGGTCGCTGCCGCGCGAGGCGCTCGAGCTGCAGATGCTGCACGGCATGGCGGACCAGCTCAAGCACGCCGCGGCGGAACTCGGCCTTCGCATCCGCGAGTACGTGCCGGTGGGCGAGATGATCCCGGGGATGGCGTACCTGGTGCGGCGGCTGCTCGAGAACACGAGCAACGAGTCGTGGCTGAAGGCGGGGTTCATGGACAACGCCGACCCGGGGGCGCTGCTGAAAGCGCCGGGCGCGTCCGCGTCACCCTCTTCCCCGCCCCCGCCGAGCGCTCAGCCCGCGGCGCCCGGCGCCCTTTCAGGACAGGACCTCGCGGCGATCGCGCCCGAGAGGCACCGGCTTTCGCCCGCGCCGCGCGGCCTGGGGGACGGCAGGCCGTTCTTCAACGAGCCTTTCCGCGACTTTTCCCAGAAGCCGCAGCGCGAGGCCTTCGCGGACGCCGTCGCGCGGGCGACCGTGCCGAAGGTCGCCAACGACCGCACACCCGTGCACGCCGCCGACATGGTGCGGCGTGCCGCGGCGGCGTTCCCCGCGTGGCGCGACACGGAGGCGCGCCTGCGTGCCGCGGCGTTGCTCGAAGCCGCCGAGCGCATGCGCGCCCAGCGCGATGCGCTCGCGGGGGTGATGATCAAGGAGTCCGGGAAGACCTGGCGCGAGGCCGACGCCGACGTGTGCGAGGCGATCGACTTCTGCGAGTACTACGCCCGCTGCGCCGTGCCCCTGTTCGAGCGGGCGCGCCTCGGGCGGTTCATCGGTGAACTGGACGAGACGCTCCACCAGCCGCGGGGGGTGGCGGTCGTGATCGCGCCGTGGAACTTCCCCCTGGCGATCCTGTGCGGCATGACGACGGCGGCGCTGGTGACGGGCAACACGGTCGTGATGAAGCCGGCGGAGCAGACGCCCGGGATCGCGAGCATCCTGCACGACATCCTGCTCGAGAGCCTGCACGAGGTGCTCGCGTCCACGCCGAAGTCGTCGGTGTACGGGCGGGGCACGCTCAAGCCCGAGGACATCCTTTCGTTCTGCCCCGGGCCGGGCGAGACCACGGCCGCCGCGCTGGTGCGCGACCCGCGGGTGGCGCTGATCGCGTTCACCGGGTCGCGCGACGTGGGGCTGGACATCCTCACGGCGGCGGCGCCCGGGAGCCCGTTCGCGGTCCGGGGAGGAACGGGGCATGGGTCCGACGGGGCTCATGGGGTCTATGAGCCCCCGACCCACATCAAGCACGTGGTCTGCGAGATGGGCGGGAAGAACGCGGTCATCATCGACACCAGCGCCGACCTCGACGAGGCGGTGATCGGCGTGCGCCAGTCGGCCTTCGGCTTCCAGGGCCAGAAGTGCTCGGCGTGCTCGCGGGTGATCGTGGTTGATCCGGAGGGGCCCGACGGCGCGGCGATCACGCACTTCACCCACCGGCTCGTCGAGGCGACCCGCGCGCTGGTCATCGGCGACCCGTCGCTTCCGGGGACCGACGTCGGGCCTGTGATCGACGCCGAGGCGAAGTCGAAGATCGACTCGTACATCGAGACCGCAAGAAAGGAAGGGTGCCGGCTCGCGCTCCAGCTCCCGCTGCCCGCTTCCGACCCTTTCGTCGCGTCGTCGCTCGGTCGGTTCGTCGCCCCCACCATCTTCACGCACGTCACGCCCGCGCACACGATCGCCCGCGAGGAGATCTTCGGGCCGGTGCTGGCGGTAATGCACGCCAAGGACTTCGACGAGGCGCTGGCCATCGCGAATTCGCTCACGTACAAGCTCACCGGCGGCGTGTTCACCCGCAAGCCGGCCCACCTGGAGCAGGCCAAGCGCGAGTTCCGCGTCGGCAACCTGTACATCAACCGCGGCATCACGGGCGCGCTGGTGGCGCGACAGCCGTTCGGCGGGTTCGGCATGTCGGGCGCGGGTTCGAAGGCCGGCGGGGCGGATTACCTGCTGCACTTCGTGGACCCGCGGGCGATCTGCGAGAACACGATGCGCCGGGGTTTTGCGCCGGAGCTGTGATCACTGCGACGCGGTCGCCGAAGGCGCCGTCGTCGAGGGCACCAGTTGCAGCATCGTCGCCAGGCGCTTGCCGAGCTGCGCCGCCAGGGCATCGTTCCGAGGCACGCGGAATTTGGCGCTGAACTCCGACGGCCCGAGCCTGTCCACAAACCCCGGCGTGGAGGAGAGCAGCCGGCACGTTCCGCCGCTGATCGAACCCGAGAGCGGGCCGGAGCCCGGCGCCGAGTTCGGGTTCAGGAACGCCCCCCCGCCGTAGAGCCCCACCTGCCCGCGGGCGACCACGAAGGTCCGCACCACCACGCTGCACGCCCCCGCATCGATCGGCGTGCTTCCCGCCGAGGGCGTGATGAACACGTGCATGTGCACGAACTGGCCCGCCACGCCCGACAGGTCGGCATCGGGCTCGAGGGCCTCGCGCGGCAGGTCCGACATGTACACGTCGGCGGTGTTCTTGTCCGGTGAGGTGTACGCCATCACCGCCATCCGGGCCCGAAGCTCACCGGCGCCACCTTCGGAGCGGAGCGTGGTGCTCGCGCCTGAAGCGCACCCGCCCGCGAAAGCCCCGGCGAACCCCAGGGCGGCGGCGAGAAACCACGCCGCGATGCCGCGCAGACGCTGCCCGCATTCCCTCACGATCAAACGGATTCCAACCTCGATCGCAATTAACTGACCTGACGGACGATTCGGATTACCCGCACGGAACATGGTGTGCCTCCCGGGCGTCAATCGTCCATACCGACCGACGCCGCCGGATAACCGCAACCCCGAGGGACCGCTGGACGAAGAGTACCGAACACAAGTAGACTTCCAGCGGGCGGATCAGTCGGGGTTCAGGCGCAGCATAGTGGCAAAGCGTTGCGGGAGCCGGACGAACGCCCAGGGGAGGCAAGCCATGAAATCAGCACGCGGATCGTGGATGCTCGGCGCGGCGTCTCTTCTGGTTCTTGCCGGCACGGTCGGCGCGCAGTCGCGCACCATGTCCGCGCCGGCGGTGCGTACGGGGACGTTCCGGGGCACGATCCCGGCCCGGGCCATGGCGGCGCCGTCGCCGGCTCGCTCCGCTCCCGCGGCGCAGGTTTCGGCGACCCAGGCCCGCGCGATCCACGCCGCGGCGCGACCTCAACACGGCGGTTCCGTGGCGCCTCCCCGGCGGCCGATCGTCCCGCCCACGATGTCCATCCCCAGCGGCGGCGGGCGCGCCGCCTTGCCCGGAACGCCGAGCGTGATGCCGCGGAGCACCGGCGCCGGCCTGGCGCCGACGCGGGTCGCCGTGCCCGAGTACACCGTGCTGCCCCCCGGCCAGTCGCCCGGGTTCGATCAGCCCCTGCCGACCCCGTACGTCGATCACCGCGGGCGCGGCGGGTCACACAACCAGGGATTCACCGGACCGCTCCCGCCGGACGGCATTGTTCACGGCGCGAGCCGGCGCGGCACGTTCGCGGACGCGTCGGGCTTCAGCGCGAACATCCGGTACAGCGATGACAACTTCCGGCTGGGCATCCACATCGGCTCGGGTGCCGACGCCTGGTGCCGCGACAACTGGAAGCCGTGGTGGTCGTCGTGCTCGTGGTACGACGCGTGCCGTCCGTCGTGGTGCTATCCCTCGTACGCGAACCTGTACCCGTGGGGCTGGAGTTACGGCTCGTACTGGCCGTACTACTACGACTACTCGTACACCTTGCCTGTGGTGAACGACAGCTACGTGATGTACCAGGACCCGGCGCTCTCGCCGTCGTACTCCCCCGCCGCCGCGCAGGCGCAGGCCGCGCCGGTGCTTACGGACTTCCAGCGCGGGGCGTACCTCATGCAGAGCCGCCGCTACGCCGAGGCGGTGTCCGCGTTCCGGGCGGTGATCAAGGCCGATCCCGGCGATGCGGCGGCGCGCCGCTGGCTCGGGATCGGGCTCCTGCTCCAGGGGCGCACGCAGGACGGGGCGAACGAGATCGCCCGGGCCTACGCCCAGGACCCGACCCTCGCCGACGCGTCGCCCGACCTCGAGGGGATGGGCCTGACCGTGCGGCAGATGACGGACCTGTGCGCCCCGGTCATCACCTACGCCCGGCGCGTGAACTCGTCGTCGGGGTACATCGCGGCGGCGATGCTCATGCAGATCCGCAGCCGGCCGGACCTGGCGGCCAAGATGCTCAATAGCGCCCGCGAGGCGGGGCTGGAGAGCGGGCTGCTGGTCGATCTGACGCAGGGCATGGCGCGCTGACGGAAGACGCTCGACGCCGTCGATATAGTCTCCGCCCCGGGCCCGGGCTTCGCGCCCGCCGGGACCGGAGCGCTCGATGCCCAGGCTGCCGACCGTGCTGATGACCGTGACGATCCGGGGCTCCAAGCCCGGCGAGAGCCACGGCGGCGCGCACCTGATCGACCTCGAGAACTCGACCTCGCGTCCGGTGATCGACTGGAACCCGCAGGACATCTCCTGGGACGGGCGCGGCGCCGAGCGAGGGCTCCGCGGCGCCGTGGTCCGGAGCGACGAGGTCCTGATCGCGACGCACAATCGCGTCCTGGTCTTCGACCGCGACTTCAGGCCGCTCCGCGACTATTCCAACCGCTACCTGGGGGACATCCACGAGCTGAGCCTGAGCGGCTCGACGCTGCACATCGCTTCGACGCGGTTCGACTCCCTGCTCTCGCTCGACCTGGACTCGGGCGAGTTCACCAGCGGGCTGCTCTTCCGCATCCCCTGGGCGGTGAACCCTCGGACGACCGGGATGCCCGCGGGCCCCGCGCCGCCGCCGCGCATCATGGTGTACAACCCGATGCGTGACAAGGGCCCGAACGCCAAGGACACGGTGCATCTGAACCAGGTGTGGGCCGAGGACGGGAGGCTGTACTTCGCGGGTGTGCTCCTGAGGCACGTGCTGTACCTCGAGAACGGCGGCGTCCGTAAGCACGCCGAGGTGCCCGAGTGGACGCACAACGCGCGCCCCTTCAAGGGAGGGGTGCTCTGCAACGCGACCAAGCAGGACGCGGTGCTGCACGTGGACGCCAAGGGCGCGCCGATCAAGCAGTTCGCGGTGCCCAGGTACGATGAGGGCGCGCTGCTCAATATCCCCGAGAGCGCCAAGGCGGCGCGCCAGGGGTTCGCCCGCGGGCTGATCGCGACCGACGACGGCCTGATCATCGCCGCGTCGTCCCCCGGCACCGTCAGCGTGTTCGACTATGAATCGGGCGCGATGATCCGCTCGGTCAACGTCACCATGGACGTCCGGCACGCGCCGCACGGGCTCTGCCTCTGGCCGTTCTGAACGCGGCTCCCCCACCACCTCCACCGCCCCCACTCCACTCCGAACCGCCGATGCCCAAACTCCCCACCGTCCTCATGACCGACATCATCCGCTCGGCCGACGCGGGCGACAGCCACGGGGGCGCGTACCTCGTCGACCTGGAATCGGGGAAGTGGGACAAGGTCCTCGACTGGAACGATGCGTCGATCGAGTGGGAAGGAAGAGGCTCCAACCGGGGCCTGCGCGGCATCGCGTTCCACAACGGCGAGGTCTACATCGCCGCGAGCAACGAGGTCTTCGTCTTCGGGCAGGACTTCAAGATCAAGCGCTCGTACAAGAGCAAGTTCCTGAGCCACGCGCACGAGGTGTTCCTCGAGGGCGACCGCCTGCACGTGACCTCGACGCTCTTTGACTCGATCCTGACGCTCGACATCCCCACGGGCGAATTCGTCGAGGCGCGGATGTTCCGCATGAAGCCGCCGAAGAACGAGGCGGGCGTGCCCATCCCCGGCCCGCCCGTGCCGCGCATCGTCGGCTACGACCCGCGCGCCGAGGCCGGCCCCAAGCCCCTCGACACCGTGCACTTGAACAGTGTGTGGGTCGAGGACGGCCGGATGTACTTCTGCGGCGTCAAGATGCGCAACCTGCTTTACTTCGAGGGCAACGCCTTGCGGCGCCACGCCCCCGTGCCCGACTGGACGCACAACGCCCGGCCTTATAAGGGCGGAGTGCTCTGCAACAGCACGGGGAAGGACGCGATCTGCCATCTCGATGCGCAGGGCAACGTGCTCAAGCAGTTCCCGGTGGTGCGCTACGACGAGGCGGCGCTGACGCACGTCCCGGCGACCAAGGACATCGCGCGCCAGGCGTTCGGGCGCGGCCTGGTCGCGACCGATGACGGGCTGATCATCGGCGGGTCGTCACCCTCCACGATCACCGTGTACGACTGGGAGTCGTGCGCCGTGGTCAAGTCGGTGAACATCACGATGGACGTCCGCAACGCGCCGCACGGGCTGGCGGTGTGGCCGTTCTAGCGCCCAACATCGTTACCCTGCCCCCCCGCCGGACCGAGAACGAGAATGACAGAACGGTCCGCCTCAGTCCGCCTCAGGCACCGCTTGCTGCCGGTCCAGCCCTCGCCTATCGTTCCGCCCTGCCCATAACGGGCCTGCCGGAGCGTGAGCCCCGGCGACAACCCGCGGCCGATTGCACCACCGAGCCGGTCCGACCCCTTTGCCGGGGCGGGCCCTGCGGGAGCCAGACTCCCGGGCCGGTGGGAGGTGGAGATCGATGGCAAAGAAGGAAGTCACTCAAGTCTTCAAGATCATGGCGACGGGAGGGGCCGCGACGCCCGCCCCGCCGCTGGGTCCTGTGCTGGGCTCCAAGGGCGTCAACCCGGGCCAGTTCATCCAGAAATTCAATGCCGCGACGCAGAACGTCAAGGGCAAGATCGTCGGGTGCATCGTCACGGTGTACAGCGACCGGTCCTTCGACTTCGAGGTCAAGGGCTCGCCGGCGTCGGTCATGATCAAGGACGCGGCCAAGGTCGAGAAGGGCTCGGGCGTCCCCAACAAGAACAAGGTCGGCAAGATCACCCGCGAGCAGGTGAAGACGATCGCCCAGGCCAAGATGGCCGACCTCAACTCGAACTCCGTGGAAGCGGCGATGCGGGTCATCGAAGGGACGGCGCGCTCCATGGGCGTGACGGTGGAGGGCTGAGCACATGGGTAAGCACATCGGCAAGCGCCACAAGGCCAACCTGACCGCCAAGCCCAAGGACGCGCTCCCGGCGCCCGAGGCCGTTGCCGCGCTCAAGAAGTTCAAGGCGCCCAAGTTCGACCAGACGGTCAACCTGTGCATGCACCTGGGGCTCGACCCGGCGCAGGCCGACCAGGCGCTGCGCGGCTCGATCAGCCTGCCCAAGGGCATCGGCAAGACCAAGCGCGTGATCGCCTTCTGCCAGAGCGACGTGGCCCCCAAGGCCATGGCGGCCGGCGCGGTCAAGGCCGGCGCCGAGGACCTCGTCGCGGAGATCGAGAAGGGCTGGATGGAGTTCGACGTCGCGATCGCCTCGCCCGACATGATGCGGGTGGTCTCGAAGCTCGGCAAGGTGCTGGGCCCCAAGGGCCTCATGCCCAGCCCCAAGGCCGGCACGGTGACGCCGCAGGTCGCGGAAGCCGTGAAGGAATACGCCGCGGGCAAGGTCGAGTACCGCACGGACAAGTCGGGCAACGTGCACGCGGTGATCGGGAAGATGAGCTTCCCCGAGGGCGACCTGGTCGCGAACCTCGAGCACTTCATCAAGGCGATGGAGAAGGCCCGGCCCTCGACGGCCAAGGGCGTGTACGTCAAGAAGATCACCGTGAGCGCGGCGATGAGTCCGGGCGTGCAGGTGAAGTACGTGTCGGCGGCGGCGGTGGAAGAGTGAACAGTGAGCAGTGAGTTGTCATCAGTGATCGATGGACCCCGAGGAATCGACGGATGAGATGAGCGTTCAACGTGCATCGGTCCTGAACCGATGTCCGGGCACGAGTGACTAGTCACTGGTCACTTCGCCGCCGAACCGCTCTCCAGAGGACCATGCCATGTCCAAGACGATGAAGCAGGCCATCATGCGGGACTACAAGAGCCAGATCGCCGGGGGCGACGCGGCCGAGTTTCCCGACGCGATGCTGATCAGCATCCGCGAGCTGAAAGGGCGCGACGCGACGGCGGTGCGCAACTCACTGGCCAAGAAGAAGATCAAGATCACGGTGATCCGCAACTCGCTGGCCCGCAAGACCTTCGAGGGCTCGGGGCTGGCCGCGCTCAGCGACCTGCTCACCGGGCCCAGCGCGCTGGCCTACGGCGGCGAGTCGGTGATCGACGTGGCCCGCGAGATCGTGGGCCTGATGGCCAAGTTCCCGAAGATCGAGCTCAAGGGCGCCGTGCTCGACGGGCAGCTCTTCAGCGGCAAGGCGGGGTGCGAGGAACTGAGCAAGTTCCCGACCAAGGACGAGGCCATCGGCCAGGTCGTGACGCTCATCGTCAGCCCCGCCAAGAAGCTCGTGGGAGCGCTCAAGGGCCCGGGCTCGACGGTCGCCGGGATCATCAAGACGATCGAGGACAAGCTCGAGAAGGGCGAGGCGATCCCGCGCAAGGCCGGGTGAGCGCGGCGTCTCGGATCAGCGTGCGGCAGGTTTGCTCGCGTTCTGCATGGCCTCCAGCGCGGCGCGGAGCGCCGCGGCCTTGGCGTCGTACCCGCGCCCGGGGTCGAGCTGGTGGCGCGCGTCGCACAGCTTCCGCAGGTTGTTCGTCAGCGCGCGCCTCACGTCATTGGCCGGGGGCAGCACGCCGTCGGCGATCGCGACCGCCGCTGAGAACATCCGCTCGGCCTCGTCGAGCAGACCTCTGTCCTGCAGGAGCAGCGCGAGGTTGTTGGTGAAGGCGAGCGTGTTGTAGTGGCGCTCGCCGGCGAGCGCGGTCATGCGCCGGTGCGCCTCGCGGAGGAGCGGCTCGGCGTCTTCGAGCCGCCCCGTCTGGTGCAGCAATCGCCCCAGGTTGTTGATGCAGATGAGCGTGTCGGGGTTGTCGTCGCCGAGCACGCGTCGGTGAGCCTCGAGTGAGCGCCGGTAGATCGCTTCGGCCTCCTCCAGCTTGCCCTGGCCCTTGAGCACCAGGCCGAGGTTGTCGAGGTACGACAGGGTGTCCGGGTGCTCGGGGCCCAGCGTCCGTTCGGCGGACGCGAGCGCCTCGCGCGCGAGCGGTTCAGCGCCGGCGGCGTCGCCCCTGGCCCTGAGCAGCGCGCCCAGCGTGTTGAGGGCGTTGACGGTGCGCGGGTGGTCCGGTCCGAGCGCGGTCCGCGCGCGTTCCAGGCTCTCCCGCAGGAGGGGCTCGGCGTCGTCGGGCCGTCCCGCCTTGATCAGCATGATGGACAGATTGATCGAGGCGAAGATCGCCTCGGGATGGGCCGCCCCCAGCAGCGCGCGTGACTTGGTCAGGGTCTCGTGCATCAGCGCGACCGATTCCGACATTCGCCCTTGTTCGAAGAGCAGCGACGCGAGAGCCGCGGACGCGGCGACGGTCCGGGGGTGCTCGTCTCCGTGACGGCGTCTGGTGATGTCCAGCGCTTCCCGCTGGAGCGGCTCGGCCTCCGCGAGGTTGCCCCGCCTCTCAAGGAGCAGGCTCAGGTTGTTGATCAGGTTGGCCAGCGGTGCCGCGTCGCCGGGCAGCGCGCGGCGCGCGCTCTGGAGCGCCCGCCGGTACCACGCCTCGGCCTCCGCGAGGTCGCCCATGGCTTCGTGGAGCGATGCAATCGAGTTCATCGCCGCGACGGTGTCGCGATGATGCTCGCCCAGCCGCCGCAGGCGGCGCTCGAAGACATCGTCGAGGACCGCTTCCGCCTCCGCGTAACGGGCACGCCTGAGCTGGATCAGGCCGAGGTTGGCGTGGGAACTCACCGTCTCGGGGTCGTCGGGCCCCAAGGCCCTGGCCCGTCCTTCATACGCCTCGGCCGCGATGCGCTCGGCCTCATCGAGCCTTCCGGCCTCGAGCAGGATGCCGGCGAAGATGTGGCGCGATCGGAGCGTGTCGGGGTGCTCGGGACCCAGGAGTCGGGCGCGTATTTCGAGCGCGGCGGTCTGGAGGGCGACAGCGTCGTCGACGAGGCCGAAGGTCGCGTGCCGCTCGGCGAGCACTTCCCGCAGAGCCGCGTCGACCAGCGGCTGGTCTTTGAACTGACCGCCGACGGCGACGACGGCGGGCTTGAGAATGGTCTGGTGGATCATGTCGCGCGCTGCGTCGGTGGGGTTGAGCAGTTTCCAATAGTCGGCGAAGGCCGCGGCACGGGCCGGACGCTGATCCGCCGGGACGCCCGCCCGAGCCATGCCCTCTTCGAGTTTCGCGGCCAGGCTTTGCGACAGCCGCAGTCCCGCTTCCATCGGATCCACCTGGGCGAGCATGCCGGCCTGAAAGTCGGCGACCTGCTTGAGTTCGGCAGCGCGCTGCGTCTCGGCGCGCTCAGCGCTTTTCGCGGCGCGGGCTCGCTCGTCGGCTCGCGCCGCCTGGCGGGCGGCCTCGCGCGCCTGCCAGAGGGTGGTGATCAAACCGGTGGAAAGCGCGAGGACCACGAGCAGCGCGGCGAGAACGGGGCCCCGGTGCCGGTTGACCAGCTTCCGCAGGCGGTACGCCGCCGTCTCCGGGCCCGCTTCGAGCGGCTCGCCTGCGAGGTAGCGCTGGATGTCCTTGGCCAGCCCCATGGGGGTGGCGTACCGCTCGGCGCGATTCTTTCGGATGGCTTTCAGCGGGATCCAGTCGAGTTCGCGTTGCAGCTCGCGCGTGAGCGCGCGGTCATCGGTCCCGCGCCGGGCCGCGATGGCCGACGAGCCCGACGCGCGAGCGAGGGACAGTCGCGCCGCGGCAACGTGCGGCTCCTGCCAGCCCTCGTTCGCGGGCGCGCCGGGCTCGTCCCGCAGCGCGCTCAGCCTCGTGCTGGGCTTCGGCGGATCGACCTCGCGGATGATCCGCTGAATCTCCGCGAAGCCCTTGCTCCGCAGGGTCGACGGGTCGAACGGCGGGACGCCAGCGAGGAGTTCGTACAGGACCACCCCCAGGGAGTACACGTCGGTGCGCGTGTCGACATCGGTGGCGCCCATCTCGGCCTGCTCGGGGCTCATGTACTCGGGCGTCCCGATGAGGCGGCCCTGCTCGGTGAAAATGGTCTTCCCGGCGAAGGCGTGGGAAACGGCCTTGGCGACGCCGAAGTCGATGACCTTGACCAGCGAGCCGCCGGGAGCTCCCTGCCCCGCGGCCCGGGGCGAGGAGGATCCGGTATCGACGGGCATGACGAGGATGTTGCCGGGCTTGACGTCGCGGTGGATGATGCCCTTGTGATGGGCGTGCTGGATGGCCTCGCAGACGGGGACGAAGAGTTCGAGCCGCTCTCTGATGCTCAGCCTCAGGCGATCGCAATAGGCGGTGATGGGCTCGCCGGGCACGTGCTCCATCACGAAGAAGGGGAGGCCGCGCTCGGTCGTGCCCGCGTCGAGGACCTTGGCCACGTTGGGGTGGTTCATCACGGCCAACGCCTGCCGCTCCTGCTCGAAGCGGGCGAGTACCTCGCGTGAATCCATCCCGGGTTTCAGGATCTTGATCGCGACGCGTTGCACCATCGGGGCGCGGCGCTCGCCGAGCCAGACGACCCCGAAGCCGCCCTGCCCGATGATTTCGAGCAGCCTGTACGGGCCGACCGAGTCGCCGGGGCGCTCCGTGGACGGGTATTCCCGGCCTTCCCCGGTGGGAGCGGCGGTGGTACTCGCGGTGCTTGGGCCCTCCTGCATCACGGCAGTGTACAAACGGGCCGCGGGCCGACGGCGTCCAAAGTGCCGCGCCGGAGCATCGAGCGCTCCGGAACCCCACTCTAACTCATCATTGAGAGACTGAATTCAGAGTCGGTGCGGGAGATCGGTGTGCCGATCGGCCGAGGTGTCAGCACCCCGAATCCCAGTGGCCGATGAACTTCTCAAAGTCGTCGCCGTTGGAAAAGCCGTCGCCGTCCATGTCGCAGAAGCGGGAGCCTGCGAGGAACTCGGTCAGGAACTCGTCCAGGTCGTCGCCATTGACGAACCCGCTCCCGTCGTAGTCGCCGGCGCACTTCACGATGTAGATCTCCGACGCGCTGGCGTAATACTGCGTGTACAGGTCGATCGGCAGCACGGGCGTGTACTGCTTCGGGATGCAGTAGGCGAGGAACTTCCGGGCGTTGCGGAGGGCCGCGTCGCGCGGGGATTCGCCCGGGCGCGGCACGGCGGCCCTGTACATCGAGCAGCGGATCTCTGGTCGGGGGTCCGGGTAGAGCTGGAACGGCGTCCTCGGCCTGCTCATGAAGTCCTCGGTCACGTCGATCGGATACGTCCATTGGCGCGGAAAGCCGTTCGCCCAGACCGGCTCCAAGTATTGAGGGCGAAGCGACCGACGGGCATCGATCATGTCCTGCTGCCACTCTTTGCACCCGATCGCCTCCCATTCGTCCTCGTCGAAGGGTGCCACCTGCGAATCGAGGATCGCCCTGTGGGCATCGGACAGGGACAGACCCGCGGGGAGCGTCTGGTAGCAGGCCAGGCGCGGCATCGGCTTTCCGGCCGCCCTGGCGGCGGCGATGGCGGCGTGGAGCGCGGCGCGGCGCTCCGGGTAGACCCCGCCGAAGATGTTGGTCTCGAAAGGCAGGGGCCGCCACCGGTACGGGTTGCGCAGGATGACGAGCGTCACTCCCTGAACGGCGGCCTTGCTCAGGTGCTCGTTGACGAGCCACTCCGCGGCATCGGCCGCCGTCTCGTTCATCATCGCTTCCGAAAACTGGCTCGCGTGTGCGATGTCCAGCACGGCGATCACGTCCTTCGGGACGTGGGGCGTCGCCTGGGCGGCCGGCTCGCCCGCTCCGTTCGAGGAGAGCGGGTTGATCGCCGCGCCGACCTGGGCGTCGGCCGCCGGGCAGAGCGCGAGGGCGAGAGCGGCCAGAGCGAGCGGGCGGGCGTGTGACGACATGCTTTGCCTCGGTGCGTGCGGCGAACGCGCGGCGGGGAAGCCCAACGGGGGCGCGCAAGCATACCGAGAAATGAACGTCGCGCCGGACCGCCACGGCGGTCCGGCGCGGCGTGTCAACTAGTGCGGCGTCGCGGCGGCGGCCGGTTCAGCAGCCCGAGATCCAGTAGCTCACGA
>CAZCPB010000097.1:0-14036 GCA_964500365.1 uncultured Phycisphaeraceae bacterium
CGAGCCCGGAGTCGCGGCCTACGACGCGCGGACCGGCCGCCTGCTTCACCACATGAAGACGACCGGGGGCGAGTTCCGCTGGATCCGGCCCGGCCCCGGCGGCGAGGTTATCGTCGGCTTCGAAACCCGCGTCGCGTCCCTCAACCTCGCCGCGGGACGCACCAACTGGGAAATCATCGACCCGATCGCGGCGCACACTTCGAGCGCGTGGGTCTTCGGCGACCGACTGCTCGTGGTGGACCCCGGCACGGGACGCAGGCTGTGGGCGGCCTCCGTGTCGAGCGGCGTCCGCCGCGACGAGGTCTTCGAGCCCGGTCAGGGCTTCGACGAGCGCACGGCGCGGGCCACCGCGCTCGGCGACCCGCGGACCGCCCCGATCGCGTTCTGCACGCCCCGCGGCGTCTCGGTCTTCGATGCCGCGGGCGGGCTGATCGGGCGCGACCCGTGGGACCTCAAGTTCGAACTGCTCACGCCCCATGTCGCCGAGGGGCTCTTCGTCGCCGTCGAGACCGCCCGCTCGAACACCGACTCCGGCCCGGCCGCGCGCCTGCACCTGCTCGAGGCGCCCTCGGGGAAGGCGGTCGCGAGCCGCGAGGTCGTGATGTTCGACGACCCGCGCGAGATCGCCCTGCTCGACGGGCGGGTTGTGATCGCCACCGAGGCCGTCACCGTCGTGCTCAACCTCCCGCCCGGACAGTGAGCCGGCACCGTACCATCGACCGATGCTGAAATTCGCTGCTTTGCTTGCCGCGGCGTGCCTCGCCGACCCGCCCGCACAGGTCGATCAGGCCCGTCTGATGGCGTCGCTGCGTGAACTGCCCACCGACCGCGCTGCGCGGGGAGGGCCGGAGAGCATCGCCGGCCTCGAACGCACCAAAGACCTGCTCGTCGAACGCCTGACCGCCCTCGGCTACCAGCCGCGCCTCGAAGAGGTCCGCTGGTCGATCCCCGCGCGGCGATGGAACGATGCCCCTGCGTCCGAGGGGCAACCCACCGACATCCACGCGCACCGGACCCCGCCCCGCCTCTTCCACAACGTCATCGTCGATCTCCCCGGGCAGGACCTGGCCCGAGAGGTGCTCCTGATCGGCGCGCACTACGACGCCGTGGCCGGCACCCCCGGCGCCGACGACAACGGCACCGGCGTCGCGGCGCTGCTCGAACTGGCCCGCGTCGTCAAGGACGCGCCCATGCGCCGCACCGTTCGCATGGTCTTCTTCACGCTTGAGGAAGTCGGCCTCGTCGGATCGCGCGTGCACGCCCAGTCCTATCGGGGCGGCGAAGAGCCCGGCGAGCGACTGGTCGGCATGGTGAGCCTCGAGATGCTCGGCTATTTCACCGACGAGCCCGGCAGCCAGCGCAGCCCGGTCAAGGCGGTCGCGGGCGTCTTCGAGCCGCCGACGGTCGGGAACTTCATCTCCGCGGTGACGATCGCGGCCCACGCGGACTTCTGCCGCCGGCTCGCGGGCGCCATGGAGGCGGCGGCCCCGGGTGTGCCGGTGCTGCGGTTCGACATGCTCCCGGTGCCGGTCCCCGACATCCTCCGGTCCGACCACGCGCCCTTCCTTGCCCTCGGCGTGTCCGCCGTGATGCTCACCGACACCGCGAACTTCCGCAACCCCAACTATCACGGGGCCACCGACACGGTGGACACCATCGACGCGCGCCGCTTCACCCTGGTCGTGAAGGGGCTCGCCGCGGCGGTCGGGTCGATCGCCGAGCCGGCCGACGGGACGCGCCCAAAGCAAACAACGCCCGGTGGTGAAGACCCCGGGCGCTGATCGCGGCGCGTCGGATGGCGGAGGGCGACGAAGGCGGCTACAGGCGATCGTCCTCGGCGTCGCGGATCATCTCGTCGAGGGCGCGGTCGAGCTTCTCCGGGGTGTCGTAGTCGCCCGCGGTGATCTTGGCGCGCACCTCGTCGATGAGTTCCTGGCGCACGTCGGGGAGCGCGCGGAGCCGGCTCAGCAGACGCGCGACTGTTGAGATTTCGGCGCGATCATCGGTCCTCGGCGCGGGGGCGGTGAGCCCGGCTCGATCGGCGGTGCGAGAGGTAGAATCGACGGACGACGCTGCGCGTCCGGGGGCGCCCGCATCCACGGCGGAGATGTTCGTCATGGCGTGCACTCCTTGTCACAAAGTTCCGGGCCGCGTGCAAAGCTCAACCCCGCTTGGCCCGCCTCAATCCCTGTTGTTCACTCCGAGTGTATCGACGGCGCCTTCTCGAACGCTGCAAAAGAGACTAGAAGCCGTACAGATCGTGTAAATGCCTTCAATTAAACGAGTTGTGCAGATTAATGTAAGTCAGCACTTTACCTTTGACGGACGGAGATTTCGCGTGAACCGCCCCTCCGGAACGAGCCGTTCTGCACGTCCGCGTCCCGACTCAAATCCGCTCCAGAAGCGGGATTTAGGTCAATTATCGCCCTCGAACTTACCCGTTCATTTATCGATTATCTTCCTTACAAACGTGCTCTTCGGAGCCCACTCAGCGGTCGCCCAAGAATCTCGAAAACAGGTGTTTCCCCCGGCATCGGAGCGGGAGGTGCTCCGGCCGCAGACGCGCTCAACCGACCCCGCCGGTCGGGTCAGCGAGGAAGCGGCCTGGTCTATCGTGATCGCGGGCGTCGTAGCGCCCGACGACCCACCGGGGACGCGCCGCGCTGTCGGCCTGGAGGCGCTCCAAAGAGTTCAGACCGAGGGCGGTCTCCCCGAGGCGTACCTCGAGCCCCGCGGCCCTGCGCTCGTGATCGCCTACGGCCGCTACCCCGCCCCCTCCGACCCCGCCGCGCAGCGCGACCTCGAACGCGTCCGCGAAACGGTCGTCAACGGCGCCAGGCCCTTCGCGGACGCCTACCTCTCGCCACCCCCCGGCGACGCCTACAAGGGCTCGGTCTCCGAATTCGACCTGCGCAACGCCCGGACCCAGTTCGGCGACAAGCGGGCCAAGTACACCCTCCAGGTCGGCGTGTACGGCGAGAACAACCCCAACGCCCCGCTGCCGACCAGGCGGGAGCTCCAGGAAATCCGCGGCGCCGCCGAGCTCGCCGCGGCAACCCTCCGCCGCGAGGGCGAGATGGCCTTCTACTACCACGGCCCCGTGCGCAGCACCGTCACCATCGGCCTCTTCTCCGACCAGGACATCGACCCCCGCCAGCCCGGCGGCGAAGCCGCGTCCCTCCGCGACCTCCGCAAGCGCCACCCCTACAACCTGCTCAACGGCAAGGGGATCAAGGAGATCCTCCGCGGGCAGGTCGGCCCCGACGGCAGGCCGCGCGAGAAGATGCAGGAGAGCCGGCTGGTGGCGGTGCCGGAGTAAAACGAGCCCGACGCCCCATCAGCCCGACGCGCAACGAGCCCGACGCGCAAGCGAGGGATTCCTGCCATCGACGCCGACGCGCGCATTCCCTCGCTCGCGCGTCGGGCTCGTCGTTTCCCGCAACCTCCCCCGCCACGCCCGCGTACCTCCTTGACAGATATATCGTAACCCGATATATTTGCCGGACTCGCACCCCGGAGCCCCCCGTGCCCCCCGACGACCAGAACGACCCCGCCCAGCTCGTCATTCTCTCCCTCCTCGCCGAGGGACGCATGTACGGCTACGCCCTCTCCAAGGAAGCCGCGGCCCGCTCCGACGGGGCCGTCCGTCTCACCCCCGGCGTCCTCTACCCGCTCCTCAAGCGCCTCGAGGCCGAGGGCCTGATCCTCAGCTCCTGGGAGACCGTCCGCTCGGAGCGCTCCGGCCCCGCCGAGGACGAAGCCGAAGACGCGGCCGGCGGCCGCCGCCGCAAGTGGTACCGCCTCTCCGCGAAGGGCAAGCGCCGACTCGAACAGCGCATCGCCGCGCACCGCGCCTACCGCGCCGTCATCGACCTCTTCATCCCCGGCCCGCGCGAGCGCGACAGGAACGAGGCCGCGTCATGACCGTCCCAGCCCCCATCCACGCCCGCCCGGCCGAGCCCCTCGCGGCGTCGCGCCTCTTCCTCGGCGAGCGCAGCGCGCCGGGCCGCGCCGCGGCCGCGGAAGTCGCCGCCCCGGGCGACGCCGCCGCCGCGGACCAGACTCTGGACCCCATCGACGCATGGCTCGCCGTCCTCGCCTCCCTCCTCGACCTCCCCGCCCGCGAGCGTGACTCGATCCGCGATGAACTCAGGGAGCACCTGCGCGAGCGCGTCCGCGACCTTGTTCTCGCCGGGCGCGCGGAGCACGACGCGGTCTCGGCCGCGATGGGCGAACTCGGCGATGCCGCGGCGCTTGCGCGCCGCTTCCGTGAAGCCACCCACGCACCACGAAGGAGACTGCTCATGCACACCGCCTTGTTCGGTCTGGCCGGCGCGGCCATGATCACCAGCGTCGTCGCCCTGCGGGGCGGGGGCTCCACGGCGCCCATGTCGGTCTTTCAGCCGCCGCAGGTGAAGGCCGAGGGCGAAGCGCCGCGCGTCTCGGTCAGCGCCGACTCGACCTGGGAGGACTTCTTCGCCCGGGCCGGCAAGGCCGCGGGCAAGCCCGTGCACGTGCACTGGAACCACCTCCGCACGATCGAAGGGCCCGAGGGCCCTCTCGACACCGGCACGTTCATCGGCGTCGAGGCGGCCAACTTCCCGCTCCCCCGCGCCCTCGAGATCATCAACGACCAGATGAACCTGTCCCCCGACGAGGGCGTCGACTTCCGCGTGATCGACGGACGCCTCGAGTTCGCGACCGTCGCGTACTTCGACCAGCGCGAGACCACGCTCGTCACCTTCGACCTCGCCCCGGTCATCGAGGCCCGGCGCGCCGTCGAGGAGGACGTGTCCGTGTCCGAGGTCGTCGAGAGCGCGGCCTCGGTGATCCACGACGTCGTCCACCCCGAGATGTGGGCCGACAACGGCGGCGACCGCGCCATGCTCACCATGTTCGACACCCGCCTCTTCATCAAGGCGCCCAGGCGCATCATGCCCGAGGTCGAGTGGGTGATCGGCGAGATGAGCAAGGGCGGCGCCGTCGCCGCGGCAAGCGCCCAGCGGCCCGTGGTGGTGATCGACACCCCGGGCACGCGCTGACCTACCCCGCCCCGGCAAGGCGAGTGTCGTGTTCAGAGCTTGCGTGCGGGGCGGGAGCGTTCACGTGCGGTACCCCCGACGACGATCGCGGCTGAGATGAGGACGAGGTTCTTGATGATGTACTGGCCCTCGATGGTCGGGGCGTACGGCGCGTGGGTCCAGCAGATATCGGGGAGGAGGACGAGGGGGAGGAACGTGCCGGGCATCTGGAGAAAGAGCAGAAGGATGGCAAGTCGGATCAGGGGCCGGATGAGCATGCAGGCGCCGATCGCGACCTCCCACCAGCCGAGCACGGGGACGAACCACGCGGGGTCGACCCAGTAGACGGTGCGGACGACGAGATCGCTGGCCGGGCTGAGCCAGAACGGCTTGAGCGCACCGAACCAGATGAAGATGACGCCCAGGGAAATGCGGAGCCATTGGACACCGTGCGCGCTCATCCAGCCGGCAATGGCGCGGTCGAGGCGGTCGATGCGGTCAAAGGCGGGCATGGGGCTATACACGCTGGGGGACGGAGCAGTTTACTCAGGGGTCGGGGCGGGCGGGATCGAGAGCGACTCGACAAGTTCTACGAGAGGCTCGCCCCGGAGTTTCACCACGCCGACGCGGGGGTAGTCCATGTCGATGGTGATCCACAACGCCGCGGCAACGAGGAGGGCCAGCGGGCCGGCGGTGGCGACGTGGCCCTTGGCGTGCAGGCCGCAGTGGTAGCCGACGGTGCCGAGCGAGAGCGCGGCGCAGAGGATCAGGAGCGCGAGGACCATCGTGGGAAGGTGGCGGTGGCTCGCGGCGTTGCGTTCACCGAGGACATCGAAGATCTCGTTGATCGGAGAGAGGAGCGCGAGAGTGAGGTGCGGGCTCGCGCGGGCCTGTTCGGAGGCCAGGGCCCAGATGCGGGCCTGGTGCGAGGCGAGGCGGTCGGCGATGGGGGCGGCCCGCTCGAGGTCGGGCTCGCGGAACATCGCGAGTCGGTCGGCGGCGTACATGCGGAGCAGGTTCTTCAGAGAAGCGCGGGCGGGCTCGTCGAGGAGGTCGGCGCGGAGGTAGGCGGTGCCGATGGCGTTGGCCTCGTGCAGGATGATGACGTCACGGTCGATGTAGCGCGAGGTGGCGCCGCTGAAGGCGAAGCCCAGCAGCAGGCCGAGGAGGCCGAGCATGGCGCCCAGGACGGGGCCGATCTCGGCCTGCTCTTCCTGGCGTCGGCGTCGGCGGCGGGCGCCGAGGCCGAACCCGGTCACCGTTGCCGCGCCCATGAGCGCGAGGAGCCCGAGAGGGATCACCACGAGCAAGAGTGTGATGGTCATGGGCCAATCATTGACCGATGCGGCCGGCGTGAACCGTCACGCCGTTCGCGGTCGGACGGCCCGTCCGGCGCCGCCGTTCTCGCTCATGCAAGGGCTCAGTCAGCACCCGGCTACGAAGGCCGCGGTGAAGGCGTCGAAGTCGTCGCCGTTGACGAATCCGTTGCCGTCGAAGTCAGCTTCGGGCTCGCCGGCCTCGAACGCCAGGACGAAGGAGTCGAAATCCTCGCCGTTGACAAACCCGTTCCCGTCGAAGTCGGCGGTGAGCGCGGCGGTGACGGCGACGTGCTGCGTGCCCGAGCGGGTCGTGAAGTTCGGCGCCGTGCCCAGTTCGCCCGTGCCGAAGGCGACCGGCGGGAGGACCTGGTTGCCCACGGTGCCGTCGCTCTCGACGAGGAACGCCGCGAGGGTGACGGGGTGGCAGGGGTCGAGGGGCGGCGAGAGCTGGAGGTCGGCGAAGGGGATGAAGATCTCGATGCCCGTGGTCGCCGTCGCGGCATTGGCGGCCGAGGAGCCGGTGACGCCGCCGGTGTTGGTGTTGTCGATGGCGACCTGGAGGCCGCTGGCGTTGCTGCCGCCTGTGAGCAGCCCGTCGCCGTCGTTGACGGTGCCCTGGCCGCGGTAGGTCTTGACGCCCGAGCCCGAGGTCGGGAGAACGACCGAATCGACGAAGATGGTGCCTCCGGAGGCGTTCATGAAGAGCATGTCGTCGGGGTAGAAGCCGGCATCGAAGCGGGTGCCGGTAAGCTGCTGGAGGCCGCCCGGGGGCGGGTTGAGCGCGGAGGTGTTGACGACGTTCTGGCCGCCCGCGCGCGAGTCGATGAAGAGGGCCAGGGCGGTGGCGTTGGCGGGGAGGTTGCCGGTGAGGCCGATGTAGAGGCCGTCGGGGCCGGCGCGGGTGAAGAGCTGGTCGAGCTCGGCGACGTTGTCGCCGAAGGAGGTCGCGCAGGTCTGGGTCGCGGCGAGCGAGCCGGGCCCGTCGCCCGGCGTGCCGAGTTCGGTCGGGATGGCGACGCCGTCGACGCGCGACACGGGGGGTGCGGGGGGTTCGACGGAGACCGAGAGCACGCGGTACGCGTACGCCGGGACGGAGAGGACGTACGAGGCCTTGTTGGCGTCGGTGATGGCGGTCAGGTTCGCGCCCGACTGGATGTCGGTGACGGGCGAGGAGCCGCCGGGGACGGTGAACGAGGAGAGGTTGAGGCTGGTGTTCTGCGTGGAGTTGCCGACGTTGATGGCGACGAGGAGGGTCTGGGCGGGGGCGTGGTGCTTGATGAAGGCCCAGACCTTGCCGCCGGAGGCGGTGACGGGGTTGTACGTGCCGCGCCGGAGCGCGGCGTTGTCCTTGCGGAGGGCGATGAGGGTCTTGTAGTGCTCGAGGAGCGAGCCGGAGACGCCCTGCTGTTCCTGCACGCTTCGGCCGTCGTTGTTCTGTGAGAAGCGGTTGTTGTACGCCTGGCTGTTGCGGACGAAGTAGTTGGACATCGGTGCGCCCGCGACGGCGTTCCACTTGAAGGGCTCGCGCATGGGGATGTCGTTGGCGTCGGAGCCGTAGTTCTGCTTGGTGCCGGTCATGCCGATCTCGTCGCCGTAGTAGATGATGGGCGGGAAGGGCTGGAGGAGGTGCACCGCCGCGGCGGCTTTGGCGCGGTTGAAGCTCGCCGTCGAGCCGATCGCCGAGGCGAGGCGGTCCACGTCGTGGTCGCCGATGATGCAGAGGAAGGTGCGGTTGGCCGGGCTCGAGGGGAGCGCGGCAACGGTCGCGGCCATGGAGGAGTAGAGGTTCGCGGCCGAGTCGTTGGCGAGCGCATCGCGGGCGGCGAACTCGAAGGGCTTGGTGAAGGTCGCGTCGTGCGCGGGCATGAGGCTCGCGCCGTGGCTGCCCCAGTCGGCCTGCTCGGCGAAGGTGAAGACCTGCGGGTTGACGGACTGGAGGCCCTGCTTCCAGGGGACCCAGAAGGAGTCGATGTTGTACCCCCAGCCGTCGGGGCCGTTGTCGTTGTACTGGTGGACGTGGTCGAGGCGGTAGCCGGCGATGCCGTCGCTCGGGTCGCCGTCGTTGTTCGGGTCGAGCCACTTCTGGCACCACGCGATGACCTGGTTGCGGGTCGCGGGGGTGCGGAGGTCCCAGTCGATGACGCCGACGGACTGGCCCGTCCACGTCGAGTACGAGTAGCCGTCGTACTGGGTGTTCTGCGAGTTGGTGAAGGCCAGCCATGAGTCGTACGGGCTGGCGGGGTTGTTGTACGCGGAGCCGAAGTAATTGGGCGTCGAGGCGTTGGTCGAGATCTGGTAGCAGACGGCGTCGATGAAGACCTTGATGCCGCGGGCCTTGGCCTGGGCGACGAAGTTGAGGAATTCGGCTTCGGTGCCGAAGCGGGACGCGACCTGATCGATGGGGCCGTGCTGGTAGCCGTGGTAGGCGTTGGTGTTGTGGATCGGGTTCATCCAGACGGCGGTGACGCCGAGGGACTGGAGGTAATCGAGGCTGGCGGTCATGCCGTTGAAGTCGCCGTAGCGGTACTGGTCGTTGTTGGAGTCGCGCCAGGCGATGGGCATGAAGTGGTAGAAGACGTCGTCGGCGGCGGGGGACTGGGCGAAAGCGCCCGGCGCGGCGGCGAGAACGACAGCGATCGAGAGGGGCTTGTTCGGCATGAGGGCTCCGTCGGTGGTCGCGTATCGCGCTGAGAGCAGAACTTCCGCATTGTAAGTGGACGGGCTTCAGATCCGCGCGCATTTTTCGGGATGGGGTGCGTGTTACCGCCCGCCTTGTGTGCGGGAAGCCGGCCGCGGCTGTATCAGGGAATGCGCCCCGCGACTCCGTACTCTCGGGCGTTTGCCTCATTCGTCGAAGATGGGGAATTCGGAGGGGGTATCGGGGGGAAAAAGGGGTTCGCGATGAGCGGAAAAAGCTTGTTCGTGTGCGGGTGCGCGGTCTCTCTCGCGGCCGGGGCGCTCGGGGGGCCGGTGTTCTCGGGGACGACGTCGCTGAGCGCGAGCTACGGCGCGTTCGATGGCGGGGGGGGCGGCGGGGAGATGCTCGCGTCCACGGCCTCGCTGCACTTCACGGCGATTTCGCTCGGCGAGGTGCCGGACCGGTTCGAGACGTTCTGCATGGAGCGGCACGAGGCGGTGGGTGGGGCGACGCACCGCGCGGACCGCAACGACCGCACGGTCGCCGACCCGACCAACCCGCTGTACCAGGGTGGGCTGCACGGGGGCCAGCAGGACCCGCTCTCCGACGGCACCGCGTGGCTGTACTCGCGGTTCATCACGGGGACGCTGGCGGGGTACCGCTACGGGGGAACGTGGGCGGAGCGCGCGGCGGACGCCGAGGCGGTGCAGGCGGCGATCTGGGCGCTGGAGGAAGACATGGCGGCGCCGGGGGCGGGGACGAACCCGTTTTATGATGCCGCGCTGGGCGCGGTGTCGGGCGGGTACGCGAACGACGGGAGCGTGCAGGTGCTGAACCTGTACACGCTGTTCAACATGGGCGGGAACATCGTGCGGGACGACTACCAGGACGTGGTGGTGATGGTGCCGGGGCCGGGGGTGCTGATGATCGGGGCGGTGGGGGCAGCGGGGGTGGTTGGGCGAAGGCGGCGGTAGGGCCGAAGCCGGTCGCCAGTCCGTCAGTCAGCACCCGGCGACGAATGCGGCGATGAACCCGTCGAAGTCGTCTCCGTTCACGAAGCCGTTGGCGTCGAAGTCGGCCGCGGAGTCGCCCGCTTCGAATCCGGCGACGAACGCGTCGTAGTCCTCGCCGGTCACGAACCCGTCGCCATTGAAATCGGCGGGGCAGGCGGCCGTCGGGGCGGTCCAGAGGCCGCGCCCGTGGGTGGCGCACAGGAGCGTGGTCGAGCCGTGGAAGAACGTGAGTTCGTAGACGGCGGCGGCGTCGGGGCCCTCGGTGCTGGTGGACCACGTCTGGCCGCCGTCGGCTGAGGCGAAGACGCCGACCTCGGTCCCGGCGTAGATCCAGTTGCGCCTCGCGGGGTGGAGCGCCACGCCACGGACGGGTGCGCGCGGCAGGGCGGTCGCGCCGCTGCCGCTGACGGAGTGCCACGTCGCGCCCGCGTCGGTCGTGCGCGACAGGTTGTCCTGGGTGAAGCCGCCGAACGCGGCGTAGACGGTGCCGGGGTCGAAGGGGTCGATCACGAGGCGCGTGCAGTAGCGGTCGGGAAGGGGATCGATCGCGCCGTTGTCGTCCACGCTGGTCCACGACGGCGCCGCGGCGGTTCCGTTGACCGTCATGTCGATCCGGCCGTCGTTCTGCGCCACGTAGATGATGTCGGAGTTCCCCGGCGCCACCGCGATGGCGGAGATCAGGCTGCTGCCCGCGGGGCGGATGCTCGCCCACGTCGGGCTCAGGAGCGCCGTGCGGACGTTCTTGCTCCGCCACAGGCTGGCGCCCCCGGCGAGCATCGTGTTCGGATTGTTGGGATCGAGGATGAAGGGCGCGATGAAGTTCGCGGCATTCGGGTTGCCCGCGTCGGCGAGGCCGCTCGTGATGTAGGTGACGTTCGCGCCGCCGTTGTTGGAGCGGTGGATCTTCAGGTGGATGAACTCGCCGTACAGGTAGTTGGTGTTGGTCCAGTCGATGGCGGAGTAACCGCCGTCTCCGCCGAAGGGGAACGACGCGGTGTCGGAGGTGCCCTGGAGAAGCAGGTGCCCGTTGTCCTGCGTGCCGCCGTAGATCTTGCCGGTGGGTCCGTGGCCCGCGGCGGCGTAGAACTGCGAGGTGCGGTAGGTCTGCTCGAGGCGGGCCCAGCCGGTGCCCTGTCCGGCGGCGTACGCGTCCTCGGTCTTGTAGACGCCCCCGTCGGTGCAGATGTAGACGCGCCGGTTGGTGGTGCCGTTGAAACCCGGGTCGCTGATGATGGTGTGGATGTCGGGGTGCGGATCGATCGTGTTGATGTAGCCGTTCGAGACCTGCGTGAACGTGACGCCCCCGTCGGTCGAACGCATCACGTGGCCCATGCCGGACATGAGGATGTCGGGGTTGGTGGGATCGACCCAGAGGGGTGAGCGGTACCAGTCGGTCTCGAGGGTGCCGGCGGTCACGGGCGAGTAGCTCTGCCCGCCGTCGGTCGACTTGAACACCTTTTTCTCGTACGCGCTCGTGGCGTACACGATGGAGGGCGTGCTGCGCGAATAAGCGAGGGCGATCCGGCTGTGGAAGCCGGGCTTGTAGTCGAGGCCGGCGGCGATGCTCCAGGTCTTGCCCCCGTCGGTCGAGTAGAGGGCGCGGTTGAACCACTCCTGGGCCGCGGCGTTCCAGTCGGCCACCGCCGCGACGCACTTGCTCTGCGTGGTCGGGTCGAAGGCGACGGCGGTCCCGCCCTGGGCCCAGTACACGGAGGACCACGTCGCGCCGCCGTTGGTGGAGCGGAAGAGTCCCTCGTAGAACCTGGCCGCGAGGACCACGTTGGGGTTGGTGGGGCTCACGGCCACGGAGAGCGTGTCGTGGTTGGTCCACCCGGCCGTGCTGGAAAGGTGGGACCACGTGGCGCCGGCGTCGGTGGACTTGTACATGCCCATGCCGAAGACGCCGTCGCCGCAGAGGAAGGATTCGCCGGTGCCGGCGTACATGATGCTGGGGTTCGAGGGGGCCATCGCCATGGAGACGATGGACAGGCTGGCGAGCTGGTCGTTGGCCGGCGTCCACGTGAGGCCGCCGTCGAGGCTGTCCCAGATGCCCCCGCTCACGGCGCCGGCCCAGAGCCGGTCGGTCTGCGCGGGATGGACCAGGAGCGAGCGTGTGCGCCCGCCCACGTTCGAGGGGCCGCGGCTGGTCCACTGGTCGGGGGCGATCCCCGCGATCCGTCGCGAGCCGGGGCCTTCCCAGGCCGCGATGTTCCCGGCGCGTTGAGCGAGTGCCGCGCGGAGGGCGCCTGGCGGGATCACCCCGTGCTCATCGACCCACGCGAGGCGCCGCCATTCGTACGCCTTGGCGGCCTCGGTGAGGGGTTCGCCGCGTTCCTGATCGAGAGCGGACAGCGCGACCGGGCGCGGGACCGGGGCGGGGCGACCGGGGCCCGAGCACGTGATCGTGGTGGCGGCGATCAGGAGGCCGCCGGCGAAAAGCACGGGTCCGCGATGCATGCGTGAGTCCTCTTCGCACTTCGGTCAGCAACCGCCGACGAACGCGTCCACGAACCCGTCGAAATCCTCCCCCGTCACGAAGTTGTCCCCGTTGAAGTCCGCCCCGGGGTGGCCGGCCTCGAAGGCCGCGATGAACTCGTCGAAGTCCTCGCCGGTCACGAACCCGTCGCCGTTGTAGTCGCTCGGGCAGCCGTTGCCGTCGATGGTGAAGTTGAGGTCGCTGATGTCGAAGCCCGTGTTGGCCGCGGCGTCGCGGGCGACGACCTTGACGCGGCAGCGGGTCGAATAGAGGTCGGGGACGGTCCACGAGCGGTTGCCGTCGAAGCCGCTGAAGGCGCTCACGGCGGAGGCGATGGTGATCGGGAAGGTCGCGCCGCCGTCGGTCGAGAGGAGGACATCGACGTTGCTCACGGCCAGGTCGTCGTCGCTGTTCCAGCGGATGGTCACGTTCTGGCCCGGCGTGAAAGTTTCGCCGCCGTTGGGCGTCTTGACGTAGGCGGTCGGGACCTGCCCGCCGCGGGGCGCGGGGATGTGCTGGACGATGCAGTGCATGACGCCCGCGAGGGAGACGATGTTCTGGCAGTTGATCTGGACGACCTTGCGGGCCGAGACGCCGTTGTCGCCCCACGCCGCCTTCCACGTGTTCAGCGCCTGGGTGTTGTACCCGGCGTTGTCGATGGTGGTGTTGGTGTAGGTGGGGAGCAGGAGCAGGTCGTTGCAGGCGACGACGTTGGTGTAGGTGTAGTGGACGCCGCCGACCTGGCGAGCCGGGGTGCGGTGGACGGCGTAGCCGTAGGACCCGCCGGCCATAAACGTCGCGGTGGTGTCGCAGATGCCGTCGGCGGCGATCTGGTTGGAGTTGTTCTGTACGGGCCAGTCGCTCAGGACGACGCCGCGGTCGGCGAAGACCTGCATCCACATGTCGATGTGCTGGGTGGAATCGACGGCGGTGGCAAAGGGGTCGGTGATCGTCGTGTCGAGGTTCTGGTAGTTCTCCCAGTGGGCGATGATCTGGGCCTCGGAGAGCGTCGGGTTCTCGTTCTTGATGAGACGCGTGGCCCAGGCGTCGCCCAGGGCGCTCAGGTGAAAATTCCCGCCGCCGTGGACGAGGGGGATGTCGTACGTCGAGTGCTTGCGGTTTGGGCCGTACCACTGGTTGAAGGCGTCGTCGTTGAGGCGCGGGCGGTTGTAGGTGTGGTCGATGATCACGCGGCAGTCGCCCTCGAAGCAGTAGCGCGGGCCGTAGTCGCGGATCCAGATCGAGTCGAGCGTGCGGGTGAAAAACTTGACGCGCGACATGTTGGCGCCGGCGGCGGACAGGGAATTGGTCGCGCTGGTCTGCGTCGAGGCGTTGTTCACGACGACGTGGTAGTCGGCGTTGCCCGCGGTCGTGATCTGGGCGCCCATCTGGGCGAGGATGTCGGTGAGCGAGCCGCCGCCCGTCCACGACACGATGATCGCCTGCATCGGCTCGTACTCGGCGGCGCAGTGCAGGGGGCCGGAGGGGGGCGAGGTGATCGCGCGCTTGACGAAGAGCGGGTGGGTCTTGAGCCACTCGGCCTCGGCGGGGGTCAGGTTGCGGGGGAGT
>CAZCPB010000098.1:0-14018 GCA_964500365.1 uncultured Phycisphaeraceae bacterium
CGACCTCCCGGCGTGGCAGGGGCAGGACGTGGACAAGTACTTCCAGGCCGGGAGCGACCGGCGCAAGAACGCGAACAATTACGAGATGCTGTTCACGCCCGGCGGTCCGCAGACCAAGACGCTGAGCGCGCAGGACCCCAAGTGGGGGGAGAAGGAGTGGAACAAGCCCACGAGCATCGTGATCTTTGCGCAGATCCCCCAGTACGCGGGTGACCGCGGGGCCGGGGACCAGCGTCGAAAGGTGCTCTCGACGATGTCGGACGTGTGGGAAGGGGACACGCTGAGCATCATGGTGCGCAAGACGGGCCTGGAGGTCAGAACGCCGCAGAAGAAGAAGTGACGGCGCGGCGCCGGGCGTCCGCGCCGGCACGGAGAGCGGACGCCGCGGCGCGGGGAGCGGAATGGCGCGGTACGGCGAGTACGAGTCAGTGCGCGAGGTGTACCGGGGCGGCCTGGCCGTGGTGTACACCGCGCGCCCTCCCGGCGGCGGCGAGGACCGGCTGGCGCTGAAGGTCCTCGAGCTCCCCGTGTACCTCGCCGACGAGGAGCGCGTCGAGCAGGAGAGCGTTCTCTTCCTCGAGAGCGCCGAAACGCAGCGGCGCGCCGCGGCGGGAAGCCCAGCGTGGGCGCCGGTGCACGCGTCGGGGCGGTGCGAGGGCGGGGCGTGGTACGCGACCGACCTCTTCGAGCGATCGGCCGAGAAGCTGGTGCTGCACCGGCGCGACTTGGAGCCGGCCGAGGTACACAGGGTGGTGGCCGCGGCGGTGGAGGGCCTCCAGGCGCTCCGCCAGATCGAGGGGCGGCCGCACGGCAACCTCAAGACGACGAACATCCTGATCTCGGGGCGCGGCGAGGTCGCTTCGGCACGGGTGGCGCTCGCCGACCCGATCGCCACCAGCCGGATCAAACCCGACGAGGACTCGGTCAAGGACCTGAAGGACCTGGGCGACCTGCTGCATCAGCTGGTGCTGCACCGGCCGATGCGCAGCGCGATGGCGTGGCCGCTGTCAATGACGCCCGAGTGGCAGCGCCTCGGGCGGGTCGGCGCCGGGTGGCTGGAGTTGTGCAACGCGCTTTTGAATCCCACGGCCGCGCCCCCGTCCCTCGACGAGGTCGCGGCGTTCCTGCCCGAACTCGCGGGCGGTTCGGGGACGGGGTCCGCGGCGGTCGCGGCCGGGGCGACCCCGGCGCCGACCCCGCAGGCGCCCCCGGGTTCGGCGCCGACGGCGCGCCCGGATTTTTCAAAGTCCCGCCCTGCTTCGGGGGTCGAGGGAGCGCCCCTCCGCGATTCGGGTGCGGGCGTGGCCCTGGCGACGCCTCCCGGTTCGGCGCCGGCGCTCGAGCCGGGGAGCGGGGCGACGCCGATCACTCCGGGCTCGCACCCGGGGTCTGGGGCGCCCTCCCGTCCTGGCTTGGGCCGCTGGAAGGACCAGGAGGCCGGCGCGCTGCCCGAGAAGGGCCTGCCTCAGAAGTCGAAACTGAAGCTGTACGCCGGGGCGGGGCTGGCGGCGGTGGCGGTCGTGGTGGGCGCGGCGGTGTTCTTCTCGGGTGGTGACAAAAAGGCAGACCCCCCGCCCGTGCGGGAAAACAAGGAGACCCGCCCGGCGCCGGCGTTCACCGAGCCCGACCCGCGGGACGTGGCGTTCCGCCAGCTGGTCGAGGAGACATCGGAGAGCGCGATCGAGATCCGGGACTTGCTCAAGGAAACAGCCCCCGAGATCGACCTGACCAACCTGAACGCGACGATTACGTCCTTCGACGCCGACCGCGGCGCTCTCGGCGCGCTGGCGTGGAACCGGGACACGCGCGATACGGTGCTTGCGGGCGTGGATCGGCTGCGCACGGCGGCCAGGCGGGTGCAGGAGCTGACGCAGTCGTTCGGGTCACGGTCCCCGGACCCGCGGGTCACGGCGCGCCAGGAGGCCGACGCGGTGATGGCGTCGGCGCGTTCGGTGCGGGCGGCGCTCGAATCGGACGCGGGCGCGGTGCGGCAGATCGACGAACTTCTCGAGCGGATCCGCACTCAGTTCGACGTCACGGATCCGAAGAAACTGGCGTGGAAGCCGGGGCAGGAGAACAAGCAGGCCCGCGCCTACGCCGAGTCGCTCAGGGAATCGGTCGCGGGCGCGACGGCGCGGATCGGGGAGATCTTCGAGTCGGTGCCGGACCCGCGCTCGGGCGGGGAGCGGGCGGGCGTCGAGGCGGCGGTGGCTGAAGCGCGCGAAACGGCCGAAGCGCTGAACGCGCTCAAGAAGCCGAGCGCCGAACTCGAACGCGAGGTCACCGCGCTCGCCGGGGCGCTCGGGAATCTGGACTCGGCGACGGTGCCCTGGACGCTGGAGAACGTCGCGGCGGTGCGCGACAGCGTGGCGCTGGTCCGCAAGAGCGCCGACACCGTGCTCAAGACGGCGCGCGAGGCGTGGGCGCAGAACGCGGCGGACCCGCGCCCCGCGGCCCGGGCCGAGGCCGAGGCGGTCTTCCCCGCGCTCGAGAGCGCCGCGCAGCAGGCCGGGGCCGCGCTGACCGCGATCCCGAAGGTGTCGGGGCTCAGCGAGGCGCAGCGGAACGAGCTCGCGTCGTCGATCAACGCGAGCCTGAGCGCGCTCAACGCCGCGCGCGATTCGGTGCGCGCCGCGGTGGACGGGGCCGCGACGCCCGAGTGGGGCGTACGCGCCGCGGCCGAGGCGCAGGGACAGGTCGAACGCATCGCCGCCGCCACCGCCGGCGCGGGGAAGGCGCGGGACGAACTGCTCGCGTTGATGAAGAACAACGAGCAGGTCATGGCCGCGGCGGTGCAGGAGCACCGCAAGGCCCTGGTCGAGGAGAGCCGGGCGATCGTCGCGGCGCTGAACTCGGGCTTCACGCACGCCGACGAGGTGAACGGCGCCACGCTCGCGGAGCGCCTGGCGCGACTCGAGGCCGATTCGGAGTTCGCGGCGGTGAGCGCGGACGGGTCCGTTACCGAGGCGGCGCGCCGCCTGAAGCAACTGACGACGATCGCGTCGAGCGCCGACGCCCCGGCCCTGCTGGGCGAGCTGCGCGACGCGTCGGCCAAGGGGCTCGTGGCCGAGGGGTGCCTCGCGCTCGCCCGCCTGACGGCGCCCGAGCTGAAGTACGCGCCGGCCAGCGCGCAGGACCTGGGCGCCGCGGCGGGCGCGGTGGCGCAGCTCCGCGACGCGCTCGGGCGCGTGCCGGACACCGCCCGAGGGGCCGAACTGGCGGCGCGGGCCGCCGACGCCGGGGGCGCGCTCTGGCGCGCGTACCTCGAGCGGCTGGATTTCTCGCGGGGCGCGGACGTCAAGATCGCGCGCGACGTGATGCCCGCGCTGGGGCTGAAGGACGCGGACCTCGCGCGGCTCGGCGCCCGCGAGCGGTTCAACTTCATGCTCATGGACCTCCGGGCGGGGCTGGAGAGCGCCGACGACGCCGCGGCCCGCGCGGCCGTTGAGAAGTTCCGCGCCGCGTCCGGGTCGCTCGACGGCGCTGCGCGGGGCCCGGCCGAAGCGGCGGTGACGGCGCTCGACCAGGCGGTGAACGTCTCGGAGCCGGCGGCGCCCCCGCCGCCGGATTTCTCGAAGCTGGGCCCCGGGGTACGCGGGTGGGCCGCGGAGGAAGGGAAGATCGGGGGCGTGGACACGGTCACCTACCGCAAGGGCGGGCAGACGCTCGTGTTCGCCCGGGCGACCGAGGACACAATGGTCGGCGCGACGGAGGTCTCGTTCGCGCAGTTCGTGGGCGCGGTGAACGACGCGGGGCGCTGGCCCGACGTGTCGCGCCTGCTGCCCTCGCGGAACGTCGAGAACGACGGGCCGCGCGTGTGGATCTGGAGCGTCACCGACGACCGGATCGAGCTGGCCCTGCCCATCCCGGGCGGGTACAGCAAGGGGTGGTTGCCGGAGCGGCCGAGCAAGATCAGAGCGGTCTACCCGGCGGCGCTGGCGGACGGCGTAACGCCCCCGGAGCCGTCGATGCCGATGCAGTTCGTGTCGGCGGGGGCGGCGGTGTACGCGGCGGCGCTGCTGGGCTGCCGGCTGCCGACCGCTCAGGAGTGGGGGGAGGCGCTGCGGGTCGAATCGGCGGCCTCGGGGGCCGGGCCGGCGGCCAACCGTCGCGACGCGACGTGGGAGCAGGTAAAGAGCTTCGGTCTCGACCAGGCGCAGGCGCCCGGGAACCAGTCGCTGAGCCCCAACTGGCCGGACGACGGGATTTTCCTGCCGCGGGGATTCCCGCCGAGCCTGGTCGGCCCCAAGGCGTTGCCCGCGGTGAACGAGCCGGACGGCACGCTGTGGTTCCTGCCCGTGGATCAGGGCGGCGGGACGGTGTTCCGGCACCTGGTGGGGAACGTGGCTGAGTTCGTGTACGAGAAGCCCTCCGAGATCGAGGGGATGGACCCCACCTACGACACGGTGGTGGGCAAGTTGGGAAGCAACACGGACAAGGCGACGCTGGTGATCGGGGCTTCGGCGCTCTCGCCCCCCGAACTCGCGCCCGCGTCGCCCGCCGAGTCGCGCTTCAGCCGGTCGAACCCGGCTGTCGCGGCCAAGAGCGACGTGGGATTCCGCCTTGCGTTCACGTCCAAGTCGGGCCCGCCGCGCCCCAAGCCGCTGCCCGAGCGCGTCCGCGACGCGGCGGGGACGCTGGCGTTCCTCCCGCCCAAGTGAACGCAGCCCGGCCGCGCCGTGGCTGATAGCATGGCCGGTGCCGCGCCGTACCCGCGGGGCGGCGACGCGGGAGCCGTGATGGAACCGATCAACGAAAAATCACGGAAGGTGGCGGCGCTGGCCGGGCGGCTCCGCGTCGTGCAGGCCCAGCTGGCCGATGAAAAGCCCGAGTTCCGGCGCGGGCAGCTCGAGCACGAGATCGAGCAGGCGGTCGCACAGATCGTGCCGCAGGAGCGAGAGCCGTTCCTGAACGAGCTGATGGCGGCGTTCCCGTCGATGGGCGGCGCATCCGAGCCGGCCCGGGCCGCGAGGGCCGGTGGGGCGGCGGCCGCACCCCCGCCCGAGGCGCCCAAGGACCCCGCGGTGGCGCTGGTCGGGTACGTCGAGGGGCTGGTGAAGCTGTGGTCGCAGCTCGACGGCGACCAGCGCAAGGCCGTGCTCACGAGGCTCGCCCAGGGCGGCGTGCTGCCCCAGGTGCCCACGGGCCCGAGCGCATTGCCCGAGAGCGTGGGGCGGGACTTCCGCGCCAAGCTGCAGATGGGCTCGCACGACGTGCCCGACCCTGTGAAGGTCATGGAGCTGTCGGCGATGATGCTCGATTTCGTGATCGGGGCCGACCGTCTGGTGTGGGGCATGTGGGCGAAGAAGGTGGCGCCCATGTCCACCGTGCGGCCCAACGGGCCGATCCAGCGGTTCCTGCGGGAGTACGCCACGAAGAAGTTCGACCCGACCCAGTCGGCCAGCTCGGGGGGCGCCCAGGTCGAGCTCAAGCGGCTTCTCGAGATGTCGGTCGCGTTCATCTCCGCCATCGGTCAGGCCGGGACGAGCTTCGGCGAGAAGTTCCTGGCGCAGTTTTCGCCGGGTGCGATCGAGGAGTCGGTCGGCGATTCGGCCTTCCGCAGCAAGGACGCCGAGTGCTGGAAGATCTACAAGAACCGGGCGGGCGTGATCGACCGGACGGCGATCGACGTCGAGATCACGCAATGCGTGGCGCGGTTCGTCGAGGACTGGATGAAGCGGGCGTGGCGATAGCGTCCCGGCCCACGCGAACACACGGAAGGCGCCGGCGACGATTTCCACCGACCCGGCGGCGCGCGGCGTGCGATCGGGCGCCTCTCCTTCTCAGGCCGCCGCGTGACGCGGCCGGGACGGGAACGGAGGTGGTCGCCATGAGCGCACAGACTGCCGCGGCAGACCTGGCGGGCTTCTTTGGACCAGCCCCGGCCGAGCGGCAGGCCGCCGAGCCCGGGCGGGCGCTGCCCGCACGGATCGAAAGTCAGGTGCGTGAACTGCTGAAGGTGCCCCCGGGGGACGATGTGCCCCTGGACAGGGTGCTCGAGATCCTGCCGCACCTCCTTCGGCTGGCGCTGGTGGCGGACACGGTCGCGTGGGGCGTCTGGCGGCAGAAGCTGAGCGCGGGCGTGACCGGGCCGGTCCGCGCCGGGGTGCCGCTCCAGCGCGTGCTGCGGGAGCACATGACCCTCGGAGACGGAGACGCCGTGGCGGAGGTCGATCGGCTGCGCGAACTCGTGCGCGCGATCGCGTCGGGCGTCGCCCAGTGCGGGGGCGAAGTGGCCAGCCGCGTGATGCAGCGTTTTTCACCGGCGGAGATCGAAGCGGCCGTGGGTGGCGGCGGGCTACGCGGGCGCGATTCGGAGTGCTGGCGGGAGTTCCGGTCGCGGGCGGAGCGTTTCGATTCGGGAGCGCTCGAGAAGGAAGTCACGGGGGTGATGGCGCGGTTCGTCGAGAAATGGATGCGTCACGCCGATGCGGGACCCCGGTCCTCTTAGTACGATGTGCCGCCGGGCCTTGCGGCGTCGCTCGCCGCGGGGTCTCGGGCACAGCGGGGTTGCGCATGGCCAAGGCTGATCAGCAGGCGTCGGTTCCCGCGGGGATGGTGCACTGGCACGAGGGGCTGTTCCTCCAGCCGCACCACCTGCAGGCGACGCAGCGCGACTATTGCGAGCGGATCTGGCGCGAACGGCGGCTGGGCTGGGCGTACCCGTACGGGGTGATCGACGCCCGGCTGTCGGTGGACGCGCTCGAGAACATGCTGGTGCGGTTCGACCGGTTGAGAGTCGTGATGCCCAGCGGTGTCGAAGTGGACTTCCCGGAGAGCGCCGAACTGCCCGGGCTGGACGTCAAGCGCGTCTTCGCGACCTCCAGCGGGGCGTTCACGGTGGGCCTGGCGGTACCGCTGTACCAGCCGGCGCGGGCCAACACGGTGGACCAGGGCTCGAACGAAGGGGCCCGCGTGAAGCGGCTCTTCAAGATCGCCGAGGGGGAGCGGCCCGACGAAAACACGGGCGAGAACCGCCAGCCCATGCTGGTACGGCGGGTCAATGCCCGCCTGGTGGTTGACGGGGACGACGTGTCGGACATGGAGGTGCTGCCGCTGGTGCGGATCGTGCACGCCACCGGCGAGGACCTGGGAAGGCCGCAGCAGGACAAGACGTTCGTGCCGCCCTGCCTGCTGCTGTCGGGGTCGGGGGTGCTGCGGCCGCTGGTGCGTGACCTGGGGAACCAGCTCGAGACGGTGCGGAGGGAGGGCGTGATCGAGGTGACGCGGGGCGGATTCTCGATCGAGAATCTGCGCGGAATCCAGATCGAGCAGATGATGCGCCTGCGGATCCTGAACTACTACGCGGCACGGCTTCCGGCCCTGGCGATGGCCGACGGCGTGACGCCCTTCGAGGCGTACATGGAGATGCGCAGCCTGCTGGCCGAGTTGGCGTCCCTGTCGCCCGACCGCGACCCCTGGGAGGCGCCGAAGTACGACCATGACAACCCGGCGGTCTGCTTCTTCGAGGTTGACCGCAAGGTGCGCCAACTCCTGGCCAGGACCACCGTGCCGAAGTTCATCAAGCTCAACTTCGAGAAGGAAGGGGCGATCCTGGCGGCGACGCTCGACGACAAGCACGTCACCGTGCCGAACGAGTACTTCCTGGGGATCAAGGCCAAGGGCGACCCCATGGCGCTGGCCAGGCTGGTCGAGAGCGCCGACAAGTTCAAGCTGATGCCCCGCAGCATGGAGCGGCTGATGATCCTTGGCGTGCGGCTCCAGGAGGAGCGGCACCCGCCCTACGAGCTGCCGGCCCAGCCCGGGCTCAGCTACTTCCGGCTGGTGCGGACCGAGAGCAAGCCGATGTGGGACCGGATCGTGCAGGAAAAAAAAGTGGCGATCCGCTGGCCCGAGGGGGAGCCCTTCGACTACACGGAAGTGGCCCTGTACATGACCGTTCCGGAGGGCCAGGCGTGAGGCGCGGGTCCGGGGAGACGGCGGCGGGACGCGCCGGGGTCGCGGGATCCCGCGCGCGGCGGCGCGCGGCATGCCTTTCTGGTTCAATGGGGGCGCGCCCCCCGCGCTACGCTGGTCCCTCGCGGGCCGGGACCGGCCGCGCCATGGACCGCGCGCGGAGCGCTCTGCCCGCCGGGAGGATCGCCTGATGGCCAACACGCTCGTGGACATCTGCGACCCCCTGTTCCAGTACATCACGCGCCTGAACCGCCTGGCGCGCAAGGGCGGCCTCGTGGACGCGGGGCAGGTGCGGAGCGAGATCCGCTCGCTGCTGGCGGAGATCAAGCTCAAGTGCGACGGCACCCCGGGGATGGCCGAGCAGTTCGCCAAGGTCAGGCTGCCCCTGATCTACTTCGCGGACTTCATGGTGCGGGACAGTGCCCTGCCGTTCGCCTCGTCGTGGAAGTCGCTGGCCGAGGAAGAAGGCAAGCTGGGGGGCGACCAGCTGTTCTGGCAGCACCTCGACGAGACGCTCGCGGAGTCGAGCGAGGCGGCAACGCAGCGGCTGGCGGTGTACTACACGTGCATCGGTCTGGGGTTCACGGGCTTCAACATCGGCCAGCCGGACGTGCTGCGCCGGAAGATGCTGGAGATCTCGGCGCGGATCAAGCCCATGATGGATGCCGACGAGAACAGCCGCGTGACGCCCGAGGCGTACGAGAGCGTGGATACGCGCCAGCTCCAGCAGCCGGTGGCCGGCAGCATCATGGGCTGGGTGATCGCGCTGGTGTCGATGTCGGTGGCGCTGGTCGTGGGCAACTTCGTGCTGTACGGGCACGCCAAGGACTCGATCGAGCAATCGCTGAACCAGATCACGGAGGCCCCCGCGACGGGCGGGGAGTCCCCGGGCGAGTGAGAAGGGTCGGAGAGCGGGCCGCGACGGCCCGGTAAAGGGCGCTGGTGATGCTGGTAAGCGGCGCGGGATTGACGGGGATCCTCAACTCGCTGGGCCTCTCGGGACCCATGGTGCTGGTCATCATCCTCGCGCTGGCCGCGGCGGGCGCGGTGTGGGCGATCTTCCGCTGGTTCCTGCGCTGGCGCGAGAAGGGCAAGAGCCTCCCGTTCGTGAGCAAGCTCATGCGTGCCGCGGGCGGCACGCCCCAGGGCGTCGCCGCCGACCCGGCCAAGCGGGCCCGCCTTGACGACCTGCGCAAGAAGTTCGAGGAGGGCGTCGAGAAATTCCGCTCGGCGGGGAAGAACGTCTACGGCCTGCCGTGGTACCTGCTGGTGGGGCCGTCGGGCGCGGGGAAGACCGAGGCGATCCGCCACTGCAACGTGGGCTTCCCGCCGGGACTGCAGGATTACCTGCAGGGCGCAGGCGGCACGCTGAACATGCACTGGTGGTTCACCAACCACGCGGTCATTCTCGACACCGCGGGCAAGATGTTCATGGAGGAGGTCGCGGCGGGGGAGAGCAGCGAGTGGAAGGAGTTCCTGAAGCTGCTCCGCGACAGCCGGCCGATGCAGCCCATCAACGGCATGCTCCTGTGCATCGGCGTGGACTCCCTGATCAAGGACTCGGCCGACGAGATCCAGGAGAAGGCCGGGAAGATCGCCCGCCAGCTCGACCTGATCCAGCGGACGCTCGACGTGCGCTTCCCGGTGTACGTGCTGGTGACCAAGTGCGACCTCATCACGGGGTTCCGCGAGTTCTTCGAGCGCGTCACCGACCCGCAGCTGCAGCACCAGATCCTCGGGTGGTCGAACCCGTCGGAGCTCGACGAGGCGTTCCAGCCCGAGAAGGTCGACCAGCACGTCGAGAGCGTGCGCCAGCGGCTGATCCGGCGGCGATTCGCGCACCTGATCGACCCGGTCCACACCGACGACCCGCAGGCCCGCCGCACCGACCAGGTGGACTCGCTCTTTGCGCTCCCCGACAGCCTGGCTCGCCTGTCGAGCCGGTTGCGGCGGTACCTCGAGCTGATCTTTGTCGCCGGCGAGTGGAGCCCCAAGCCGCTGTTCCTGCGGGGGATCTACTTCACCAGCTCCATGCGCCAGGGGGCGGAGCTGGACGAGGAAGTGGCCAAGATCCTGGGAATGCCGGTGGACGCCCTTCCCGGCGGTGGCATGACCGAGGAGAAGTCGTACTTCCTCCGCGACGTCTTCACGGCCAAGGTCTTCAAGGAGCGCGGGCTGGTCACGCGGGCCTCGAACGTGACCAAGCAGCAGCGGGCCCGCAAGCTCGGGCTGGTGGGGACTGGCATCGCCGCGGTGCTCCTTTTGGGCGTGTTCACGGTCACCAGCTTTCTGAATTTCCGCGAGTCGATCGACGCCTCGAAAGACGCGTGGGCGGCGGTGGCGCGGGGGCACCGGGACCTCTCGATCCTCGACCGCGACCGCGGCGGCCGGCCCGTGTTCAACACGCAGGAGCCGGTCTCGATCGGCGGCGAGGACCTCGGCGCTGCCGAAGTCGTCGTGCGGACGCGCGAACTGGCCGAGAAGCCGCCGGCCGTCCCGTGGGTGCTCAAGCCGCTGAGCTGGATCAGGAATATCGCCGGCGACAGCCTGGGGTCGCAGGTGAGACTCGCGCACGAGGCGGTGCTGTTCGACGCCGTGGTGAAGCGCGTGGTCGACGCGTCGCGCGATCGGCTGAAGAGCGCCCAGGCGGGTAACCCGTGGGAATCCGAGGATCCCTTCGCCGAACGCGCGGCAACCGGTGTGCTGGCGGGGCTGCTCGCGATCGAGCGAGGCGAGGCGCCCCCGCCCCCGCGCAACGACGCCAAGAGCGCGGGTGACCCCGCCAATCAGCCGATCAAGGTCGCGTACCCGATCGACATGGACAAGTTCTGCGCGTTCCTGCTCGCCCCCGAGTGGCGTGAGGAGAACGAAAAGAAGGGCGGGCCCGTCCACGCGGCGGCCAGGGACGTCCAGAACGTGCTCCTGACCACGTACGAGGGCGGGGGTGGGAGCGACGCGTGGGCCGCGTGGCCCCCCGTCGGTGACCGGCTCAAGCTCGGCAGCGACGCCCGCGCGGTCGAGGCGGGCGTCAAGTGGTTCATCCAGTACTGGGAGGGCGACGGGCCGGTCGTGCGCAACCTGGGCGAACTGGGAGTTCTCAAGACGCAGCTCGAGAAGTTCGCCGCCGCGGAAGAAGCCCTCGCCACGCTGGCCCGGACCTACGAGCAGCGGAACCCGGACCAGTACGACGACTTCAAGAAGTTCCGCAACGAGTGGGAAGTCCAGTTCGCCGAACTCGAGCGGGCCTGGAGGGCGCTCGAGGGCCCCATCAAGAACGTGCGCGGCGGGCGCGAACTCGAGGCCCGGATCGAAGAGACCAAGCAGTTCATCAAGCAGGACGCTGAGGATTCGTTCCGCGCCGTGCTGGGCGAGCCCCCGGTCGATCCGATGGCCGCGGCGCTTCAGGGAATGGGGGAGCGCATGGCGGCGGGCAAGGGCGCGGACGCCAAGTCCCTTGCCGCGGCGAAGGCGTTCATGGCCGAATGGCCCGACGAGGTCGAGCCCCTTCGCAAGCAGCTCCTGGCCAAGCGGGAGGAGATCATCGCCAAGGACGAGATCGGCACTCGCCTGTCCCGGCTTCGCGAGTTTTTCTCGACCGGCGACGGGGGGAAACTGCTGGCGCGGTCGGGGGGTGACGCCGCCAAGACCTCGTGCCAGATCCGGTTCGAGGCGTACCAGCTGGCCGGTCGTGCGCTGGCGCTGGGCGAGGAGGGCGTCAAGGGCGACGCGGCGCCGAAGTTCGGGCGCCTGGCCGAGACGGGCGAGAAGCTCGAATCCGAGATCGGGGGGCTCGAGGCCGAGGTCGCGGGCCTGGGCGCTTCGCTGGCGGAGGCGCCGCGGCTGAAGATCGACAAGGCGACGGGGTTCGGCGCGGTCTTCCGCGCAGCGCGGAGGCACGCGCGCTACGGCGTGATCGAGTCGGGCGTGCTGGGTGAATCGCCGGCGGGCGGCGACGCCTGGCCGCGCGAGAAGGTCCGGGCGCTCGCCGGCACGCTGACGGCCGACCCGATCTCGCGGAAAGTCAGGGAAGGGGCCGGCGTTCCATTGCTTTCGGAGGCGGCGGCGGCGGTCGACCCCGAGTTCAATCCCGACGCGGCGAGGCTGTTCCTTCGCGACATCAAGTACCTGCTGACGTACTACCCGCGGACGGGCAACGTGAACGAGGCGCTGGCCGACGACGGGTACCTGTTCACGGCTCGCCTGGCGTACGACAGCGCGAAGGTGTACGCCGAACGGTTCGTCGCGCACTGGTCGTCGGACCTGCTCGACAAGCGGGCCGCGATCGACGGGCCCAGGTCGTGGCGCGAGTTCCAGGGGGCGCTCGGCGCGCTGAACGCCCAGGAGGACGCCGCGGCGGCCAGACTCCGGGCGCTGGGCGAGGGCGCGGGCGAGGCGCTCCGCGTGCCCGGCCTTGCCGAGGCACTGGACGAGAAGGCCGCCCCGGAGGGCGCGCGGGCGGGCGGGCGAGAGACCTGGGCGACCAAGCTGGCGGAGACCGAGCCGGGCGCCGGGGGGAATCTGCACCGCTACCTGCAGCCGTGGCGTTCGCTCCCCGACGACCCCATCCGGGCGATGAACGCGCTGGGAATCGTGAGCAAGGACGAATTTGAGAGCAAGTATTTCCAGAGCCTGGCGTGCCCCTCGGCGCGCACGGCGGTTTCCCCCTTTTCCCGATACGTCGATGGGCTGCGCCTGCGCGCGCTGGAGACGATCGCGGTCGAGGTTGAGGGCGGTCGCACCTCCAACGCGCCGCGTCCCGTGGCGCCGCTGAAGCTCCAGCCCGACCCCGCGGGGGGCTGGGGGCAGTCGCTGAGCGTGGAGTCTGTGCGATCCGTGCGGGACTACTGGTTTGCCGGGGCGGGCGCCGCCGCGGCGCCCGGCGGCGCCACCGTCGCGCGAGGAGCCTCGACTCAGTTCGAGTGCGTCAACGCGCTGCTGGCCCGCTTGTTCGCGCCCCCGTCGGGCGCGGCGGCGAGCCCCGAACTGCAGCGCTCGCTCGAGCAGTGGATCCCGTTCCTGCTGGGCGAGCGGACGGACGCCGGCCAACTCCAGTTCCAGGTGGTCGCGCTCCCGGCCGACGCCGTGGCCCGGACCTTCAGCCCGGTTCAGGTGGCCGGCTCGACGTCCGCGCACTACATCTCGAACTGCGTCGAGGTCGGCCTTGGCGACAGCACCGCGCGGGCGAACGAGAACGGCGACGACAACAAGGTCCTGTGCGCGTGGACGCCCCTGCCGCTCAAGGGCGAATCTCGCGTGAAGTTCACGTTCCGCCAGGTGTGCGACCCGCCCGGAGCCGTGGACGGCACCCGCGACCTGAAGAGCCCGTGGGCCGTGCTCGAACTGCTCGCCGAGCCTGAGGCCAAGGCCTTCGGCGACGCCGCGGCGGGCGAGGACGGTCCGTCCAAGTCGTGGGCGGTGCCGGTGAAGTTCAAGGGGGCCGACGGCCAGATCCGTCACAAGTGGGTTCGCATCGAGTTCAACACCGCCGTTCCTTCGAGGCGGGCCTGGCCGGACGCCAGGGCGTGGGGTGAGCGCTAAGCGCGTGCGAGGCCGGGCCCCAGTCGGCCCGCCGGAGGATGACCGGGCGTGCAGGGCGGCAAGAGAACCAGCGTGTCGTGGGGCAGGCCCGAGCAGGCGCCGATGGTGTACGTGGGTGCGTTCGGCAAGCACCCGGGCTGGGACGATCACATCGACGACCTGGGCCTGGAGACCGACCTGCTGGTGCGCGTCCGCCAGAAGATCTACACCGAAGGCGTCGCGGGCAACATCGACTCGGGGGCGTGGGAGCGGCTCGAGGCCGAAAAGCGACTCCCGGGCTTCGGCCACGAGTTCGTGTGGCGCACTCGCGACGGAGTCGTGGTGGGGCGGCTGTGGTCAAGTCGTGACGGGAAGGGCCGGACCAAGTACCCCATGGCCGTCGTCGCTCACGCCCAGGGCGTGTCGGGCGGGTGGATCGAATCGGTGGTCGTGCCGCGCCTGGCGGAAGTCGAGCGGGCGTGCACCGCGACGGAGTCGGCGGCGGAGGTGCGCCGCGTGCTCGACGAGGCGCGGGTGGACCTGCGCACCGCGCTGCCCGTCCAGCCGCAGGCGCCGGGGGGGGT
>CAZCPB010000099.1:0-13992 GCA_964500365.1 uncultured Phycisphaeraceae bacterium
CCGGGACTTGCGGCTAGTTTCCGCAAGTCCCGGAGTTTCTGAAGAATGGAGCCGGGGGGATTCGAACCCCCGTCCCGTGACAGTCGGTCTGCCGCCTCTACGCGTGTGTCCGGAGATTTGATCTCGGCATTCGGGACCGGCTCCGGCGCCGTTCCCATCAGCCCAGCTCGCGGAGTTTTCTCACCGTCGCGCCCGAGAGCGTCGCGCGACGGCCAGCCCGATGTCTTCGATCCGCCCTCTATCGGGCGTCAAGAGCGGATCGCGTGGCCTGTATTAGGCCGCGAGAGCGTAGGGACGCTCAGCAATTAATGTGGTGCATGCTTTTTACGAGGCCAGCATGCTCCTCGACGCGCCACGACAGACGTTCCCTGCCCGGTCGAATCCAGTTCGGCCCCAGCGTGTCAAAGAGCCCACGATAGTAGTACGGACCGCGCGCCGGCGGGTTCACGGTTTGCCGGGCGGGGGGCTCACCGGCCAGGCAAGTGTGATGCGCCTTCCCCATCTCGCAGCCTCGCGGTTCCATTCGGGCATGTGCACGCTCGCGTCGGGGATCTGGGGTGCGCCTGAAATGGATCTGAGCATCGCTGTCTGGTCGCCCGAGAGCGGCGTGCCCCTGAGCCACGCGCTGAGCGAGGAACCGATCCGACGGGCCTGGGCGTCGGACGATTTCGCACACTGCTCCAGGTGAACGAGCGCAGCGGGTCCGAAGCCCAGGAGCGCCGCGGCGGCGAGATTCGCGTCGCCGGGCACGGCGTTGCCGGCGAGGTGGTTGATGAGAACCGGAGCGGCGCGATCGATCGACGCCGCGGCTCCCATCATGCCGAGCGCGGCGGCGGCCAGCAGCCGCTGCTGCGGGTCGTCGGAGTTCAGAGCGCGTTCGCAGGCCGGCACCGCCCGCGGCCCGACGCACACGAGGAACGCCATCCCGTTGAACCCGTTGGACAGGAATGTCTCGCGACCCCGGCGCCGGTCGTACGGGAGGTTGTCATCGCGCAGGCCCTCGACGGTGACCTCGATCAACCGGTCGCTCGGCTCGCGCCGGAGCCGCGGGCGTGTCCGGCCGTCCACGGAGACGTACTCGAAGCACTCGCCCCGGAGCAGGAACGCGGCCATCTGCCGGCGCTGCCAGTCCGTGCTGTCGAGCGCCGCTTCGAGCGCCGGCATCGCGGCATCGCCGATATTCGCCAGGGCCTGCATCGCCCACTCGCCGTTGCCGGGGATGTCGTCCTCGCCCAGGTGTGCGATCGCAACCTCGCAGAGGCGATCCACGCTGTCCTGCGAAAGTTCCTGGCGGTTCAAGCGGTGCGTCAGCGCCGAGCGGGCATGGTGGGACCAGACCGACGGGTGACGGGCTTCAAGCGTGAGCAGTGCCCACGTCGGCATCTTCGCGAGCCACCGCCCGCCGCGGACATGCGGCGCCCACCGGCACAGGCCCGCGACTGCCACGCAGAGGCACGCGATGACCTCGAAGCGCCAGGCGCTGCGGAACCAGAGGCGCGTGCCGGGTCGCACACGCGCCCCGCACTCCGGGCAGCGGACCGACCCGCCGTCCGCCGCGGGCAGACCGGTCAAGTCATAGCCGCACGCGGAGCGACGAAACCAGGTCCGGGGGCGGTGCCACGAGATCGGCGTGGGCCCGCCGGGACAGCGCGAGGACCGACTGTGACGGATGCGCAACCACACCACGGCCAGCATGCTCGCGATGGCGAGAGCGATCAAGGCTCGCGGGAACCATCCGACGATCGCCGTACGCAGCAGGTCTATCCACTCTTGCTTCATGGCTCGGGCTCGCCGCGACCCGGACTATCGGCGTTCGGCGCGGATCCGGTTCACGGCCCGGCGCGGCGACGTGCGCCGCCGCGCATGCGCTCAGGCCGACGGGAACTGCACCTTTCTGCTCGTGGCGCGGGCGCGCCGGGACGGCCACCGGCGCGTCCTGCGCGAGCAGCGCGGGTCAGTGCTTCCCGGTCGGCGCCGCGATGGCATCGAGCCGCGTCTTCCATTCCGCGGCCTTGGCGTCGTAGCCCTTGCCGGGCTCGACCTTGTCCCATTCCATGTACAGGTTCCCCACGCGCTGGCAACCGTCGCGGAGCAGATCTCGCGGCGAGCGGGGCGTGTGCGGGGAAGCGGCGAGGCCCTCAAAGCCCTCGACGAGAAATGCCTCGGCCTCCGCGAACTTCGATTGGGCCGCGAGTGAACCGCCGAGGCACGAGCGTGTGTGGGCAAGACGCCAGTCCTCGGCGCCGGAAGCCTCTTCGTTCATTGCGAGCAGTTCACGCCAGAGCGGCTCGGAATCGGCCGGACGGTTGAGCCGGTCCCTCACCTGGGCCAGGTTCGACATGGTCGTGCGCGTGTCGGGGTGGCCCGGGGGCAGAACCCGCCGGCGCATCTCCAGCGCTTCGGCGAGGAGCAGCTCGGCCTCGGCGGGGCGTCCGAGCGCGTGGCGCACGCCCGCCAGGTTGTTGATGCTGTTGGCCACGCTCGGGTGGTCCCCCGGGAATAGCCGTCGCTTGATCTCCAGTGCTTCGATCAGGAGCGGCTCGGCGTCCGCGGGCCTGCCGAGAGCCCGCCGCACGTTCGCGAGATTGTTCAGCGTGCTCGCCACGTCCGGATGGTCGCCCGGGAACAGGCGGCGGAGCATCGCCAGGGCTTCTTCGAAGAGGGCCTCCGCCTCCGACGGGCGGCGCAGCAGATCGCGCACCTGGGCCAGGTTGTTCAGGCTCTGCGCCATATCCGGGTGGTCGCCCGGCAACAGGCGCCGGCGCATGGCCAGGGCTTGCTCGAACAACCGTTCGGCCTCATCACCCCGGCGTTGCGACCAGCGGATGACGGCCAGGTTGTTCATGGTGGTCGCCACGTCAGGGTGGTCACCGGAGAACAATCGCTGACGCATCTCCAGGGCCTGCTGGTACAGGGTTTCGGCCTCCGCGGATCTCCCGAGGCTTTCACGCACCCCCGCGAGATTGTTCAGGCTGTCCGCCACGTTCGCGTGGTCGCCGTGGAACAGCCGCTGACGCATCTCCAGCGCTTGCGCATGGAGCGATTCGGCGGCCGCGAGAAGGCCCAGGTCCGCGTGAGCCCCGGCCAGGTTGCTCACGCAGCTCGCGACGTCCGGGTCATCGCGCGGCGCGAGGCGCTGGTACATTTCCAAAGCTCGCGCAAACAGCGGCTCGGCATCCGCGGCACGCCCTTGGGATCGACAGAGGAGTCCCATGTTGTTGAGGCTGGTTGCCCGTTCCCGGTGATCCCCGGGATGAAGGGTCTCGGCGAGAGTGACGGCCGGTCCGATCATGTTCATCGCCGCGTCGAACTCGCCCAGTTCCCGGTACGTGTTCCCGATCGTGCCGCGCAGCCGCAATTCGGCGCCGGGGGCGTTTTTCAGGTCACCCTTCTCGATCCGTGCCGCCGCGGCGTCCATCATTTCCTTGAGCATCGTCTTGTCGCGCCCGAGGGCGACCCGCGGCGCTGCGCCCTCCAACGCATCGGACATGAACTCGGCGATGAGGTCCGATTCCCTGCGGGCGGCCTCGGCCGCGTCGCGCTGCGCCTCGGCGGTCTTGCGTTGGACGGCTTCGTCCTCGCGGGCCGCGGCCTCGGCGATCCGAGCCGTGATCGCGATGCGGCGCTGGGCGAGGGTAACGGCAAGGCCGACGACGAGGATCGCGAAGGCCGCGGTGACCCCGGCGACGAGCCCCTTGTTGCGTCGGCTGAACTTGGCGAGCTGGTACCACGTGCTCGCGGGGCGGGCGGCGATCGGCTCGTCGCCCAGGTACCGCCTGATGTCCGCCGCCAGGGCGCTCGCGGCGCCGTACCTTCGTCCCTTTTCCTTTTCGAGCGCCTTGGCGACGATGGTCTCCACGTCGCCGCGCAACGTCCGGTCGATGCTCGAGAGGCGCGTCGGTTCCTCTTCGCGGATGATCCTCGCAGCCTCGTGGAGCATCTTGCGGTGCAGGTCGTGCGGGAGCCTGCCGACGAGCAGCTCGTAGGCGATCACGCCCAGGGCGTAGACATCGCTGCGCGTGTCCAGTTCCGCCGGGTCGCCGCCCACCTGCTCGGGGCTCATGTAGGGGATGGTGCCGATGATGGCACCGACATCGGTCTCCATCGTGGTCTGCTGAATATCCCAGTCCGTCGCTCGCGCGACGCCGAAGTCCAGGATCTTGGGCTGCCCTTCCTCGGTCACGAGGATGTTGCCCGGCTTCAGGTCACGGTGGATCACGCCCTTCTGGTGCGCGTGCTGCACGGCGTCGCAGACCTTCGCGACCAGTTCGAGCCGCTGGCGCGTGCCGAGCTTCTTCTCTTCGGCGAACCTTGTCAGCGGCACGCCCTTGACCAGTTCCATGGCAAAGAAGGGGATCGGCGGTTGATCGAACCCTGCGGGCAGGTCGGGGGCGCCCGCGGCCCGTCGCTGACGCTCGGGGTTCGCCCATACCCCGGCCTCGTAGATCTGCGCGATGCCGGGGTGGAGGAGCCTCCCGAGCACCTCGGCTTCCAGTTCGAACCTCCGCAGCATCCGCTCGGTCGCATACCCCGGGCGCACGACCTTGAGCGCCACCTCGCGTGCCGGCTTGTCCTGGAGCGCGAGATACACCACGCCCATCCCGCCCTGGCCGAGAACCGCGGCGGAGCCGTCGCCGCTTTCCTGGATGCGGAAGTGGGACACAACGGTGCCCGCCCGAAGTTGCTCGAGCGAAGCGCGCGGTGCGAGTGCCGCGCCCGCGCCGGGCGGCCCTGAATCGGTGGGCACCCGCGACAACGGGGTCGTCGGTTCTTCATCGTTGCGATGTGATGACCCCCCTCCCCTCGCCATGCGTACAGCTTACCGCGACGTTGCCCGCTCGGAAAGCAGGCGTGGACCTGCGGGGAGCCGCCCGTTCCGGTTGGATGAAGCGATCGCGGGCTGAGGTCGCGACCGCACGACCTGGCTGCTCGCTCTGTCCGTCCGCGTGTCGGCCGAGCGCTCTGGCACGGCGATGGTCGGGCGCGAGTCGAGCCGGGTCTTGCGCTCGGCCGCGGACGTTCCGCGACCCTGACCGGGCGGAGACGATCAGCGCCGACCCTCGCTCTCCCGCGGCAGTTCCTTCACCCAGAGATCCATCTGCGGGAACGGGATGCCGATCTCCGCCTCGTCCAGCGACCGCTTCACCGCCGCCGTCAAGGCCTGCCTGACCGCCAGAAACTCGGGCGCCGCCGCCCACAGGCGTACTTCCCAGTTCACCGAGGAGGCGCCGAGCTCGATCAGCACCACCTCCGGCGGCGGGTCGTTCAGGACCCCGGCCTGGGACGACCGCGCCCGGGTCACGGCCGCTTCGAGCGCGGCGCGCGTGCGGTCGAGGTCGGCCCCGTACGCCGCGCCCACCTTCACGTCCACGCGCCGGTGCGGGTGGTGCGTGATGTTCTCGATCACGCTCCCGAAGATCTGCCCGTTGGGCATGATGATGCGGCGGTTGTCGGGCGTGTCGAGGTCGGTCGTGAAGAGATCGATCCCTTCGACCTTGCCCAGCTGACCCGCCACCACGACCACATCGCCCACCTTGAACGGCCGGAAGATCAGCAGCATCACCCCCGCCGCGAGATTGCCCAGGGCGCCCTGGAATCCCAGGCCGATCGCCAGGCCCGCGGCACCGATGACCGCGGCGATGCTGGTCGACTTGACCCCGAAGGTCTCGAGGCAGGCCAGCACCGCCAGCAGCAGCACGATCCAGCGCGAGAGGTTGGCGAAGAACCGGGCGAGCGTCTGATCGAAACGCGCTCGGGTGAGTGCGGCGAGGACGGCGCGGCGCATCCAGCGCGACAGGATCCACGCCGCCAGCAGCAGTGCCAGCACCCCGGCGACCCTCGGCCCGTACTCGATGGCGTACCCGAGGGCGCGGTCGCTCCACGAGGCCGGCTCGATCACGACGGCGGGTGCGTCGGCGGCGTCGGGCGCGCCGCTCCCGTTCGCGGAGTCCTGCAACAGGCTCATCGTTCGGCGTTCTCCCTGCGCGCGACCGTGCGGCGCGCGGGCCATCGTACAGCCCGTCCTCGGGTGGGCGCCGCCCGCCCCTACGCTTGTTGGCACCGGAGGCCCGCCATGCCGCGCTTCGCCGTCATCATCCCCGCCGCGGGGTCGTCTCGCCGGTACTCGGAGTCGGGCGGCGTGCGGCCGAAACTGGAGGAAGACCTCGGCGGCAAGAGCGTGCTGCACCGCTCGGTCGAGCTGTTCACCAAGCTGGAGAGCCCGGACTGGACGGTCGGCGCGATCGTTGTGGCCGGTCCGGCCGATCCTGAGGCCTACGCCGAGTTCAAGGTACGCCACGCCGACAAACTCGCGATCATGGGCGCCTCGGTCTGTATCGGGGGCGCGGCCCACCGCTGGGAGACAGTCCAGCGCGCCCTCGCGCAGGTTCCCGGGGACTGCACGCACATCGCGGTGCACGACGCGGCACGCCCGTGCGCCTCGCTCGAGCTGATCGAGCGGCTCTTCGACACGGCGCTCAAGTACCCGGCGGTCGTGCCCGCGGTGGAGGTGGGGGACACGCTCAAAGAAGTGAGCGAGCAGGACGCGCCCGACGAGGGGCGCGACCCCTTGGCGGCGATCCTCGGCGAGGACGCCGCGCCGAAATCAAAGTCGCGGCGCGTGATCGAGCGGACGATCGACCGCGGGGGCGTCTACGCCGTGCAGACGCCGCAGGTGTTCGAGGCCGGGCTCCTGCGCCGGGCGTACGCGCAAAGCGACCTCAGCGGGACGGACGACGCGGGGCTGGTCGAGCGGCTGCTCGCAACGCCCGCGGGGCGCGAGGGCGTGAAGTTCCCGCACGTGGTCGTGATCGACGGGGACGTTCGGAACGTCAAGATCACGCGGGCGGCGGACCTGAGGCTGGCGCGAGCGATTCTCGGGGTCGGTGGGCCGGCGGAGAAGCCTGCGCACAAGCGGTTTTGAGCGTGCGAGTAGTTGTCCTCGCCCAATCGGGGGCGCTGCCGACGTTGGCGGGGGCGCGCTTGCCGAAGGCGACAAGCCCGGGAACCGGGCCACGAGTCTTTTCTTCTCGTTCGGCAGGCTCACGTCGGCTTTGACCTGCGCCCGGCGTCCGAGATCCCACTCCGAGGGAAATAACCCCTCCCGGTCCTGCGCGCCGCGGACCGCGATCTTGCCCACCCCTCATAACCGTCGCCCCGGCGCGACCCTCGGCGCCGCCCCCTTACCAGCGCGTCCGGCGTATCCGATGTTGCCCTGAGCCGAGGTTGACGCCGACAGCGCGTCGCGTCTCCGTCGGTACGCCGGGCCCTCGCGGGGCGCGGCGCCGCGGCCGCGGGGAGTTCCCGGGGCCGCACGGCCGGGTCGTGCGTGGCGGCCCGGTCAGGAGACGGCGGAGGAGTCGCGGCCGCGGCTTGCACGCCTCGCGCCAGTCAACCCACGGCAGTCGGAAGGAGCTCTCAGCATGCGTACGCGTCGGAACAAGGCCTTTACCCTCGTCGAAATCCTGATCGTCGTCGTGATCCTGGGCATCCTCGCCGCCATCGTCGTCCCGCAGTTCGCCAACGCGACCAAGGACAGCCAGGGCGGCAACCTGAAGGCCCAGATCAAGGAAATCCAGAACCAGCTCGAGCTGTACAAGGCCCGCGAGGGCGCGTACCCGACGCTGGCCGAGCTCGTCGCCGACCCCGCGGGTTACCCCGCCGGCACGGGCTGGAGCGTCATGATCGAGAAGGGCTACATCAAGGCGGCCCCGAAGAACCCGGCCATGAGCCCCTCGACCTCGACGGTCGCGGCCGGCGCGCTCGACCTGGCCACCGGCCAGATGGACGGTGACGGCATCGCCGCGTGGGCCTACGACGACGCCACCGGTGACTTCGGCGCCAACAACTTCGACGAGGCTCTCGGCGAAGTGCGCAACGGCCTTTGAGCGCCCGCTCGAGGTCTGTTGACCTGATCGTTTCGACGCCCGGCCCCTCGCGGGGCCGGGCGTTTTTCGGACGCGAGCGGCGCGCGGTCGGGTCGAGTGACCCCCGTGGCGCCGCGGGAGGGGCCCGATGCTCAGGCGATTGCTCCGCGGATTCACGCTCGTCGAGATCCTGATCGTGGTCGTGATCCTCGGCATCCTCGCCGCGGTGGTGGTGCCCCAGTTCTCCAAGGCCGTCTCCGACAGCGCCGAGACCGCGACGTTCGACCAGCTCCAGCGCGTGCGGCGCGCCGTGTCGTACTACCACGCCACGCACAACGGCGTCTACCCGGACGTCACGGCCGGGGCGGGGACCTGGGGCGGGATGCTCCCGGTCTGCCTGCGCGAGGTGCCCCAGAACTTCTGGGTGCCGCCCGCGGTGTCGAAGACCATCGTGCTGGGCGCGGCGCCCGACGTTTCGTACGTCACCACCCACGGCTGGATCTATAACAGCGCGACCGGCGAGGTCTGGGCGGGCGGGTTCGACGGCTTCGACCGCCCTTTCCCCAAGTAACCGGCGCCGAATCCCCGGCCCGCTCCTCATCGCACGCTCCCCGGAGGCCGATGGCATGAGCATGAACACCGCACACCCCGGCGCGCCCCGCTCACGCGGCGGCTACCTCAACCTCGTGCTCACCGCCAACGCCGTCCTGCTCGGGCTGCTGCTCGCCTCGCAGGCGCGCCCGGAGTCCGCCGGCACGCCGGGCCTGGCCTCGGCCGCCCTCGCCGGACCTCCGGAAGAGAACGAACTGAACGCCCGCGTCTCCGCCGCCGAGCAGCGCAAGGAGATGATCGCCGAGCTCCGCTCGATGAACCAGCGTCTGGGGGCGCTGGAGGGCCGCTTCAAGGGCCCGCTGGCGGTGAAGGTCGTCGAGATGCCCCGCGAGAACGGGGGCAAGCCGACGCCTGTCCCCGCGCCGCCGAAGTGAGCGCCTCCGGAGGGAGAGCCATGAGCACGCTGCGCAGGTCGGTTCGCGCGTACACGCTGATCGAAGTCCTCATCGTCGTGGTGATCCTCGGGATCGCCGCGTCGCTGGTCGTGCCGAACATGAAGGGCACGGGCGTGCTGCGCGTGCAGGCGGCGGTGCGGACCATCGTCGCCGACATCGCCGAGGCGCAGTCCGACGCGCTCGCGTTCCAGAAGGGGCGCGCGGTCGTGTTCCATCCCGATGAAAACCGCTACGCGATCGTCGAGATCAACGGCTCGGACGTGGACGAGGACCTCGACACGCTCCGCGAGACCCGCCTGGCCGGGAAGGACTTCGGGAACTTCTCGTTCGTCTCGGTGGACTTCGACGGCGGCCAGACGCTTATCTTCGACGAGATGGGCGGCCCGGTGACCGAGCCCGGGGGCAACACGCCCGCGCCCAACGGCGTCATCCAGGTGACGGGTTCCGATCAGACCTTCACGATCACGGTCGAGGCCTACACGGGCCGGATCACCGTCAAGCGGACGAGCGGTTGAGCGAGGCCGAAGCCATGCACAGACGCCGATCACGGTCGATGCGCTCGACGATCCTTGCCGCGCTGGTGCTCGGTCTGTTGATCTGGGCCAAGCTGCGGATGGTGGCGGGGATCCCCCGCACGGTGCTGGCCGAGCCGCGCGAGGCGTCCGTGCCCGCCGCGACGACCTCGATCGACGCTCCGCGCTGATCGCGGGCCGCGCCACGCGAAGCGCCCCCTCCCCTCCCATCTATGTACAGACCCGCGGCAAGTGGGCGTGACCGCGCCGTCACCGCGCCGAGGGTCCGCGTTCCGCCGCCGCGGCGCCGAGCGGGGGCCCGAGAATCACGCGCCCGTCCCGGCGCGCGCCGAGCCTCCCCGCCCGCAGAGCTTGCCCTGTCCTCCCATTCAACGGAGGTTCGCCTCAAGTGCCCAAAGTACCCCCTTCAAACAGACGAAAGTTGCTCGGAACCAGGAGGGCGGCGGGCGACCAACACGGGCTCGCCGGTCCGCACGAAGCGAAACCATCCCGAGGAACACGTCCATGGGCAAGCGGAACCGGTCGGCTCGCGTCTCGAACCCTGTGCGTACCACGTTCGCCTGCTCCGCGGCCGCGCTGGCCGTGACCGCCGGCGCCCCCTCGGGCCTGGCGCAGACCCCCCCCAATAACGGCTCGGTGATCCCCAGCCAGGGCTTCCCGGCGGCGAGCCAGGTGCAGCCCGGCGGCGAGACGGCCACCGGCGGCGGGATGGTCCTGCACGGCGACCCCGGCACGTCTCACCCGGGCACGACGGCCCAGACGGCCCGCGTCAAGGTTGACGACAACCTGGTCGTGGACCTGCACGTCAACGACGAGGACCTGGCCAACGTCCTCCAGATGCTCTCGATCCAGAGCCAGCGCAACATCGTGGCCAGCAACAACGTGAACGCCAAGGTCAAGGCCGACCTGTACGGCGTGACGTTCTACGAGGCCCTCGACGCGATCCTCCACGTGAACGGCTACGGCTACATCGACAAGGGCAACTTCATCTACGTGTACACGCTCGAGGAGCTCCAGCAGATCGAGAAGGCGTCGCGCGTCCGCGTCTCCAAGGTCGTGAACCTCAACTACCTCAACGCCATCGACGCCGCCGAGTTCGTCAAGCCGCTGCTCTCCGACGGCGGCCAGATCAAGACCAACGGCAAGGCCAAGGACTTCCCGAACGTCGGCGCGACCCCGCTGGGCAACGAGGAGTTCGCCAGCACCTCGACGCTCGTCGTCTACGACTACCAGAACCACGTGGACGAGATCGAGAAGCTCGTCCGCCAGCTCGACACCCGCCCGGCGCAGGTCCTCGTCGAGGCCACGATCCTGCAGACGCAGCTGACCGAGGACAACGCCTGGGGCGTTGACTTCTCGATCATCGGCGACCTGGACTTCACCGACTTCGCCTCGCCCCTCGATGCGGTCAACCGCCTGATCCTGCCCGGCACGTCGCCCGCCCCCGGCATCGCCGACGGCGAGGCCCGCGCGGGCGTCGGCTCGTACGGCAACACCGCCGGCCCCGGCACGCTCAAGTTCGGCCTGATCGACAACGACGTCGCCGTCTTCGTCAAGATGCTCGACGAGGTGACGGACACCAACATCCTCTCGAACCCCAAGATCCTGGCCCTCAACCGCCAGCCCAGCCGCGTGCTCGTCGGTCGCAAGGTCGGCTACCTCAACACCACCAGCACCGACACCACGACGACCCAGTCGGTCGAGTTCCTCGACACGGGCACGCAGCTCTACTTCCGGCCCTTCGTCGCCAACGACGGCATGATCCGGATGGAGCTCAAGCCGCAGGTCTCGGAGGCGATCATCCGCGACGCCAAGGACTCGTCCGGCGCCGAGGTCACGATCCCCGACGAGATCACCAACGAGCTCGTGACCAACGTCCTGGTCCGCGACGGCCAGACCATCGTCCTCGGCGGCCTCTTCCGCGAGTCCACCCAGACGGGGCGCCGTCAGGTGCCGTTCCTGGGCGACATCCCCTTCCTGGGCGCGGCGTTCCGCGGCCAGGACGACACGACCAAGCGTGAAGAGATCATCTTCATGATCACGCCGTCGATCGTGAACGACGACGTGCTCGCCGAGGCCGGCGAACAGGGCAAGGACTACGTCGAGCGCGTCCGCGTCGGCACCCGCGAGGGCCTCCTGCCCTGGAGCCGCGAGCGGATGACCGGCAAGAAGCTGATCGACGCCAAGAAGGCCGCGGACGCCGGCGACACCCAGGAGGCGCTCTGGAAGGTCCAGCAGTCGCTGGCCCTCAACCCGATGCAGCCCGACGCGATCGCGATGCGCGACAAGCTCGGCGGCCAGAAGAAGGTCTGGCCCAACCGCAGCATGCTCGACGACATCCTGAACAAGGAGATGGACGCCCGCAGCGCCGAGGTCACCACCGAGACGCCCGCCGAGACCGAGAGCCTCAACCAGACGTTCTCGCTCGAGGACATCATCGGGCCCGAGGGGAGCAGCGCCTCGATCTCGACCGTCGAGACCGAGCAGGCGATGCCCGTCGAGCCCGAGCCCGTCAGCGCCGAGCCCGTCGAGATCTTCCCGCCGGAGCAGCCGGCCGATACGGCGCCCCTGAGCGAGCCGTTCACTCAGCCCTTCGACCAGCAGCAGCCCGCGGAGCCCCAGCCCACGGACGTGCCCCCGGCGGACTTCCAGCCCGCCGACCTGCCCCCCGTGGACGACTTCAACGACCCGATGCCGGGCGACGAGCTGCCCCCGCCGGAGGATCACCAGCCCTTCTACGAGCCCTCGCCGCTCCCCGAGCCGACCGACGACCCCAATCAGAGCGAGGAGATCGCGCCGGGCAAGGAACTCGCCCCCGCCTACCTCACCGAGCCGCTCAACCCGAGCCTCCCGCCGACCGATAGCCAGGAGACGCCCGAGGACCAGCCGGCCACCCCGCCGGTCGAGCCCAAGGGCGCCGCGGCCGAGGCCAACCCCGCCGCCCGCGAGATCGTCGCCCAGCTCGCCAGGTTCGTGACCTGGTGCGAGACGGTCTTCAGCCCGGCGGCCAGCACCACGCTCTCCTCCGCTCAGCGCCGCTGAGCGCGGCACGACGCCGTGACGGGGAGCCCAGCACCGGAGTCCCCGACATGACGACGACCACGAACTTCAGGGCGGCGGCACGGACCATGGGGGCGTGCGCCGCCCTTTGCGTTGCGCTGCTCTCGGGCTGCACCGGCCAGAGCGGCCGCAGCGCCGAGCACTCCTCGCGCGCCAAGGAGCGCATGCTCGAGATCAAGGCCGCGACGGAGTGGCAGACGGCCAACCAGGCGTTCCTGGCCGGCGACCTCGCCAAGGCCGAGAAGGCCATCGGCCGCTCTCTCAACATCAACAACACCGTCGCCAAGAGCCACGTGCTCCACGGGCGCATCCTGATGGAAAAGGGCGAGATTGACGCCGCCATGAAGTCGTTCGCCAAGGCCGCGGCCCTCGACCCCTCCGGCCCCGACGCCCCGTACTACCTCGGCATCGCCTACGAGCGCATCGACCAGCCCGAGACGGCGCTGACCAACTACCGTGCCGCGGCCGACCTCGACCCGGCCAACGCCCAGTACGCCATCGCGACCGCCGAGATGCTCGTCGAACTCAAGCGCCTCGACGAGGCCGAGGAGTTCCTCGACTCGCGCGGCGCCGCCTTCGAGCACAACGCCGGCGTCAAGCAGACCCTCGGGCACATCGCCCTCATGAAGGGCCAGACCCCGAACGCCGTCGCGCTCTTCACCGAGTCGCACCTGCTCGCCCCCGACGACAAGGCGATCACCGAGGACCTCGTCCGCGCCCAGATCGCCAACGCCGAGTTCGGCGATGCCGAGTACAACCTCGCCCGCCTCACCAAGGAGGACACCGAGCTGACCCGGCGCGACCTGCACCACCTCCGGGCCCGCTGCCTCGTCGAGGTCCAGCGCCCGATGGAGGCCCGCGAGCTCTTCCTCAAGCTCACCAAGGGTGACGCCGGCCAGGCCGACGTCGAGGCGTGGATCGGCCTCGCGAACATCGCCTACGAACTGAACGACCCGATCCGCGTCCGCCAGGCCGCGGCACGCGTCGTCGCCCTCTCGCCCCGACGCGTCGAGGGTCACTTGATGCAGGGCCTCCAGCTCCAGCGCGAGGGCCGGCTGGAAGACGCTCGCAAGGCGTTCATCAAGGCCGTCGAGGCCGAGCCCAGCGCCCGCACGCTCATCATGCTGGGCATGGTGGACCAGAAGCTGAACCTGCACGACGAGGCCCGTCGCTGCTTCGCCAAGGCCGCGGAGCTCGACCCGACCAACGCTCACGCCCGCACACTGCTCGCGACGGTGGAATCCGATTCAACGGTCAGCCCTTCCGAACGCTGAGCCGCGTCGTAGAGAATTCGAGCGTCAGCGCCCGGGCCTTCCCGGGCGTTTTCGTGCGCGCCACACGCACGGGTGCCGGCGGAGTCGCTGCCAGTACCGCGGTTCGGCCCATAAGGTGTTGAAGCGCGAAGGAGCAACAATCCGCCCGTGGTCCTCGGCATCATGGGCGCCATGCCGGAAGAGGTCGCGTCCATCGCGGCGGCGATGGAGCCTGCGAGCACGCGCACGCTCGCCGGGCGGGAATTCCGGGCGG